>NZ_LIPP01000280.1 GCF_001418335.1 Streptomyces aurantiacus | reverse complement strand
GGCGGGCGAGTCTGGCGGACAGGGAGCCTGGACCGCAGCCCAGGTCGAGCAGGAGCGGCCGGTCGCGACCGGCACAGAGATGTTCCGTGACGTCGGCGATCACCGCGAACCGCTCCTCGCGGTCCACCGCGTACCGCTGTTGCTGCCGCTCCCAGCGCTCCACCCACATACTGGCCGTTCCCATACTCACGCCCATCCGGCCGTGCCACCTCGCCCGTCTCTCGCCCGTCCCTCGCCTGTCGCGACTACCGAGCAATCTACAGGTGGAAACGATTATCAATGGCCGTTCACTCCAACGAGCCGAGAACGGACAGCAGGCGATCGATCTCCTCGTCGGTGCTGTAGACGTGCAGGCTGACCCGCACGGACCCGCTCTTCTCGTCGACACCGGCCTGGCAGAGACTGTCGGCCCGGACCATGAAGCCGTGGCTGTACAGGATGAAGCCCAGGTCGTCGGAGGGAATGTCCCGGTGCCGGAAGGTGACGATGCCGTGCCGGCGTTGAGCCGCGGGCAGTGCGCTGTCGGCGGCGAGACCGACGGGGCAGCCGAGGATCTCGTAGCCTCCCAGGCGGTGCAGCCGGTCGGTCAGACGAGTGGTCAGCCGGGTGACATGGCGGGCGATGCGTTCGGGCCCTGCCGCGTCCAGCCAGTCGAGCGCGGCCAGGAGCGACACGATGCCCGCGGTGTTGGGGGTGCCCTGCCACCCCTCGGGCCGCAGCACCGGCCCCCGGGTGTTGCGCGCCCACACCGCTCCCGTACCGGGCAGGGCCATCGCCTTGTGCCCGGAGAAGACGACGAAGTCGACGTCGAGCGCCGGGTCGCCGACGTCGACGGGGAGGTGGCCGACGCTCTGGGCGGCGTCCAGGCAGATCGGTACGCCGGGGCCGACGGCGGCGCGCAGGCGGTGCACGTTCATGTCACCGCCGTAGACATGGTGGACGTGAGTGGCGGCGACGAACCGGGTGCGGGGCCCGATCACCTCGTCGAGGGCGCGGTGGTCGTAGTCGCCGGAGGACGCCTGGTAGGGCAAACCCCGTACCCGCACGTCGACTCCGCGCTCGGCCAGCAGCCGCCGCGCTTCGAGCCAGGGCTCCAGGTTGGCCCGGTGGTCGGCGAACGGTACGAGGATCTCGTCGCCGTCGGCGAGCAGCGGCACGAGCCAGTCACGGGCGACGGTGCGCAGGCCCTCGGTGGTGCCGCTGGTGAAGTGGACGGTGGAGCGCCCTGGTTGCCGGTCCCCCAGGAACTCCTTGACCCGTTCACGGGCCCGTTCGACCAGTTCCGTGGTGCGGTTGGCCCAGGGATACGTACCGCGGCCCGCGTTGGCGTTGGAGGTGGTGAGGTAGGTCTGGACGGCATCGAGGACGGCCCGCGGTTTCTGCGAGGTCGCCGCGCTGTCCAGGTACGTCAGATCCGGGTGCGCGGTGACGATCGGGAACTGCTCCCTCAACTCCCGCTGCCAGGAGTCGACTTCATCCAAGGTCTTCTCGGACACGGCTCACTCCCTCACCAGCGGTGCGCCGGCGTCCCGCCAGGCCACGATGCCGCCCGCCAGGCTCCGGACGTCCGGGTGACCCATACGGGACAGCAGCGCGGCGTAGCGCAGCGACTTCTCCCCCACCGGACAGGCAAGGAGCACCGGGGTGCGCTTGCTGAACGGCAGCCCCGGCCGGACCAGTTCCTCGAAGAGTTCGTCGACGATGTTGACCGAGCCCTCGATGTGCAGGGCGGCGTAGGCGTGCGGACCCCGCAGATCCACCACCAGCGGCCGGGGTTCTCCCTCCGCGATCCAGCGCCGCGCACCGTCGATGTCGACGGCACGGCCCTCCGCCCTGATCTCGTCGCCGCTGAGCGACGACGGGGAGTGCCCGCGCCGCGGCCTGCCCAGCAGCTCCGGGCGGCGTTGCCGCACATAGCTCAGGTAGCTCTCGGCCCGGTCGCAGACGATGAACACGGCGGTCTGGCGACGGCCGGTACCGTCCAACTCGGCGTCGACGGACGTCAAATGGCGTACGGCGCCCTGGTACGCGGCACCTCCGGTCGGCCCCGACAGCAGTCCGCAGCGGCGGATCAGGGTGACCATCCCGTCGATGGCCTGCTGCGAGGTGACCGGGGCGAGAGCGTCGTAGGTCGCGGGGTCGAACAGGCCGACCTGGTGCACTTCGTCGATGGTGCGGATCCCGGGTATGAAGTCGGACTTGTCGGCGACCAGCCCGAGCACCCGTACGTCTCCGTCGTGCTCGCGCAGGACGCGGGCGACGCCGGTGGAGGAGCCGGCCGTGCCGACGCAGGCCACGAACCAGTCCGGCACCCGCCCGTCGAGGTCCTTGACGATCTCGGGCCCGGTACCGGCCGCGTGCGCCTCGACGTTGCGCGGGTTGAAGTACTGGTCGGTGTGCAGATAGGTGCTGCCGGGCTCGGAGAGCGCCTGGTGGAAGCGGGTCAGCGGGTCGTCCGTGTCCGTGGGGTCGAGACACTCGCTCTGTCCGGGCAACTCCTCGATCTCGGCGCCGAGCAGCAGGAGCAGTTCCTTGATCTCGGGTACGCGCATCCGGTTGGTCACGCTCTTGAACTTCAGCCCGTGCATCCCGGCCAGCAGGGCGAGGGCCTTGGCCGTGTTGCCGCTGGAGAGTTCCACGACCGTCCCGTCACCACCGGCCGCGTCCTCCAGGTGCGGGCGGGCCATGTGCCAGGCCGGGCGGTCCTTGACGGAACCGAACGGGTTGAGCATCTCCAGTTTCGCGAAGAGGTCGATGTTGCGGAGACCGTGTACGGAGGGGTCGATGCGTACCAGCGGCGTGTTGCCGATGGCTTCCGTGATGCTGTCGTACCTCATGACGGCACTCCCTGCGGGTGTGTGATCGGCCAGTAGTTCTCATCCGGGCACCAGCGCCAGGTCCCGCCGTCCTCGGTGACCGCGACCGTCCGTGCCACCGGCTGGCGTTGCGCGTGGTGGGCGTGGAAGTCCATGACGTATCCGGCGGTGTTGACGAAGGCCAGCAGGTCCCCCACCTGAGGCAGGCGGGGCAGGAACACCAGCCGACGGGTGATCAGGTCGCCCTCCAGGCAGAGATTGCCGACGAGATGAACCCCGACCGGCCCACCGTCCGCGCTGTCGTGGGCGCTGTCGTCCACGCTGTCGTCCGCCCCGTGGTCCGCTCTGCCGTCCGTCGCCTCGTGCTGAGGGCCGCCACGCGGCAGCAGCACGGGGTCGACGAGGACCCCGTGTTCCTCCAGGCTCACGTCTCCGGCGTTCATGCCGAGACGCACCAGGTACCGGCCCGGGTCATCGCCCATGGGCCGCACCTCCAGCACCCGCGCCAGCGACAGGCCGCACTGGTCGACGAGGGCGCGGCCGGGTTCGATGTACAGGTCGTGCAGGTGTTCCAGGAGCAGGGTGGCCGGTGCCCGGCCGAGGACGGGGGCGGGGCGGGAGAGGAGTTCGTCGAGGTAGCCAGGTCCGGCGGTGGTGCGATGCGCGGGGTAGAGGGCGGCGGTGCCGCGGACCGTGCCGGCCTCGTTGCGCAGCCCGTAGCCGTGGCCGCCCCAGGTCAGGGGTGGGCGGATGCCGAGGACCGCCTCGCTCAAGGCGGTCGTCCAGCGCTCCCACTCGCCGGCGTCCTCGACGTAGCCGACCCCGAAGCCGCCGCCGATGTCCACCGCGCGCGGCGCGAGACCGCGTGCGCGGCACTCGTCCATGAGCAGCACGCAGCGCTCCAGGGCCCGGCCCTTCTCCTCCAGGCCGGTGGTGTCCAGGTGATAGGCCAGGCCGACCAGTTCGACGCTGTCCGCATGCCGTTCCAGCGCCGCCCACAACTCGTCCGCCTCGGCGACCGGAGTGCCGAACCGGCTGCGGCGCGACAACACCCGCGTGCCCGCACCGCCGGGTCCGGCGTCCGACTCGAACCCGGAAAGCCGCACCAGCACGTGCGTCCTGGCCGACCCGTACTGCCGTACCAACCCGGCCAGTTGATCCAGCTCAGCGACCGAGTCGAGGTTCACCGTCGCGCCCACCGTGGCGGCCAGCCACAGGAACTCCGGGTCCTTCGGACCGGTGGCCATCACCCGGTCCCCGGTGAAGCCGCAGCCCAACGCGTGCCGCAGTTCCTCCAGAGAGGCCACGTCGATGCCGACGGCTGCCGGGTCGCACGCCGCGAGCCTGCGCACCAGGGCGCTGGAACGATTCGCCTTGTGGGCGAAGTAGACCCTCCCGGCAAGGTGGTGACGCCGGTAGACGGCCAGGAAGCGCTCCGCGTTCCGGGCGACGACGTCCGGGAGCAGCACGTTCAGCGGCGATCCCAGCGCGTCGACCAGGGAGTGCAGGAACGGCGCGTTCTCCAGGAGTGAGGCGAGTGGTGGGTCCGCCCGTGGCCGCAGATACAAGGGCGCGTCCCTCACGAAGTACCTCCCGCGTCAGTCAATCAGCGGGTCGTCGCCCCGCCAATCAGTCGTGATAGTCGTTTCCAACTACACGCGTCGCTAAGCCTTCTCGTCCTTGCGCAGCCCCTTCTCGTCCCTTCTCATCCTTTCTCGTCCCTTCTCATCATTCCCCGGGGTCGACCGGCTCATGACGCGATGGCCGGGTGCTCCGGTAGCAGGTGCGGGAGGGCGTCGGCTGTGACCGGGATGAGTCGGACAAGTCCGTAGT
The DNA here is from genome assembly GCF_001418335.1 of Streptomyces aurantiacus. GTDB lineage: Bacteria > Actinomycetota > Actinomycetes > Streptomycetales > Streptomycetaceae > Streptomyces > Streptomyces aurantiacus. The sequence goes on along the minus strand of NZ_LIPP01000280.1, from coordinate 28,017 downwards.
CAGTCAGGAACTTTTGCAATCAGTCGGGGACTTGACGTGATGGGAAAGGCCTGAGTACGCCCAGGCGTTGCAGCTCCACGATGTGTTCCGCCGCGCGTCGTGGTGCTTCTCCGCCGGTCACGAGTACGCCCGCCTCGATGTTGCGCCGCGCGGCGGACTCGGTCAGGTTGGCGCTGCCGAGGAAGAGAGTGCGCCGGTCCGCGACCGCGAGCTTGGCGTGCTGGCGTGAGCGGATCTGTTCGGCCGGGTCCCGGGCCCAGGCCCAGAGCCGCAGGCCGGGCACAGCCGCGAACGCGTCGGCCGGTTCCTTCCCCCGGAGGAGCCCTCCGGCGCCGGCCAGGGTCTCGACCACGACGTGCGTCCGGACTCCCCTGTGCACAGCCTCCGTGAGAGCTCGTGTCAGAGCGGGATAGGCGCGCGCCGCGTACGTCATGGCCAGCAGTTCGTGCCGTGCCTCGTCGATGACCTCGATGAGCACCTGGGCAGTGGCACGCGCGGGTACACCCGGCGTCGAGGGACCACTCCACACGGTGCGGACCCGGACCGCGTCCCGGGCCTGCCTGCGGGCGGCGGCATAGCCCCGCACGTAGGCAGCCGCCTCGGGGGAAGGCACCGACTCCGACTCCATGGCGTCGCAGAGCGCCGCGACGGCCTCGCCGACTCCGGGTGTCGCCAGCTCGGTGAGTATGCGCTCCCTGGTACGTCCCTGAGCGAGCAGGCCGGCGAGGTCCTTGCTGCGCGACAGGCCGAGGGCCGCGACGGCGGCCTCGGCAGCGGTCTCGAACGCGGGTCGGCTCACGGCAGCAGGACGACCGGCGTCAGCACCGCATCCTGGTCGCCGGCCAGCGGGACGAGGAACCGCCGGTCCAGGAACCGGTTGCCGCGTTCGCACGTGGTTTCCGACACGAAGAGGCAGACATGACACGCGGCTCCGTGGAGGAAGTCGGCCGGGTCCTGCGGCAGGCGCTCGGCGCAGAGCGGATCGGCCGAGCAGTGGCGGGCGTCGGTCAGGGCCCGGCGCACGATCCGGTCGAACTCCCTCGGCTCGGCGAGCGACACCAGACCACCCAGAGTGCCCTCGGAGTCCGGGACGGCGGTGTAGATGAGGATGCCCGTCCTCGGATTGTCCTCGTCCCCCGCGTAGATCCGCTCGGCGAGCGAGGCGGAGTTGTAGCCGCACTCCAGGGCGATGGTACGGATCAGCAGATGGGAGAGGGTGTGCAGGGCGATGTACCGGGCCCCGGGCCAGCCGTAGTAGGGGTCGAAGTCACTCGTCTTGCGGTCCGACTTCCGGTTGGAGCGGAACCGTGCGTACGCCTGCCGGTGCGCCTCCATCTTCGGCGACTTCTCCATACGCACGGTCCACTCGGCCAGTAGACCGTCCCGCACGCGCAGGAAGACGCCCTCGCCACGCACTTCGCTGGCCGGTACCCAGTTCCGGACTCCGCGGGACAGTTCGACGCGTTTCGCGATCTCCAGGGATTCGGGGTCGGGCGCGTCGAGCCGGGTGAACCCGATCAGCGCCCGCGCCTCACGCAGCCGCTCCACCTGCCTGATGTCGGCGAAGAGCTCGCTCAAGCGGGCCGGGGCCAGCACCTGCCGGAGCGCGAAGTCGTCGCTGGGAATGGGCACGGGCCCGCTGAGCGCGTCCCATTCGGGTCCGAAGAGGTCCGACTGGACGTCGGGGGCGGAGGGCGCCGGGCCGGCGGTCCCCCGCTTGCGGGCCACGATCGCCGCGACCACCGCGTCGGCGTCGAACTCCTTGAGGAAGGCGAATTTGGGCATGCGCGCCATGAAGCCGAACTGCCCTCGGTCCTCGATGAGTTCGAGGTCCGGCCAGTGGTCGTCCAGGAGTTTGTCGATGTCGCCGCCCTGCGCCTTGGGCAGCGCCAGGGCGCTCAGGGTGAGCGGGAACCACTGGTTGGACGCGCCCGCCACCATCAGGACCGGCTCCTCGCCGCACCCGCTGGTCTCGTAGGTGCCGAGATGCGGATGCCGTCCGCGGCACCGGGGCAGATGGCGCCGGCCTCGTTCGCCCATGGCTTCCCGGATGTTGCGCTTCACACCGCAGGCGACGCATTCGATGGTGACGTTGGCGGCCTGGTTGCCGCCGTGATCCTTCATGCGCAGCTTCGGCCGCGGTGTCGTGCCGCAGGACTGCCCGTGGTGGACGTACGCGGTGTACGGGAACTCGTCGAGATGGCCCGCGATGCAGACGAGGGTGAAACGGGCCGCCACGGCGAGCGGTTTGCCCCGCTTGCAGTCGTGGACGAACTTCGCCTCGTGCGGCGTCCGTGCGTTGGCGTTGACGAAGGCGAACTCGCCCGAGTCGATGGCCGCCAGTACGTTGCACGCGGTGCAGCGCAGCCACTGCGGGAACGGCGTGACGGGCACTCCGATCCCCTGTGCCGCCCAGCCCTTCGCGTCCGAGTCGGCGCCCTCCAGCCAGGGAGCGGCACGCAACTGCTCCACCTGCCCGCGTCCGTAGCGCTGCAGCGACCGGTTGACGGCGGCGCGCAGCCGGGGCTCGTCGATGTCGTAGTCGGTGACACCGGAGTGGCTCCAGGAGTCGATTCCCCTGATCAGAACGGAGAAGTTGGGCAGATCGACGAGGGCCCCGACTCCGGCGGTGAACATGAGGTGGCTGGGCCGTACGGCACCGACTCTGCGGTTGCTGCCATGGCTGTTCATCGCTTGGCCTTCCTGACCCGGTCGGCCGTGACGGGCCCGTACTCGTCGCTGTCCACGGTGTTCGCCGTGTCCGGGTCCGGGTCGGTGTCGGCGCCTGCGCCGGTTCCGGAGGCGCCGAACGTCCAGCCGGGGCCGTCGCCCGAGGGTTCTTCGAGGAACGCGCCGCCGCCGGGAAGGAGCAGATTGATCTCGTTCTCCGTCTCGCGCATCGACATGCCGACGGTCAGTTCGGTCCACCGGGAACCGTCCGCCCGTCGCAGCAGGCCGTTGACGACGGTCGTCTTCTGTTTCTCCTTGCGGTAGCCGAGGGCCGAACTGCTCTCGTCGCGTTTGCGGCGCCATTCGTCCTTGAGCCGGTCGAGCCGTTCACTCAGGTAGTCACGGGAGCGGTCGTTCCCCGCGCGTTCGGCGCGTTCGAGAAGCCGCCGTTCGACCTCCTGGGCGAGCGGTCCTTCGAGGTCGACGTGGTGGGCGTCGAGGTTGCGGGAGAAGTTGTAGGCCGCGTGACGCAGCGCGGCGACGTAGGTGGCGGCGACACCACGGTCGAGCGCGCGGCGGGTGAACGGGGTGACGGACAGGGCTTCCACCTGCCGGTAGAACGTCGCGTGATAGTGCTCGAAGTCCTCGTAGTGCGCGAGGTCCCGAGGGCGTGACCAGTTGTAGAGGGTCACCACCAGACCCGGACGGGCGGCGTCGCGGCCGACCCGCGAGGACGCCTGGATGTACTCGGCGGTGTTCTTGGGCTGGCCCACGACGAGCATCAGGCCGAAGCGGGAGACGTCGACACCGACCTGCAGCATGGAGGTGGCGAGGACGACGTCGACGGCCTGCCGCATGGTCGGTGTCATGGACGCGCGGGGTTCACGCTTGTCGGTCATGGCGGCGCCGTACTCGCGCAGGAAGGCTCGTCTGCGCACCGAGGTGTCCCGCTCGGGGTCGAACTCGAAGTCCAGCCGCTTAAGGGCCGAGCCGATGTCCGACGAGGAGATGCGGGATGTCAGTTCCTGGATGCTGAGCATCCCCGCTCTGCTCACGATGCGGTCCGACAGCGTGTCCTGTCCCTTGCGGCTGCCGTTGGACCGCACCCGGGTGGTGATGTCGTCGTCCATGTACCGCCGCATACCGGCGAGTTCACGCGTCGCGTTGAAGTAGCCGACGAGGGTCATGTACGGGTCCGCCGGCCTGCCGTAGTCGTCGAAGAGCTGCTGTCCCGCGAGCAGCAGGATCTCCGCGACGCGGATCTCGGCGGCCTTGAGGCGGGTGCCGTGCGCGCACACGCCGAGGTAGCGGCGGCCGGGGTTCTCCCGGCTCAGTTCCACCTGCCGGGAGAAGAACGTGTCACCGACGTCCAGCACCTGGGGCGGGAAGACGGCGACCTTGCGGCCGAAGACGCCGCGTACCTGTTCCGCGGCCCGCTTGGTGGTCGCGGTGGAGGCGATGATCTTCGGGCCGACTTCGTGACGTCGTCCGTGCGCGTCGCTGACGTGCCACGTGCACAACTGGTCGACGGCGGCTTCGAAGAGGCCCACCACGGTGCCGAGCGCTCCCGAGATCAGATGCAGCTCGTCCTGGATGATCAGGTCCGGAGGCCGCAGACGAGTGACGGGCTGGGCGGTGACGCCGGGCAGTTCGCCCCTGACGTTGTGGCGGCCCCCGCAGCCGATCTTGGCGTCCAGGTCGTCGTGGCGGTAGCCGTGGCGGGGGCACAGCTCGGTGACCCTGCCGAACAGCAGGCCGGCGTAACCGTTCCACGGGAGCTGGGCGAACTTGTCGACCGTGGCGATCAGCAGCGAGGGGGCCAGCCGGTAGATCTCCTCGTCGACGGTGAGCACGGGGATGCCTTCGCCGAGCGCCTCGCGGCGGGAGAACGGGCAGCGGTCCTGCGCGTCGCCTCCCTCGCCGCGAGGGCAGTACAGCAGGACCCTGCGGCGGCCCTCGTCGTACTCCATGTTCGAACGGGCGGTCAGCCCGCTGCCGCACCAGGGGCAGGTGAGGACCTGCAGCACCCGGGCGTGTTTGTCGCTGGCGTTCTCCTTGGCCTCGGCGATCTGTTCCTTGGCCTCGTCGAACCAGTTCGGTGAGACCGCCGTGCCCACCCAGAGCCCGATACGGAACGGGGTGGCTCCCCAGCGCCGGTCCCGCGCGAACTCCTCGCGGCGCAGTACCTCACAGGCGCTCACCAGGGCGGCGGCACGCTGGAACTGCTGGGCGGTCAGCAGCCGCAGGGTGTACCGCATGAGAACGCCCACACCCGCCTCACCGCTGCGGGCCTGCGCTCCCGATCCGATGGTGCCCTGGAGGCGCCGCAGCGCGAAGGTGTAGGCGGCGAGTCCGAGATACGCCTCGGTCTTGCCGCCGCCGGTCGGGAAGAACAGCAGATCGACGAGGGCCGCCCGGCCGGTACCACGATGCGGGTGCTCCGGCTGAGTGAGCGAGTCGATGTTCAGCAGGACGAAGGCGAGCTGGAACGGCCGCCAGCTGGCCGCCCCCTTGCCCTTGCCGTGTATCTCGTCGTAGGCCTCCCGGTAGGACTCGGATTCGTCCTCCCGGCCGGTACGGGCGGCCGCGATGGCCGTGTTGCGGCGTTGCAGAGCCATGGCCCGGTTGGCGAACCGGAAGGCCAGCAGGGCCGTCTCGTCGGCCACGAGCCGGTCGATGCCGAGGGTGATGCGGTCGCAGACGTCCAGGGCCTGCTCGATCGCGCTCTCGGCCGATCCCCTCAGATCGGGGAGGAGTTCGGCGGCACTGCGCCGCTGCTGCTCCAGCCAGGTGCCGTAGCCGTCGGCCAACGGGGCCAGGGCGGCGCTGAGTTCGGCACGCCGGCCGGGCACAGCGAGCGCCGCCAGTTCGTCCATGCCCAGCTCCAGCCCCTGGAGCAGGTTCTGCTCCTCGGGTGCCGGCGCGGTGGTCGCCCTGACGTCGTACTCGGGAAGCCAGACGGTGGTCAGGCGGTGCGCGTTGCGCTCCTTGTCGCGGACGTGCGCGTGGACGGCGACGTTGCGGCCGTTGGCGTGCCTGAGGCTGTCCCGGTAGAGGAGGCGCAGCCGGCGTTCCTCGGCGTCCTCGGGCGCCGTGTCGTGGCCCGCGGGGGCGAGGGGGTCGTCGACCGGCAGGAAGACGGCGGCCTGGTCGTCGGGAAAGGCGGTGACGTCGATCTCGGTCTGGAAGAGCCAGTGGGCGTCGCGTGCGTCCGCGCTGTCCGGCTGCCGGTTCAGCAGGGCCAGCTCGACTATGCGCAGGTCCTCGGTGCCCGTGCGGCCGGTGTGCCGGCGTACCTGCACGTCCAGGACGACGGTTTCGCCGTCGAGCGGAACGGTGCGGTCGGCCCCGTCCGTCACGTCGATGTCCACCAGGCGCTCGACGGGCTCGCGCGACCAGACCCTGCGCGTCGTCCCCCGCTCGGTGGCCTCCTCCGTCTGCGTGTAGTGACCCCAGCGGACGGCGGCACTGAGTGTGCCCACGGAGGCCGGGACGGTGAAGGACAGACCCATGGAGGACGCCCACATGTGTCCGCCGGCCTGCGGGCTCAACCGCTCCTGCAGATCGGCGTCGTCACCTTCCTGTTCGTCGCCCGACTCCCCGTCCGCTCCCTGAGCCGCCGCCCGGGCGATCCGGTCCACGGTGACGGCCTGGGGACGCGGACCGAGCACACCGACCAGGTACCGGTCACGCGGACCGGAGGAGGCGCTCGGCAACGTCTCCGTCTCACCGTCCCAGGGGCCCAGCAGATCCCGCCGGACGTAGTTCACGAGTGCGTCCCGCACCGCGTAGGAGTCCCCGGCACGGAACGTCTGGGGAACTTCTTCGAGCGGGTGCGGAACAGCGGCCTGGGCAGGCTTGGCCGGCATACGGTGGGTCCTTCCGGACAGAGCCGACGAGGGCACGAGTGTGCCCCGGTGGTGTGAATGCACCAGAAATATAGACCCGTTGACTCAGTTCACACAATGAATATGGGGGCATCGTCACTCGGCATCCCGACAGTCCCTAGGCTGGTGTCCGCCCGTCGCCCACCACCCGTCCGCGACCCGAGGACTCCCATGCCCCGTCTCGCTCTCGCCGACGACTTCGTCGCGGATCTGATCTCGCTCCAGAGACCCGTCCAGAAAGAAGTCATCGACGCGATCCGGATGTTCCGCAGCCTGACCGTGCCTCAGCTCCACGCCAGCAAGGGAATGCATCTGGAGAAACTCGAAAGGGCACGCGACCCCCGGATCCGTACGATCCGGGTCACCAAGTCCTACCGGGGTGTTCTCCTCGCCCCGGACGACGGCAGCGAGTTGTTCACTCTGCTGCGAGTGGCTCCGCATGACGAGGCGATCAACTGGGCCTGCAAGCGCGCCTATTCGGTCAACGGCGCCACCGGGGGCCTGGAGGTCCGCAACGTCGAGGCACTCGAACAGATGGAGACCTACTTCGAGACGAAGGCGGTCGAGACCCCCGCCCGGCTCTTCGCGCACCACTCCGACACCGTGCTGCATGACCTCGGCATCGACGAGCAGGTCATGCGACTGGCACGGGTGTGTGTCACGGCCGACGACCTGACGGTCATGGCTCCCCCCATGATGCCCGCCGATCAGTACGAGGTCCTTGAGCTCCTGGCGGCCGGCTACTCGCCCCAGGAGGTCTGGGAGCAGCTGATCGCCTCGCGCGGACAGACGGTGCGCACGGCCCAGGACCGGCCGGCCGTCACGCTCAGCGAGGCGATCCTCAACACGTCCAACCGCATCGTGGAGGTCACCGGGCCCGGTGAGCTGGAGCGGATCCTCACCGAGGACTTCACGCGCTGGCGCGTCTTCCTGCACCCCGCCCAGCGCCGGTACGCCTACCACCCGGGCTTCAACGGACCGGCCCAGGTGACGGGCGGCCCCGGCACCGGCAAGACGGTCGTCGCCCTGCACCGGGTACGACACCTGCTGCGCACCGGACGCGAGGGCGACCGGATCCTGCTCACCACCTTCACCAACGCCATGGCAGCCGCCCTGCGGGACAGCCTGGCCCTCCTGCTCGGTGACACCGACGCGCATCTGCTCGACCGTGTCGAGGTCACGACGGTGGACTCGCTGGCAGCGCGGGTCATCCGGGAAGCGCGGGGCAGCTCGCCGAAACCGCTGTCAGCGGCAGCGGAGAAGAGCGCGTGGACCCGCGCCGCCACCCGCGAGGACCTGTCCGGGTCGGAACGCTTCCTGTCCCAGGAGTTCCGCAACGTCGTCCTGGCTCAAGGACTGCGGACGCCGGAGGAGTACCTGAGATGTGTGCGAAGGGGGCGCGGCACCCAGGTGGGACGGGTCCGACGGGCCCGGCTGTGGCGGGTCATGGAGCGGTTCTCCGCGGACCTGGCCTCGCGCGACTGCGCGACGTACACCGTGCTGTGCGACCAGGCCGCACGCATTCTGGCCGAGCGGGGGCCGCGCTACCGACACGTCGTGGTGGACGAGGCGCAGGACCTGCACCCGGCCCAGTGGCGCGTGCTGCGTGCCTGCGTGGCCGAGCAGGCCGACGACCTGTTCCTCGTCGGCGATCCCCATCAGCGCATCTACGACTCCCGGGTCTCGCTGCGCTCCTTGGGCGTCAATGTGCGCGGGCGTACGTCCCGGCTGCGCCTCAACTACCGCAGCACGGAGGAGATCCTGCGCTGGTCCGCGTCCCTCCTGGACGGTCAGCCGGTGGGCCGGCTCGGTGAGGACGACGACGATGACGGCGGCCGGGACTCGCTGCGGGGCTACCGTTCGGAGCTGCACGGCCGCATCCCGGTGGCTCAGGGTCACGGCAGCCAGGACGACGAACTGCGCGCGCTGGTGGAGCAGATCCGGGTCTGGGTCGGCCAGGACGGGGTCAAGCCGTCCGAGGTGGCGGTGTGCGCCCGGTTCAACACGCTGGTCGACGCGGTCATCGCCCGCCTGCGCCGGGAGGGCGTCCCCGCCGTCGCGGTCAAGGACGACCCGGGCCCCAGGGTGTCGGGTGTGCGCGTGGCGACGATGCACTCCATGAAGGGGCTGGAGTTCCGCTGCGTGGCCGTCGTGGGCGTGACGTCGAGCGTGCTGCCGTTCGCTCCGCAGGTGACGCCGGCCGACGAGGACCCCGTACAGCACCGTTCGGATCTGCTGGCCGAGCACTGCCTGCTCTTCGTGGCCGCCACGCGGGCGCGCGACGCGCTGGCGATCTCCTGGAGCGGTGAGCGCAGCCGCATGTTGGACCCCGTCACCGGCTGAGGCGCACCGGGGCCTGTCCCGCGGACCGAACGGTGGGGTCCACGGGACAGGGCTCGTCCGCCGTGGCGACGTGGCGACGTGGCCGCGATCAGACACGTATCTCCCGCACGACGACCGTGCGCGACTTCCCCCCGGACACGTCGTACGGGATTGCGCGCCCTGTCGGCTGCCAGGCGAGCGCATGTCCGAGCGGCGAGGACGGAGACACGATGTCCGCCTCCTCCGTGGGCAGTTCGGCAATCGTGTAGAGGGTGTCCTCGTCGATCTGACCGTCGAACTCCAGACGGAGCAGCGCGCCCGGGATCACGACGCCCGGAACAGTCCCTTCCCGCCCGACGCTGACGGCGTCGAGGAAGGTCCGCAGGAAGGCGAGTCGCTCGGTCCGTCGGTCGCGCTGCTCGGCCTGGGTCTTGCGGAGGAAGACCCGTTGGGCCGCGTCCCCTCCGACAAGGGTCTCGAAGGGAGCGTCGACCGCCACCTGCAGCTGCTGCACCTCACGCACCAGCCGCTGAAAGGCCGCGGCGGGGATCTCCCGGACCGGCAGGAGACCTGGCGCGATCGGCCCGGACGCCGCCGGCCCTGCAGAGCCCGCGGACCGTACGGCATACTCCGCCGACCCGCCCGAGACCGCCGACCGTGCGGCCGGTGCGGCCTTGGGCGCCGTTGCCCCAGCGGCCCGTGCGGAGGCGGTCCCGCTCTCCTCGGGCACGGTGCGCTGCTGTGCCGGAGCGGGTGTTGCCTGCTGGGCCGGTCCACGCAAGGACTCGCGCGGGTCCGTGGGCGCGGGCACAGGCCGGGGCGCAGCCAGGGGCACAGGCAGGGGCGCTGTCTCCGGGGCGATCGCGGTCCCGGTCGGGGCTTGCGCTCGCGCCGTGGCCCGGCTCCCCACCTCGTGGCTCGATGCGCCCATCCGCAGCTCCGGCGGCATACTTTCACCGGCCTCGGCCACGTGTCCCGCCACGACCACCTCATCGGTCGTCGCCGCGTCACCGGTCGGCTCCGCCCCGCCGCGCGCCGAGTCGTCCGCGGCTGCGGAGTCGTCGTCGGCTGCGCAGTCCGCCGGCCCCCGCCCGACCGGGTCGATGCCCAGCCGTGCCAGCTCGGCCCACAGCGGGGCCAGTGCCTGCTCACGGTCGAGATGGAAGCGGCTGCCCCGGATCCGGACGAACGTCCAGTCGACGCGTTCCAGGTCGCGCTGTCTGGCGGCCGCGGTGGAGGCGTCCTCGCCCTCGGCGAAGGCGTCCCCGTCGCAGGCGACCGCGAGCCGGCGCGTCCCGCCCTCGACGACCAGGTCGAGTGTGTGGCGGCCCACCCTGTATGCCGGACGAACCCGGTGACCCCGTGCCGTCAGTTCCAGGTACACCTTCTGCTGGAACAGGCTGTCGAACGCCTCGTGTCTGATGTCGGGCAGCACCTCGCCCTCGACCAGGACCGCGTCCTCCTCCGCGGGGCGGGTGAGGTGATCGAGCCAGCGCCTGCGCAGGTCGTTCTCGTGGAACTGTTCCGTCCGCGCGCTGTGGAACACCCACACCTGATCCTTGGCCCGGGATGCCGCCACGTTGATCCGCTGCTCGTAGGTCTTGCCGTTGAAGCCGCCCGGGACCGCTCCGGAGGCGGTGGTCGCGGAGTTGACGCAGGAGACGAACATGATGTGCCGCTCGTCGCCCTGGAAGTCCTCGGCGTCGCCGACCCGGATGCGGCGCTGCTCGCGCTGCTCGTAGTCGAGACGCTCGGCGAGCAGGTTCTCCAGCTCGGTCAGGTGCCCCTTGGCGGCGCGGAGGCTGACGACACCCATGGTCTTCCCGTCGTACGCGGGATCGGCGCAGCAGCGCACGACGGCGTCGACGAGGGCCTCGGCCTCGCGGGTGTTGGTCAGCCGGGCGTTGGTGCCCACGGCTTCGCCGCTCCCGACGTACACCGTGCGGACCGGGGGCAGCCGGTCGGCGCCGTACTGTCGCAGGGGCAGCAGGGCACGGTTGTAGCAGAGGTCGTTGGAGAAGGAGATGATCTCCGGCATACACCGGAAGTGCTCCTTGAGCATGAGCGTGCCGCGGCCCGTCGACAGGGCCTCCGTGAGGTCGAAGAAGCTGGAATCGGGGCCGAACAGGCTGCGGACCTCCGGTTCCAGCGAGGGGAGCAGCCGGTCGCGGAGGTGGAAGTACTCGTCCTGCTTGAGGCCGACGTTGGACGGACTGACCTGCTTGCTGTCGCCGACGACGACCATCCGGTCCGCGAGCCAGCTCAGCAGCATGGCCTCCAGCCCGGACTGACTCGCCTCGTCGACGATGACGACGTCGAACAGCCCCGGCCGGTCCATGGGTACGGTCTCGGCGACCTGGTGCAGGGGCATGATCCAGGCCGGTACCGCGGTCTGCGCCTTGCGCAGGGCGGCCTGTGCGTCGCGCCGGTAGCGGTGCTGGTACTTGCCCTTGATACGCCGGGCGGCCTGCTGGTAGGCGCTGAGTGCCCGGGACTGGTCGCCGGTGAGCAGGCCGAGGCAGCGGTGCCAGGCGCGGGCGGCGGCGAGCCGCGCGAGCATGATGCGGGCCTCGTCGTCGGCCTCCGTCAGCCGTCGGCGCAGGACACGTTCGGCCTCGGGATCGGTCAGCCGTTCCATGCGCTCGCGCCACGCGGACCAGGCCCAGGCCTCGGCGAGCGAGGGAAGCTCGGCGTCCCAGGTGTCGTCCGCGTGCGTGCCGGTGATCCGCTCGGCGAGGGCCGGGAACGCCTCGCGGACGTGAGCGAGGGCCACGTCCTGCTCGGCCCGCAGCCGGGCGGCGTCCCGTACCTCGGCCATCTCGTCGCTGAACGAGCGGTAGCCGCCCGGGTCCCGGTCGCGGACCGCGCCCAGCGCACGCACGACAGCCGGTGCGACACCGGCCCTGTCACCCCAGACACGCAGCAGTTCCTCGGTCTCCCCGACGACCTTGCGGGACTGTTCGGCCGCGCGCAGGGTGGTCGACGCGAGCAGCAGGGTGCGTACGGCGTTCTCGACGGACGGGTCGTGCCAGGCGGCGACCGCCAGTGCCGGGGAGGTCGCCGCGGCGGTCAGCACGTCCGTACGGGCGGCGCCGACGGCGAGCAGCGCGTCCAGCACCTCCGCGTCCTGCCGCAGCCGGGCCAGGCGCGGTCCGTGTCCCTGCCAGGCGGCGACGGGCGTGCCCCACTCGGACTCCACCTGGGCCAGGCGCAGTTCCAGCTGCACGCGGGCGAGGACGACGGCCGACGTCGGTACGTCCTGGGGCGCCCGTCCGTCGACCCGTACGGCCTCGGCGAAGGCGCCGGCCGTCTTCGCCAGCTTGGAGCGCGTACCGAGGGGCCCGCGCAGCTTCTGTCCCTGACCGAGGCCGTCGTGCAGCGCGGTCGCCTGGGCGAGCGCCGTGGCCGGGTCGTACTGCTCCAGGCCGCTGACCATGGCCGTGCTCAGGGCGGCTAGCAAGTTGTCGACGGCCGTCAGGGTTTCCGTGACGGCGGCCCGCCGGCTGCGTGCCTGCCAGTCCTGCCCCTCGCTCACCTGTCCCACGAGTGCCGCGGCCCAGTCACCGGCCGCGGCGGCGAGAGCCGTGGCGCGGGCGCGCGCGGCGGAGAAGGTGTCGAGCGCCGACGACAGCCGCCGCTGTTCGCTCTCGCCGAGACCCCGCACGGCCGTGTCGTACCGCGCGCAGAGCGGGTCCTGGCGCACGGCCGCGTGTGCTTCCTCGGCCGACCGTACGATGCGCACGGCCTCCTCGAAGTCGCCGGGGCCCGGCAGTTCGGAGGGTCCCGGCACCTCGGCCGCCAGTGCCTGGTGGTGCGGTGTGTACGCACGGGTGGTCTGCAGCAGGCGCAGGGCGTCATCGGCGCTCAGGGCGGGCTGTTCCTGCGGGACCGGGCCGAGCCAGCCGTACCGTCCCGCCTCCGCGGTGAGGCGCTCGGCGATCTCCTGCAGGCTGCCCCGGTAGTCGCCGATCTCCGCCTCGAAGCGGTGGGTTTCCCGTTCGCGCAGTACGGCGAGGTCGCGCAGCATGGCCGCCTGGGCGGCACGGGCTCGGGAAAGACGGGACTGGAGTGTACGGATGCCGTTCCGGGACGCCTTCTCGTCGTAGCCGGCGTACTCGGCGAGGATCCGCTGCACGGACGCCTCCAGCTCCCGCTGGGCGGCCGCGCCGTCCTCGGTGCGGCTCACGCACAGGTCGCGTACGGACTCCGGGAGCTTGTCCCGCAGTACGCGCAGGGCACGTGGGGTGTGGCTGGTGATGAGGACCCGCTTGCCCTGGGCGAGCAGGTCGGTGACCAGGTTCGCGATGGTGTGCGTCTTGCCGGTGCCGGGCGGGCCCTGGACGACGACGAGCCGGTTGGCACGCAGCCGTTCGGCGATCGTGCGCTGCTCCTCGTTGGCGGGCAGCGCGAAGTACATCTCGTCGCCGGCGCTGTTCCGCGCGGTACCGCCGTCCTGCGCCGCTCCAGCGTTCTCCGCCACTCCGTCGTCCTCCGCCGCCGCGAGGTCCGAAGCGGTCAGCGCGCCGTCGCGGCCCGATATGTAGCTGAGGAGTTCGGTGGGCGGCGTGCCCGCGTCGATCTGCCGGGCTATGGCTTTGAGGGCGTCCATGGTCGAGCGGCGGCTGCGCTCGCGCAGGACGAGCGCGGGGGTGAGCCCCACCTGCGGTACGTCGAGGCTGCGTGGCTTGGCGCGTTCGACGGTCGGCGCGTAACTTCCGGCGCTGTGCGCGGCATTGGCCCAGCTGCGCAGGGCGGTGTGTACGGCGTCGAGGTGTCCGGGGTCGGTCACGTCGGAGGCGTCCTCCAGCACCGCGACCATCGCCTCGCGCACGGCGCCCGGCACATGCTGGGCCCCTTCGAGCATGCCCTCTTCGAGCTCAAGGCCGACGCCGGTGGGGTCGGGGCCGGCGGTGAGCGTGCCGGTGGCGGGGTCGAGCTGGATGGTGGCCCGGTGCGTGACGAGGTGCCGTTCCACTCGCTGCCCGGTGCTCGTCTGCCAGGTCAGCCGGCCGAGACCGAGGACGAGTTCGTACGCCTCACCGAGGTTGGCGGTGTCCTCGTGCATCTTGTGCAGTCGGTCGTACAGCCTGACCGAGGGGTCGATCGCCCGGCGCCGGGCCGCCCAGGCGAGCCATTCCTGTTCCCAGGCTGCGTACAGCTTCTCGATGTTCTCCCGCTGGGGGTGTTCGTCCAGTTCCTGGTAGGTCTTGTCGAGCGGGATGCCCCGGGACCAGTCGGCGAACTCGGGGTCGACGCGCCGGCGCAGGTGCGGGGCGCGCGGCTCCTTGAAGTCGCGTATACGGCTCTCGTCCACCCAGGGCGCGAGCAGGGCCTTGAGGCGCGGCGCGTCCTCGCGTTCGGGGCGGGCGACAGTCAGCCAGGCCGGGTCGGCTCCCGCGAGAGTGCCGTCGGTCATCACCTCGACGCCGTCGTCATCCGGCAGTTCGTCGAACCACACGGTGCCGGCCGCCCCGTCGAGCGTACGCACGGGGGTCGTCCTGGACTCCTCGGCCTCGGCGAGGAACCGGAAGATCTGCCGGACGCGTGCGGTGTCCAGCTCGTCGGCGGAGACTTCCGGGGCCGGTGGCCGGGCGCTGCGACGCGCGGTGCCGACGGACCGGGCCGGAACGGCGCCGAGCCCGTCCGGTTCGACGACGGGCTGTCCACCTGCGACCGCGGCCCCGGACCCATGTCCGGCCCCGGCCCCGGACCCATGCCCGAGCCAGTTCGTGGGCTGTGGCGGGGCCTCGTCCGGGTCCTCGGACAACGACCGCTGCCGCTCACCGAGCGGTACGGACTGGTCGAACGCCATCGGTACGGGGCGCGCGCCGACCACACCGGTAACGGCGGCCGGCGCCGTGCTGAACGTGACGCTCTTCCGGTCGCCGGGGAAGCGAACCTCGATGTCCAGGTCACCGACGGTGCCGGCCGGAATGCTGTAGGCCCACGTGACGGAGGCCCTGCGCCCCGTGCGCAGAGTACCCCCAAGTCCGTCGTCGAGCACGTCACTTCGGTGATCCCGCACCTGTCGGCCCGTCTTGCCGTACGGCCCTCCCCGCACCAGCAGGGTGATGCCGTCGAGATCGACCGGCCGGCCGGTGCCGTTGCTCAGCGACAGGGTGCAGCGCACCAGATCGTCGCCCTGCCGGTAGCCGTGACCGGCCTCGGGGCCCTCCAGTGCATACGGCACGACGTCGCCCACCCGCACGTACAGGCCGTCGCCGTACTGGTAGACGGAACCGACCGGCCGCACACCGCCAATCGGATCGCGCTCGTCCTGACTCACACGCCCCACCCCACCGCTGCTGAGGGCCATCCGGTGGCCCGCCCAGTCATTCCGCGCCCGACACCCACGCGCTCGACCACCACGAGTTCGACCACAAGGCACCCCCCGGTGCGCGGACTCGTATGTGAACTGAGCACACATCGGGAGCGTAGCAGCAAACCCGGATGCCCACCCCACCACGGACAGCAGTGAGCACAGATCGCCACCGGTGAGCGATCCCCAACAAGGTCGACAGGCCTCAGCAAAGGATCAGAGCCCGACGCACGAACCGTGGAGCTGTTGACTTAGTTCACATCACACGCCAGGCTGTCACTGACACACCCCGAGAAAGGTAGAAGTGCCATGCACATGCAAGTGCTCGACGTGTCACCCCAGTTGGCGGCGCAGTGGCTCGCCCGCAACACCAGCAACAGGCCGCTCAGCAAGAGCACGGTGCAGCAGTTGGCCGGTCAGATCCAGCGCGGGGAATGGCAGCTGACGCACCAGGGCATCGCCTTCGACGAGGACGATGTCCTCATCGACGGACAGCACCGCCTGGCCGCCATCGTCAAGGCCGGCATCGCTGTGCCCCTGACCGTCACGCACGGCGTGCCTCGTGCGGCGTTCACCGTGATGGACACGGGTCGCAGACGCACCGGCCGGGACGCGCTGGCCCTCGCGGGGGAGGCCAACGCGACCCACCTGGCGGCCGCTCTGCGTGGGCTGCACCTGTACCGCAGCGCCCCCGACTCCGCTTGGAGCGGCGGCTCGTCGGTCACGAGCAACGACCAGCTCCTGAACCTGCTCGGCGAACACCCCGGCATCCGCACCGCCCTCCACCGCGGCATCGCACTGAACCGGGGGTGCCGCATCACCGTCACGGCGGCCACGATCGGCTGGTACGTCACCAGCGAGGCGCGGCCCGACATCGATCAGTCCGCCTGGGAGGAGGGGGTCGTCACCGGCGCCCGCCTGGAGCCGGGCGACCCGCGCCTGACGCTGCGCAACACGATGCTCAACCTCGCACTGGGCAGCGCGCACAGGCGTCGCGACGACTCACGCGAGCACCTGCTCTACTACCTCAAGGCGTGGAACGCGTGGGTCGAGGGCCGCACGATCAAACTGCTGCGCCGCTCCCCCAACGAGACGATGCCGCGCATCTCCCGCCGCTCGGCCCTGACATCGGCGGACAACAACACTGAAATGGCATAGGTTCGGCGGGTATCGGCCCCGTGGCCCGAGGCGCACCTGACGTGGACGGGCGTTCCCGGGCCGGTGCAGTCCTCAGTCCTGTGCAGTCGTGTGCACCTGGACAGGTAAGCCGTTGGAGAACGTCAAGGAAAGGGACGCACATGCGCGCCCAGGAGATCACCTTCCTCAAGCTCGTCCAAGGGGACAAGCAGTTCCAAGTGCCGCTCTACCAGCGCACTTACAGCTGGGGCGGGGATCAGCTGAAACGGCTCTGGGAGGACATCAGTGAGCTCGTCGACCAGCATCTGGCCGGCGAGCCGACGGCGCCGCACTTCCTCGGTTCGGTGGTGCTCGCGCCCGGTCAGATCCAGGCGGGCGGCGTGCAGAGATGGCTGGTGGTGGACGGCCAACAACGGCTGACCACATTGATGTTGGCCTTCACCGCGTTGCGCGATCATCTCAAGGAGACGGGTGACGTGCGCGGAGTGGACCGGGTACACCGTCAGACGCTGGTCAACGAGTTCCACGAGGGTGTGGACCACTACCGGCTGTTGCCCACACAGGCGGACCGGGAAGCGTACATCTCCTGCGTCCAGTCCCGGGCGGAGGCCGGCGGAGGCGACAACGTGGGGAGTGCCTACCGCTTCTTCCGCGGTGCGCTGGCCGAGGGCCACGAGTCGGGCGACGAGCGCTGGACCACCACGGTCGAAACGGTACTCAAGGACCTGCTCTCCATCGTGGAGATCACCGCCGAGCCGGGCGACAACGTGTACCGGATCTTCGAGTCGATCAACAACACGGGGGTCGGGCTCAGCCAGAGCGACCTGCTGCGCAACCACGTGTTCATGCTCCTGCCCAAGCGAGGCGAGCGGATCTACGAGGAACTGTGGCTGCCCATGCAGCAGAGTCTGGGCCCGAAGAACCTCGAACTGCTGGTGTGGCTCGATCTCGTCGTGCGTGGCCACTACAAGACCAAGCAGAGTGAGATCTACCGCGAGCAGCAGAAACGGCTGCAACCACTGGCCGGCGACGAGGACGCGCTGCAACGCGAGATCGAGCAACTGGCCCAGCGTGCACGGCGATTTCTGCGGATCATCGATCCCGCACGTGAGCGGTCACCCGCCCTTCGCGCGGTCCTGGAACGGCTAACCGCCTGGGGTGGCCAGACCCACTACCCGCTCGCACTGCACCTGCTGGACCTTCTCGACGCCGGGAGGACCACACCGGAGGACGCGGCCCAGGCGCTGGGATACGTCGAGTCCTATCTGGTACGGCGCTTGATCTGTCAGACGCCGACAACCAACCTCAATCGGATCTTCATGGAGGCGCCGAAGGAGCTGGAGACCGACCGACCGGCTGCCGAGGCGGTGAGACGATTCCTGTCCGGCCGACGCCGGCGTTGGCCGAGCGACGAGGAGCTGCGCGAGGCCATCCGCACCAAGCCCTTCTACTGGTCGGGGCGACCTCCACAACGCAGTTACATTTTGCGTCGCCTGGAGGAGAGCTATCGCGCCTCCGAGCCCGTGGACTTCGCCAAGGCGTCCCTCACCGTGGAGCACGTCCTGCCGCAGAACCCCGCTCCGGCGTGGTTCGACCTGCTCGCCGAGGAGACGGAACCGCACCAGACACCGCAGGAACTACGCGACCTGCTGGTGCACACGCTCGGCAACCTCACCCTGAGCGGCGACAATGCCAAGCTCTCCAATCACCCGTTCGAGCGCAAGCAACAAATTCTCGACGCGAGCGCCCTTCGGATGAACCTGGAGATCGCCTCGGAACAGCGTTGGGGCAAGGCCGAGATCGTGGACCGTGGCGGTCGTCTGGCCGACCGCGCCGTGGAACTGTGGCCTGGCCCGATCGGTGGGGTCAAACCGACGGGCGAGGCCTCCCCCGGCTGGGCCGAGCTGCGCGCCGCGCTGGTGGTCATGCCGAGCGGAACCTGGACGACGTACGGCGACGTCGCCGAGCTGATCGGCAGCCACCCGGTGCCCGTCGGCGTCTATCTGGGCTCCAATCCGACCGTGCTCGGCGCCTATCGTGTGCTCACGGTGGAGGGCAGGGTCTCTCCGTCCTTCCGCTGGGCGGAGGGCAGTGATCGACCGCCGCCGCAGGAGCTGTTGAAGAGCGAGGGTGTGCGCTTCGACTCCTTGGGGCGGGCCCACTCTTCCCAGCGCCTGTCGGCCGCTGAACTGGCCACCCTGCTGGGTAAGGACGTGACGCAGCCTGCCGCGCACGACCCGCTTCCCGAGGGGGAGGACGAGGTGGCGGCCGAGCGATTCCGTACGCAGCTGCGGGAGAACTGGCCCGACGCGTACGCCGACGTCGAGGCAGCCCTCGACTTCTGGCGCCGCCAAGGCGGCCATGTCACCTACGGCCGCCATGAGGAGACGACCTGCTTCCCCATGCTGGACCTTGGAACCAGCCGTCGGCCGCACCTGATGTGGCCGGTCGGGATTTATCCCGTCAGCGGGACGGTCGAGGTGGTCTTCCAGTACCTCAAGACGCGTAGCCCGTTCGACGACACGGAGCAGCGCCGGGAACTCCTGAACCGCCTGAACAAGATCGACGGCATCGACCTGCCCGAGGCGAAGCTGGAGCTGCGTCCGTCCTTCCCGCTGAGCGTGTTCGCACGGCACGGCGACGAGATCTGCGAGGTGCTGGACTGGTTCGTGGGGGTGGCGGCGCTGGATCTGGCGCGGCGGGGCTGAGGACGAGCGAGCAACGAAAAGGAGGCGGTGACGCAACATGCGTTCCCTGAACGGACTTACGCTGAAACGTCATAAGGATCTGGTGACGGGCAAGGCCGGGAGGACCTGTTCCGGTGTGGCATCCGTGGCTACGGCGGTGGAATGGGAGTTACATCTCCCTGACCGTCGTCCCTCACTCACCGTGCACGACAATCGGTGGGAGAACGGTGAGCGAGACCTGGTCCTGTACAAGCCCGATGTCGTGCCCGAGATGCCGGCCGCCCTGTCCGATACCCACAACCGGCTACGGTCGGGCATCACGGTCGGCCGGCGGAGCGGCGAAGAGCGTCTGATGGTGTATCCCACCTACGTCGACGAGAACGAGAGACCGCGGATCAGGAAGTCATTCACCACGGCGGACCTCGTCCACGCTCTGGGACCGAATCACTTGAGAAAGCTGACCGCACGCCGGGGAGTCACACTGGATCAGGGGCTCGATCGACCGCATCTACGCTTTCCGCCAGTGGAGCTGGACGATCCGCAGGACGAACGACGGCTTCAACATGCCCTCTTCTTTCCGACAGAGGACGACGAGAGTCCGCTGCTCGCCTTCATCCACTTCCGGGTCGTACCTGTTCTGAGTCACATCGGTTGGCTGGCTCCTGAAACCGGTTGAGGTGCGATGCGCACACGCCAATGTGCAGGCGCGGAAGCTGGCGCACCCTGGCGCCGGTCTCCGCCTGGGTGCGCCAGGGAAAGCGGCCCAGGCGCCCGGGTACAGGAAGGTTCGATGGGTCCGCTTTCCCGACGATCCGTCGGGACCACGGCCACCACTCGGAACGACTGCCCGGCCCGAGTGACTGGTCCAGCCCGTGGCCGAGGTTGACCCTCGACCTTGTCGAGGGATCAGAGTTCCGGGTGTGGAGAACGAGATGCGCAGTATCGGGGAGATGGCCCGAGACGGCGGACTGAGCGCGAGCGCGCTGCGGTTCTACGACCGGGCCGGTGTGCTGGTCCCCGCTTGGGTGGACCCGGTCAGCGGATATCGCTGGTATGAGCCGGAGCAGTTGGAGGAGGCCCGGTTGCTGGCCCGGCTGCGTCGGGCGGGCATGCCGTTGGCGGACATCCGGCTCGTGCTGGCCGGCTGGTCCAGCGCGGACCCCGGCCTCGTCCGGACGTTGCTCAGGGCACATCTGCGGCGCCTCGAAGAAGGGCTGTCCGATGCCCGCAGAGAGTTCTCCGCACTCCGAGCCCTACTCGATCACAGGGAGAACGCCATGACCTCACTCCGTACCGCCGCCGTCCGGTTGTCCGTCCCCGCAGCGGAGTTGGCCGCCGCCCTGGACGCGGTCCGCTTCGCGGCGAGTGCCGATCCCGGTCTGCCGATGCTCGGCGGTGTCCTGTTCGACATCGAGGGCGAGCACCTCGATGTCGTGGCCACTGACCGCTATCGGCTGGCTGTCGCGCGGTCCGGTGCCGCCGGGCACGAGGGACAGCGCGAACAGGTCGTCGTACCCGCCCCGCTCGCCGACGCGATGCGAGCGCTGATCGACAGCGAGGGCCCCGTACTGCTCTCGGTAGACGGTGACCGCGTGACGCTGGAGGCCGGGGACCGGCAGGCGGCAGGTCGGTGCCTCGACCACGACTTCCCCGACTACCGACGTCTCCTCCCTCTTGCCGACCGGCGCCGGGCCCTGGTCGAGGTGGCGGCGTTGCGGAAGGCACTGATCACCGGTTCTGTCCGTTCCGGCGAGTCCGGCGAGTCCGGCGCCCAGGTTCTCAGCGTGCTCAGGGTGGAGGACGGCGGCACAGTGACCATCTGCGCGGATGGCGACGACAACCCGGAGCGTGTCGCCGTGAACCGCGAATTCCTGTTGGACTCGCTGACGGCGGGAGCCCGGGACCAGCTGATTCTGGAAATCGGCGTCCCCACGGCACCGGTCGCGATCCGCCGACCCGACGACGAGAACACTTTCTCGATCCTGATGCCGGTACGCCTGGAGGACTGACGGTATGTCCGCCGGGACGACCGACCGCGACGGGAAACGGCGAAGGCAGAACCTACATGCATTAGCAACTGACCCTCACCGGAAAGGTGCGACCGGGCTGCGCGCGTGAGTGACGGCCGGCGCTCGCTCAGCCCTTCTCGTCGCGTTCCCCCTCGTCCCCGCGCCGACGGCGCACTCTCTCGGCGATCCCGCTGGAGAGCTTGTCCTTCACCGTGCCCGCCCGGTCGAGGGTCTCGTTGCCCAGGATCCTGGCCGCGCCGACGCCCTTTGCGCCTGTCTCCAGTGCCTTGTCCCTCACCTCCGCGGCCGCATCCGCCCATCGTCTCGCCTCCGACGACCGGCGACCGGACTCGATCCCGATCCGCTCATGGAAGTCATGGACGCCGGTGGTGACACGGTTGCTCGACAGGACCGCGGCCGGGGACCTGGCCGGATGCAGCAACACCTTCGCGTTGGCCGTGCCGACAGCCGTGTCCATGCGTGCCAGCAGGCGCTCGGTGCTCCGCGCGATGTGTTTCATCCGGTCGTGCCGGGCGGCCTTCAGCCCGAGGCGATGTGCGTCCAACTCCTCCGGAGACGCATCCAGCACCCGGTCGAGTTCGAGCACGGCGATCGCGTCCTGCAACTGGAAGCAGCGCGCCAGCACAGCGAGCCACTCCCGAACAGCGGACTCGGCTTCCTTGGCCGTCGCGGCGATGTCACCGATTTTGTTCTTGCTCTCGAACTTGACTGCGACAGCGTCGAGTTGACTCAATGCGTACGCCTGCGTCTCCGCGATCGTCGCCGGCGCGGTCTGTACTTTCGACCACGAGATCTCGTCGACCCTGCCCCTCTTCTCCCGGATGGTCATGGCTTCCTCGATGACGAAGCCCACTCCGATCATGCGGGCCAGCGCAGTGTCCTTCTGGGCGCGCAGTACGTCGTCGACCTTCTCGTCGATCCCGGCGAGGTAGTCGGTGATCTCGCCCATGGTCTGCTGCATCGCGAGCTGCGCCATGATTCCCGCGACACCGGCAAGAGCCGCAGGGTTGGACAGGAACGACCGGGGTGCTTTCGCGATTTCCACGAATCCCCTGATCTGGCCTTTGGGCCCTCTCAGCACACCTGTACTGCAACCCGTCTTCAGGCTCTCCCTCAACCCGTACTTCTTGATGAGCGCTGCCGACTTCGGGGTCAGTTTCACCCAGCGACCGGAGTTGGCGGCGATCTCCGAACCTGCTTGGGCGATGGCGGCCCCGGTACCCAAAAGGGACTTCAGACGTTGCGGTCCGAGGTCTTTCGCCGACAGCCCTTCCGAGACGAAGAAGCGGTCGACATCCGCCGCGTTCCCGATGACCGCCAGTCCGTCACCGTCACTGATCAGCTGTATTTCGTTGTCCATCGTCCGCTCCTGGCATGGCATTTCGCGATTGGGTGGTCGGACCGCGGAGGGCGGGCGACGGTCGATCTCCACAAGTATGCGATTCATGCACTTAGTTCACAAGGGAAGGTGTCTATACGCGGCATTCGGACCACGCCCGTGTGCCTGATGGACGTCTTCACGGATACACGGCTACGGCGGAGGCGAGCCTGAGGCCGCCAGGGTGGCTCTGGACACCACCTGGCCGTCGGCGTTCGTGGTGAGAGTGGCGTCCACGTCCACCCACTTGCCGCCCCGCCGCATCCGCGCTGGTCGGTGGGTACGAGCATGACCTCAGTATGGACCGCACCTCATGCCCCATTGCTCCCACACAAGGGGGCGATGAGGCGATACGGAACACCAGAACACGAAGGCAGTCACCCATGACAACGATGCTCGCCGGAGATTCCGTCCCCGACCGTGTGGACGTACTCACCCAAGCCGTACCCTTCGACCGGTCTCGTTGGCTCCCTCTCCTGCCGAACCACGACTGGTGGCCCACAGAACTCGACGAGTGCCCAAAAGTGGCCGGCCGCCACAGAGTCGACCGCCGCACGGTCTTCGACATCTCGCACCGCTCCGGTACCACCGAGGGCCGACGGCACCTTCTGACTGCCGCCCTCGTCTGGGGCACCGGAACCAAAGCGCAGTCGGTCGCGCGTCGCGCACGCGTCTTCGCAGAGTCGTCCCCCCAGGGCATCGATACCCGCCTGGAGACCGTGCTCGGCATACTGCGGGAGAAGGGAGCCGTCGATGCGTACTACGCCTTCAACAACAGTCAGCGGATCCGGTTCCTGGGTCCTGCTTTCTTCACGAAGGTGCTGTACTTCGCCGGTCACGATCAGCCCACGGGACCGTGGCGACCTCTCATCCTGGACAGGTTCGTCGCGCGTTCGCTGAGGTCGATCGACACGGACGCGAAGTGGCCCGGGGGCGGCTGGAGAACGCCGCACTACAGCCGGTTTCTGTCCCTGGCTCACACCTGTGCGCAGGAGGCGGATGTCCTGCCGGACCAGATCGAAGCCGCACTGTTCGTCCGCGGCAAGCTGCTGCCCTGACGTGCCCGGAAGTCCGATGGAAGAGAGACCCCCGCCAAGTGGCCGACGCAGCGGGGGCCCCGGGCCGCCTGCAGTCACTTGCAGAAGGTGGTCTTCACGATGTCCACGATCTGTACGGCCTGTTCGGAGCTCAGATCGGGCACGTTGCCGCCTTCGAACCGCAGCTCCGCGGTTTTCGCGTGATTCCTTCTACGAGGGGAGGTTCGGGTTGAGCCAGACCGCGACCCCACCGTGGTGGGAGCAGGTGCCCCGACGGTGCGCGGAGTAGCTGTAGCTGCCGTCGTTGCACTGTGCGGAGGCACCAGCCGGTGCTTGCGGCGAGTCGTCGGAACCGCTGCCGCTGCCGCCAGAACTGCTGTCGTCGGAATCGCTACCGCCGGAGTCGCTGTCGTCCGATTCGGAGTTGTCGGAAGTGCTGCCTGAATCGTCGGAGTAACTGTCGTCCTCGCTGTCGGCCCCCGAGGTCGGGGATTCGTCCGCGTAGGTGTCTTCGGTGGAGTCGTCGACCGGATCGGACGGTTCGTCGCCTCCCGCCGTCGGGTCGTCGCAGCTTTCGCCTTCGCTGACATCCACCGTGTCGAACGTGAGGGCCTCGTCGGCGCTGACCGTCTCCCCCGCGCCGGGTGTCTGCGAGCAGACTTCCCAGTTGCGGTCCCAGAGTTGCTGTCGCCCCTGTCCGGTGGCATCGGTGGAGCGCAAGCTGTACAGACCATCGGCCTGAGCCGCGTCCTGCGCCTCTTGAAGGCCCATTCCGACATAGTCGCTGAGCGTTACGCTCTCGGTCGTGTCGTCGACCACGGAGGACGAGGACGAGGACGAGCTGGAGGACGAATCGTCGTCACCGTCGTCGATCAACGCGCTGCATCCGCCGATGAGAAGAAGCGCGGCCATGATGATCCCGCAACCTACCCTGGCATTTTTCTTGTCCTCAAGAGTACGCGCTGGTCTTCTGTTCCGAGCCATGTAGGCCCCCCTTTTTTAGTGACGCACGCTCCCCTGCGTGCACCGATCCGTCCCCGGTCGTAAACCGGCACGCAGCCCGAAACCGGAAGGACAGAAGTAATGCTGTGGCCGCTTGACACGAACCTTGTCGCTTACCGGGCAAGCGATACCTGCCCGCTACGGAGTCGACTCTGAAAGCGGCTCCGGCGATGGCGCGTTACTCGCTCGCAAGCCGTCAGGATCGGTAGCCGGCGGCACCGAGCCGGATCACGGCCGTCCGCACGAAACGGTGGTCATAGATGGAAACTCGCTGTGAAGCGTCTGGACGGACCCCCGGCCCTGGCGGCCGACTGGCGACAGCAGCTCGGCCAGTATGCAGGTTGTGCACTGAGTTCACAATAGAATCTCAGCAACTCATGCGTCCGCTTCTCGTTTGGGACGCGCCCCCTCCCCTTCATACGCAGGCCCGCGCATGAAGGGGACAAGGTCAGTTCTTCTCTCGCGCCGACCGCTTCGCGGCAGCGGTCTTCTTCATGTCCGCCGTCCTCTTGGCGCGCCGACTCTGCCTTGGTTTCGGCTTCAGTGTGTCTGCCCGGCTGGCCGGCCGGCGGCGGGTGGTTGTCATCTCCACGACCAACTGAGTGCGCTGCGGTTCCGGCAACCTCGTCTGCGCCTCCTTGGCCCGCGCGATGAGGGCTGCGGCCGGCCGATTCGCCGGAGCGTTTCCGGCCGGCCGGACACCACTGGGCGTGTGCGAGCCTGCCGAACTGGAAGCGCACATGCTGCCTGGCTGCGCCCACCCGGAAATCGACCGCGTCCCCGGGACCGGTCCCGAAGTCACGCGAAGTGGTCTGCCCCTTCAGCCTGTTGCGTCCGCCCCATGCGGCAAGGTAATCCCCGATGAAGAGGTGATCCGCGCCGGCCGCGCCGGTGGCTGTCCGGTGGCAGGAGGTGTGGGGCCGGTGAGCGAGGTGGCAGACCTTGTCGCGGTACAGGCGGTCCGACAACTCGTTGCCGCAACCGCCGAGTTAGGTGCCGCACCAGTAGGTGTGGGCGGGGTGAAGACGTCGCCAGCGGGTCAGTTCGTCCGCGTCCGTCGGCAGGATGATCACACGTCCGGAGTTCCGGCCCCCGATCACCGCGGTCTGCACGAGTCTGTCGTCCAAGCGTTCATACGTTCCCCAGGAGCCACACGCGCCTGCCGAAAGGGCGGACGACGGCTGATCAGCATCAGTATCTGATTCATGCACTCAGTTCACAAGTGTGTACGTCCAGTTCGAGCGTTCGGACCACACGTAGGCGCGCGGTGGCATAGGTTCGGCGGTCGTCGGGTTACGAGGCGGGGAGGGCACATGCAGAAAGGCACGCTGGAGTACGAGCAGGCGCTGGACGCCGTGATCGAGATCCTGCGTTCGCGGGCACGCGAGGGCGCGACGCTTGTCCGGTACGGCGATCTGAGCAGTCAACTGGCGCGACTCGGCCATCAAGTCCCCGCCTACGAGGGCCCCATGCCCTATCTCCTGGAAGACGCCTCCGTCCGAGAGAGCCCAGACGGATCGCTGCCCCTCTTGTCGGCGCTCGTGGTGCTCAAGGACAGTGGCTGGCCGTCCAGTGGCTTCTTCAAACTCGCCCGTCGCGCACCGTACAAGCGGCCGGGCGACGACATGGTGCTCTGGACCAGGGAGTTGAAGAGGCTGACGGAGCACTACGCCGATCACTGATCGTCTCGTCTCCTTCGCCGACGGGGCCACGGCTTTCGCCGAGCCCACCCCGGACGAGGCGAGCGTCACGAGCCCCTAGTGCGGAAGTACACCTCCGCCCAGCCGGTCTTCGTGTGCGTGTCTCGGACCGCGCATCCCCAACGGGCGACGCCCGCCCGGACGAGGAACAATCCGCGGTCCGATGTCTCCTCGGTGGGGCCTGGCGTCACAGCCGGTCGCAGGCACTCGGGACAGGTGTCCGCCACTCGACGCGGAAGCGATGGAGAAGGAAGGACGCGCGTCGAGGTCAGGGCACCTCGTGCCGTACAAGTGCCCTCGCGAAGGGCTCACCGCTACGCCGGGCGTACGTTATCCGCTCGCGGACTTCGCTCAGGGTCCGAGGGCGGTAACCCGGCCCGCCGCAGCAGCTCTTGTGAAAGCGAACGCCCGCGTGCAGCAGCACAGACAGCGTCCGCCAGCCAGCTGTGTCGCGGCGCCGGGGTGCGGCGAAGGCCGAGCCCACGTGGACCAGCGACCCCGCGCAGCGGGGACAGATCCGCTGCCTGTCCCTGTCGTAGGGCTGCTTGTACGAGGCCCGGCAGGGCAGGCAGACGTACGAGGTCTTCGCGTGGGCCATGGTGGCAGGATAGGCGTCGGCTGGGCGGAACTCGAAGGGATTTCGGTTCCGGGCCGGTCTCGGTCGCCCCCTGAGCAGTTGCCGAAGGGGGCGACCCAGTGCGCGCCCCTTCCCGTAGTCCTTGCCTCTGACGGTCGAAGCCGACCAACCGCAGGCGGATCGACTGAGAAGAGGTGAGCAGCAGCCCGTGGTGCAGGAACCCCCGGTTGCCACCTCGCCTCGGGGCGGGCCGACCGTTGCCGGTCTCCTTCTCGCCTCCGTTGCGGCGTCTCGGGCCTGGCCCGTCCCGGACGAGGCGGAGGTATCACGAGCGCGCGGTGCGGAAGTGCACCTCCGCCCAGACGGTCTTCGTGTACGCGTCTTGGGTCGTGCATCCCCAACGGTCGGCGTAGGCCTGGACGAGGAGCAGTCCGCGGCCCGACGTCTCCTCGGTAGGCCCCGCCGTCGCGGCCGGTGGCGGGCACTCTGGACGCGTGTCCGTCACCTCGATGCGGAAGCCGTGGGGAAGGAGGAGCAGCGCGAGCCGGAAGTCCCGGCCGGGGAGGCTGCCGTGGCGGACGGCGTTCGACGCCACCTCCGCCGTGACGAGTTCCACGGAACGGGCGGGGCCGGAGTCGTGCGGGTAGCCCGTCCACTCGGTGAACAGCTGGACAGCGAGTTGGCGGGCGAGGCGGGCGCCTCGTCTCGTACTGCTGAAACGCAGGGTCAGTTGGCGGGCCGGAGTGTGGGGCGGCTTCGCCTCGTTGGTGAGCTGATCTTGGGTCACGGTGTCAGCGTGATGGGGCGACTGCCCCGCTGAACAGGGATGACGGCCGTACGTCACCTCGGTCGTACGGTACGGGAGACTGGCTGCGGCGTCGGTTGTACGGGTCCTGTACGGGAGTTGTACGGGTCCGGCGCGTGACCTGGTTCCCTCACGTCGCGTTGGACATGGACCGGTGGCTCGCGCGGCCGTGTGCGGGGTGCGGAGGCAGTACGGAAGGACGTGGTGACTGTGAGGGCGGCACGGGACGTACGGGACACGCGAACGGGGCGGCGCACAGCGAAGCTTAAGGACGAGGGGCCGGACCTGCCAGGGGCATGGTCGGCGTACGGCGTACTGCTCCAACACCTGCGCAAACGGGCCGCGTTGAACCAGCAGCAACTCGGGGACGCGATTGGCTACTCGCTGGAGCAGGTGGCATCGGTGGAGCAGGGACGGCGACCGGCGAAGGTGGCGTTCACTGTGGCGGCGGAGCGGGTGTTGGGGG
>NZ_LIPP01000028.1:82551-82816 GCF_001418335.1 Streptomyces aurantiacus | reverse complement strand
CAGCGGAGCGCTCACGCGGAGCGCTCACGCGTCGGCGACAGAGTCGAACTCCACCTGCCCCCGCCCCACCCCGCGCGCATCCGCGTCCACCGACCGCCGCAGCGCCTCGTGCAGCTTCGCCGGGGTCAGTACGCCGAGGAAGTGCGCCCCGTCGAGCACCGCCACCCACCCGGCGTCGTGCTGGAGCATCACACCGAAGGCCTGCTTCAGC
This sequence comes from Streptomyces aurantiacus, assembly GCF_001418335.1. Lineage (GTDB taxonomy): Bacteria > Actinomycetota > Actinomycetes > Streptomycetales > Streptomycetaceae > Streptomyces > Streptomyces aurantiacus. Next base: position 82,605 of record NZ_LIPP01000028.1, on the reverse strand, counting down.
GGGGCGCCCACCGGGACCCAGGACCTCATCCGGTGGACGAGTTCGCCGACCGTG
>NZ_LIPP01000028.1:0-82472 GCF_001418335.1 Streptomyces aurantiacus | reverse complement strand
GCCGGGCCGCGGCCCGGCCGGCGCTCTCGTCGAGACGGGCGACCGGCGGCTGTTCCAGGTCGTCGGGCTCGATCGCGGTGACCGAGAGCCGCTTCAGGCCCCGGTCGGCGCCCACGAACTCGGCGACGTACGGGGACGCCGGGGTACCCAGCACCGCCCCGGGCGTGTCGTACTGCTCGATACGGCCCTGCCCGTACACGGCGATGCGGTCGCCGAGCCGTACGGCCTCCTCGATGTCGTGCGTGACCAGCAGCACCGTCTTGCGCACGGCCGCCTGCATCCGCAGGAACTCGTCCTGCAACTGGTCCCGCGTCACCGGGTCGACCGCCCCGAACGGCTCGTCCATCAGCAGCACCGGCGGGTCGGCGGCCAGCGCGCGCGCCACGCCGACCCGCTGGCGCTGGCCGCCCGACAGCTGGTCCGGATAGCGCGGGCCGAACGTCTTCGGGTCCAGGCCCACCAGGTCGAGCAACTCGGCGGCCCGCGCCCGCGCCTTCGCCCTCTTCCAGCCGACCAGGGTGGGCACGGTCGCCGTGTTGTCGAGGATCGTGCGGTGCGGGAAGAGGCCCACCTGCTGGATGACGTAACCGATCCGTCGCCGCAGCCGCACCGGGTCGACCCGCGCGATGTCCTCGCCGTCGACGAGGATCCGGCCGGAGGTCGGCTCGATGAGACGGTTGACCATCATCATGGTCGTCGTCTTCCCGCAGCCTGACGGCCCCACGAGCGTGACGAGTTCACCCTCGGCCACCTCGAAGGAGAGCCCGTCCACGGCGGTCGTGCCGTCCGGATACCGCTTGGTGACCTGCTCGAACCGGATCATTGCCTCACGCTAACCGCGCCTGTCACTCTCCGCTCACCAGCACCACCTCAAGGGTGCGGGGACCGTGCACCCCCTCGACCCGGTCGAGTTCGATGTCGCTGGTGGCCGACGGACCCGAGATCCAGGTCAGCGGGCGGGCCGGGTCGACGCGCTCCAGGCCCTGGGGCACGGAGGACACGACCTGGCCGGGGACGCGTACGACGCAGATGTGGTGGTCCGGGACCAGCGTGATCCGGCGGCGGCCCTGGTCCGGGCCGCCGTCGAGGACGATGGTGCCGGTCTCGGCGATGGCGACGGCGCACGCCGTGACCACGCTGTCGACGCGGTCCAGTTCGGCCGGGGTGTCCGCGGCACGGTCGGGCACCCGCGTGACCTCCGTGGCCGCCAGCCAGTGCGGGTCGAGGCCCGCCGGCACGACGACCGACGCCGCACCCCGCCCGTCCAGCAGCCGGGCGATCGTCGCGGCCAGCTCACCGGCCGTACAGCGGTGCACGAGAGCCCGGTAGTCCGCCAGGTTCTCCGCCAGCAGATCCACCGTCCGCGCGACACTCCGGTCCCCGTGCTCGCGCAGATACCCGCGCTCGAAGGCCTGCTCGTACGGCGTGTCGTCCCGCGGGACGTCGGCGATCGCACGCCGCACCCGGGCCAGGATCAGATCCCTGCTGCTCACTTCGACGCGTCCTTTCCGCCCTGTGTCCGCTGCCACCAGTCGCGGAACGGCTCCGCGGGAACCGCCGGCAGCGACCGCGTCTCGCTCCACGCCTTGCCGGGACCGGGCAGCGTCCGTGGATGGAAGCGGCGCGTGCGGGACGCGGCCCGCTGGCCCGTGCGCAGCACGCCCGGATGACTGAACGCCCACCGCGCGGCGCGCATCGCCGCACGCTCGGCGGCGTGCCCCTTCGCGGGCTTGAGCACGACCTTGGCGCCCTCGCGGGTCACGGCACCGCCCTGCACGACCCGTTCCCGCAGGTGCACCAGCACCTCCGGGATGTCGATCGCCACCGGGCACACGTCGTAGCAGGCACCGCACAGCGACGACGCGTACGGCAGGGAGGCGTCGATCTCGCTGCCGGTGCCCCGGAGCTGGGGGCTGAGGATCGCGCCGATCGGGCCCGGGTAGACCGAGCCGTACGCGTGGCCGCCCGCCCGCTCGTACACCGGGCAGACGTTGAGACACGCCGAGCAGCGGATGCACCGCAGGGCCTGGCGGCCCACCTCGTCGGCGAGCGTGTCGGTGCGCCCGTTGTCGAGGAGGACCAGGTGGAAGGTGCGGGGGCCGTCGGCGCTCTCGGAGTCCGTCGTGCCCGTCCACGTCGACGTGTACGGGTTCATGCGCTCGGCCGTCGAGGAGCGGGGGAGGGTCTGGAGGAAGACCTCCAGGTCCTGCCAGGTCGGCACGATCTTCTCGATGCCGACGACCGAGATCAGCGTCTCGGGGAGGGTGAGGCACATCCGGCCGTTGCCCTCGGACTCGACCACGACCATGGTGCCGGTCTCGGCGACCATGAAGTTGGCGCCCGACACGCCGACCTTGGCGCGCAGGAACTTCTCGCGCAGATGCAGGCGCGCCGCGTCGGCCAGCTCGGCGGGCGTGTCGGTCAGTCCCTCCGGAGCCGGCCGCCCCCACTCGCTCATCTCCCTGGCGAAGATGTCGCGGATCTCGCCGCGGTTGCGGTGGATGGCCGGGACGAGGATGTGCGAGGGCCGGTCCTTGCCCAGCTGCACGATCAGTTCGGCGAGGTCGGTCTCGTAGGCGCTGATGCCCTCGGCCTCCAGCGCTTCGTTGAGGCCGATCTCCTGCGTGGCCATCGACTTGACCTTGACGACCTCGCTCTCGCCGGTCGCCTTGACGAGGTACGTGACGATGCGGTTGGCCTCGTCCGCGTCGGCGGCCCAGTGCACGGTGCCGCCCGCCGCCGTGACCGACTCCTCCAACTGCACCAGATACCGGTCGAGATGGCGGAGCGTGTGGTCCTTGATCTGCTTGCCGGCCTCGCGCAGCTCGGCCCAGTCGGAGACCTCCGCGACCGCCTTCTCCCGCTTGGCGCGGATGGTGTGCGTCGCGTGCCGCAGGTTGCCGCGCAGGGTTTCGTTGTGGACGGCCTCGTGCGCGGCCTTCGGGAAGGCCGGCATCCCGAGATAGGTGCCACCGCTCATGCGCCCGGCTCCTGTCCGCTGTCCCTGTTCATGCCGTCGGCCCCTCTTCCGTACTCGCTTCCGTACTCGCCAGGATTTCCGCGATGTGCACCGGGCGCATGTCCGTGCTGAGCCGGGTCATCGTGCCGCCGATGTGCATCAGACAGGAGTTGTCGGCGGCACACAGCACGTCGGCGCCCGTCGACTCGGCGTTGCGGACCTTGTCGGCGCCCATCGCCGCCGACACGTCGGCGTTCTTGAGGGCGAAGGTGCCGCCGAAGCCGCAGCACTCGTCGGCGCCCGGCAGCTCCTTCAGCTCAAGTCCCTTGACGGACCTGAGCAGCCGCAGCGGCCGGTCGCCCAGACCGAGACTGCGCAGTCCGTGACAGGTGGGGTGGTAGGTGACGGTGTGCGGGTAGTACGCGCCCACGTCCGTCACGCCCAGCACGTCCACCAGGAACTCGGTGAGCTCGTACGTCTTCGGCACGACCGGTGCGAGGGTGGCGGCGAGGCCGTCCCCGCGTCCCTCGGCGCGCGCCCGCTCGCCCATCCGCGGATACAGCTCGCGCACCATCGCGCCGCACGACCCGGAGGGGGTCACGATCGCCTCGTACCCACCGAACACCTCGGAGAAGTGCCGGGCCAGAGGCTCGGCCTCGTGCCGGTACCCGGTGTTGTAGTGCGCCTGCCCGCAGCAGGTCTGCGCCATCGGGAAGTCGACCTCGACGCCCAGCCTGGTCAGCAGCTTCACCACGGCCCGGCCCGTGTCCGGATAGAGCGTGTCGTTGACACAGGTCAGGAACAGGGCGACACGCATCGCGGCTCCTTGGGGTTGGTGGTCGGATGACTGCACGGTACGCGGCGCTGGGCTTGGCCGGAATGAGCGGCGGTGACTGTTGAGTGTTGGCTGCGGGTCGGGTGTGGCTGGTCGCGCAGTTCCCCGCGCCCCTTTCGGGGCGCGCCGGTGCCGGGGGCGGGAACTTTTGTCATCGGGCGGTCAGGCGGTCCTCGGCTGCCTGCCAGGTCGCCGTGGTGCCCTGTGGCTCGTAGCGGGTCAGTGGCTGGGTACGGGACAGGAGTTCGCGCATCTCCGCGCGGTCGCCGACCTGGCCGTGGGCCCGCGCCTGCACCAGGACGTTGCCCAGTGCCGCCGCCTCCGCCGGGCCCGCCACCACGGGCAGCCCGCAGGCGTCGGCCGTGAGCCGGCACAGCAGGGCGTTGCGGGCGCCCCCGCCGACGATGTGCACGACGTCGACCGGGTGGCCGGCCAGCTCCTGTGCCTCGAAGACCGCCCGGCGGTGGGCGAGCGCCAGCGAGTCGAGGATGCAGCGGGTGATCTCGGCCCGGGACCCGGGCACGGGCTGCCCCGACTCCCGGCAGGCGTCGGCGATCCGGGACGGCATCCGGCCGGGGGCCAGGAACGCCGCGTCGCCCGCGTCCACCACGGACCGCAGCGCCGGCACCTCGGCGGCGGCCGACAGCAGCTCTCCCAGGTCGGGGTGCCCCCATTCCCGTACGCACTCCTGGAGCAGCCAGAGCCCCATGATGTTCCGCAGGTAGCGGACCGTGCCGTCCAGGCCCAGTTCGTTGGTGAAGTTCGCCGCGCGGCTCGCCTCGGTGAGGACGGGTGCCGTCAGCTCCAGGCCCGCGAGGGACCAGGTGCCGGTGCAGATGTACGCGAACCGCTCGCCCGCGGCCGGGACGGCGGCGACCGCCGAGGCGGTGTCGTGGGAGCCGACCGTCGTCACCGGTACCGGACCGGTCAGCCCGGTCTCCTCCAGGACGCTCTGCCGCAGCAGACCGGCCGGGTCGCCGGGCCGCCGCAGCGGTGCGAACAGCTCCAGGTCGATGCCGAGGCGCGCCGCGACGTCGTACGACCAGTCGCCGGTGCGTGGGTCGATCAGCTGGGTCGTGGAGGCGTTGGTGAGCTCCGTGCCCGCCTCGCCCGTGAGCCAGTACGCCAGCAGGTCGGGGATGAGGAGCAGCCGCTTCGCGTGGGCCAGTTGGGCCGTGGAGCGGGCCGCCACCAGCTGGTACAGCGTGTTGAAGGGGGCGTACTGGAGTCCGGTGGCCGCGTACAGCTCGGCGGCGGGCACGGTGGCCCACACCTGCTCCGCGACGCCCTGCGTGCGGGGGTCCCGGTAGTGCGCCGGGTTGCCGAGCAGCGCCCCGTCGGCGTCGAGCAGGCCGTAGTCCACGGCCCAGCTGTCGATGCCGACCGAGTCGACGTGCCCGGCCGCGCGCAGCCCGTCGAGGACCCCCGCGTACAGCGCGAGGATGTCCCAGCGCAGTCCTTCGGGGGTGCGCACCGGCCGGTTCGGGAAGCGGTGCGCCTCCGTCAGGTCCAGCGAGTCGGGGCCCACGCGGCCGACCATGACGCGCCCGCTGGACGCGCCGAGGTCGACCGCGGCGTACGACTTCACAGCCGCCCGGCGGGTCACGTTCGTCATCGGAGGAACGCGGCGGCGACACCGGCGTCGACCGGGACGTGCAGTCCGGTGGTGTGGGTGAGGTCGCCGCCCGTCAGGGCGAACACGGCGTTCGCGACGTGCTCGGGGAGGACCTCGCGCTTGAGGATGGTCCGCTGGGCGTAGAACTCGCCGAGCTTCTCCTCCTCGATGCCGTAGGTGGCCGCGCGCTGGGCGCCCCAGCCGCCCGCGAAGATCCCCGAACCGCGGACGACGCCGTCGGGGTTGATGCCGTTGACCCGGATGCCGTGCTCGCCCAGCTCGGCGGCGAGCAACCGCACCTGATGGGCCTGGTCGGCCTTCGTGGCCGAGTAGGCGATGTTGTTCGGACCGGCGAACACGGCGTTCTTGGACGCGATGTAGATGACGTCCCCGCCGAGTTCCTGCGCGATCATCACCCGGGCCGCCTCGCGCGAGACGAGGAAGGAGCCGCGGGCCATGATGTCGTGCTGGAGGTCCCAGTCCTTCGCCGTGGTCTCCAGGAGCGGCTTGGAGATGGAGATGCCGGCGTTGTTGACGACCAGGTCGACGCCGCCGAAGGCGAGGACCGCCGCCTTGAAGGCCTCGGCGATCTGCTCCTCGGAAGTCACGTCGACGGTGACGGCGACGGCCTTGTCGGGACCGCCGAGCGCGGTGGCGACCTCGGCCGCGTTCTCCGCGTCGAGGTCCGCGATCACGACACAGGCGCCCTCGGCGACGAGCCGTTCGGCGATCGCCTTGCCGATACCGCTGCCGGCGCCCGTCACGAGCGCGACCCGCGTGGCGAGCGGCTTGGGCGCGGGCATCCGCCGGAGCTTGGCCTCTTCGAGGGCCCAGTACTCGATGCGGAACTTCTCGGACTCCTCGATCGGCGCGTACGTCGAGACGGACTCCGCGCCGCGCATCACGTTGATCGCGTTGACGTAGAACTCGCCGGCCACGCGCGCGGTCTGCTTGTCCTTGCCGAAGGAGAACATGCCGACCCCGGGAACGAGCACGATCGCCGGATCGGCGCCGCGCATCGCGGGGGAGTCGGGCAGGGCATGCCGCTGGTAGTAGGCGGCGTACTCCTCGCGGTACTCGGTGTGCAGCTCCTTCAGCCGCGCGACCGCCTCGTCCAGCGACGACGTCGGCGGCAGGTCGAGGACGAGCGGCCTGACCTTCGTACGGAGGAAGTGGTCGGGGCAGGAGGTGCCGAGGGCGGCGAGCCGCGGGTGCTCGGCGCTCGCGAGGAAGTCGAGGACGACCTCGGAGTCGGTGAAGTGGCCGACCTGGGGCCGGTCCTGCGAAGCCAGCGACCGGACAACGGGGGCGAGCGCCGCGGCCCGCTCCCGCCGCTCGGCGTCACCGAGGGCCGCGTATCCCTCCAGTACGGGGCCGAAGGGCTCGGCCTTCCCGCGCTCGACGAGGAACCTCTCGGCGGTACGGATGATGTGCAGCGAGTTGCGCTCGCACTCCTCGGCGGTGTCGCCCCAGGCGGTGATGCCGTGCCCGCCGAGGACACAGCCGATCGCCTGCGGGTTGGCCTCCTTGACGGCGGCGATGTCGAGACCGAGCTGGAAGCCCGGCCGCCGCCACGGCACCCACACGACACTGTCCCCGAAGCACTCGGCGGTCAGCTTCTCCCCGTCGGCCGCGCAGGCGAGCGCGATCCCGGAGTCGGGGTGCAGGTGATCCACATGCGCGGCGTCCACGAGCCCGTGCATGGCGGTGTCGATGGACGGTGCCGCGCCACCCTTCCCGTGCAGGCAGTAGTCGAACGCGGCGACCATCTCGTCCTCGCGCTCGACGCCCGGGTAGACGTCCTTGAGGGCGAGCAGCCGGTCGAGCCGCAGCACGGCGAGCCCGCCCTCGGTCAGGGTGCCGAGGTCGCCCCCCGACCCCTTGACCCACATCAACTCGACGTCACCGCCGGTCACGGGGTCGGTGTCGGTGCCCTTCGCGGAGGTGTTGCCGCCCGCGTAGTTGGTGTTACGAGGATCGACGCCAAGCCGATTGGACCGACCCAACAGAGCAGCGGCTTCGGGATGGGGTGCCATGTACCTGGTCCTTAAAGAGAGAGTGTGAACAAATGCTCGTGCCCCGTGAGGGGCGCGGGGAACGGCGCGACCAGCCACATACGACGGCCACCCGGCCACCGCCCTCCGCCCCAACGGCGAGGAGGCCGCCGAGGCTCGGCCCCGGCCGGGGGGCGCGGGGAACGGCGCGACCAGCCACATACGACCCGCAGCCCGCCACCGGCCTCCGGTCCCACGGCGAGTAGCCCCGCCAGAGCCAAGTGCAACGACTACGCGCCCCAGCCCGCCTGCTCGCCTCCCACCCGCTCCGCGGCGATCCTCCCCGCCCAGCCGGAGGCGTGGTACGCCGCGATCGGGTCGGGGTGCAGCCCCGACTCCTCCCGGACCTCGGCGACCAGCGGCCGCACATCCGTGTTGTACGCGTCCATGACGACCGCGTTCGCGGCGAGCACGTCACCGGCCCGCTGCGCGGCGGCCAGCGCCTCGCCGTCCACCAGGAGCGCCTTCGCCGTGGCCTCCTGCACGTTCATCACCGAGCGGATGATCGCCGGGATCTTCGCCTCGATGTTGTGGCACTGGTCGAGCATGAACGCCACGTCCGAGGCGAGGCCGCCACCCCGGATGACCTCGTACATGATCCGGAACAGCTGGAAGGGGTCGGCGGCGCCCACCATCAGGTCGTCGTCCGCGTAGAACCGTGAGTTGAAGTCGAACGCGCCGAGCTTTCCCTCGCGCAGCAGCGTGGCGACGATGAACTCGATGTTGGTGCCCGGCGCGTGGTGCCCGGTGTCGACGACGACCTGGGCCTTGGGGCCGAGCTTGAGGCAGTGGGCGTACGCGGTGCCCCAGTCCGGCACGTCGGTCGCGTAGAAGGCCGGCTCGAAGAACTTGTACTCAAGGAGCATCCGCTGGTCGTCCCCGAGCCGCTCGTACACCCGGGCAAGACCCTCGGCGAGGCGGTCCTGGCGGTCACGGAGGTCGTCCTGGCCGGGATAGTTCGTGCCGTCCGCGAACCACAGCTTCAGGTCCTTCGAACCCGTGGCGTCCATGATGTCCACGCATTCGAACAGGTGGTCCACGGCCTTGCGGCGCACCGCCGCGTCCGGGTGGCAGACGCTGCCCAGCTTGTAGTCGTTGTCCTGGAAGGTGTTGGAGTTGATCGCGCCGAGGGTCAGGCCGCGCTCCTCGGCGTGTTTCGCCAGCTTCGCGTATCCGCCGGAGCCCTCGACCCTGTCCCAGGGGATGTGCAGCGCCACGGTCGGCGCGGCCCCCGTGAACTCGTGCACCTTCGCCGCGTCGTCCAGCTTTTCGAAAGGATTACGGGGGACTCCGGGCTGCGCGAACACCTTGAAGCGGGTCCCCGAGTTCCCGTACGCCCATGAAGGTGTCTCGATGGCCTGGGTCCTGAGGGCGGCCTTCACGGCGGAAACGTCGGATCGGCTCGTCATCGTCAGCGCTCCTGTATGCCATTCGGTCGGTCAAGCGGGTGGCTTGCCGACAGAAGTATGAATCGTTTCATCGCCGTGAAGCTAGGCGTGGCCACCTGGGCTGTCAAGGGGGTGAGCGGTGAGGGCCGCGTGACCGGGGCGTTATATGACCCAACAGCGAAAGTTTCGGACTCAGACCCATTGACTCCGCCGGGCTGTCGCGTCTAGCTTCCGTGAAACCTCATTGAAACCTTTCACGACGTCGAGACAACACCGTCGACGTTGAGGAGCCCTCATGAACGACTCCGACGCGGGTCCGGCCCCTGTCCTGGCCCTGAAGGACGTCTCCAAGTCCTTCGGTGCCGTGCGGGCCCTGCAGGATGTCTCGCTGCAGCTCTTCCCGGGCGAGGCCCATGCGCTCGCCGGGGAGAACGGGGCGGGCAAGTCCACCCTCATCAAGACGCTCGCGGGCGTGCACCGGCCGGACACCGGCCAGGTGCTGCTCGACGACTCACCTGTCACCTTCCACGGCCCGGCCGACGCCCGGGACGCGGGAATCGCGGTGATCTACCAGGAACCGACGCTGTTCCCCGACCTCTCGATCGCCGAGAACATCTTCATGGGCCGCCAGCCGCGCCGCGCGCTCGGCCGCATCGACCGCAAGGCGGTGCACGCGGCCACCGCGGAACTGATGGCCCGGCTCGGCGTCGCCCTCGACCCGCAGCGGCCCGCGCGCGGTCTGTCCATCGCCGACCAGCAGATCGTCGAGATCGCCAAGGCGCTCTCCTTCGACGCCCGCGTACTGATCATGGACGAGCCCACGGCCGCCCTCACCGGCAGCGAGACCGCGCGTCTCTTCTCCGTCGTGGAGACGCTGCGCGCCGAGGGCGCCGCGGTGCTGTTCATCTCGCACCGGCTGGAGGAGATCTTCCAGCTCTGCCAGCGCGTCACGACGCTGCGGGACGGCCGCTGGATCTCCTCCGATCCGATCGGCGACCTCACCGAGGACGACCTCGTCCGCCGGATGGTCGGCCGCGACCTCGGCGAGCTCTACCCCAAGCAGCAGACCGAGATCGGCGAAGCCGCGCTGTCCGTGCGGCGCCTGACGCGGGAGGGCGTCTTCCGGGACGTCTCCTTCGACGTGCGGCGCGGCGAGATCGTGGCCCTGGCCGGACTCGTCGGCGCCGGACGCAGCGAGGTCGTCCAGGCCGTCTTCGGCGTGGACCGTGCCGACGCGGGCGAGGTGCACGTGGACGGCAAGCGCCTCACCGTGGGCTCGCCCACCGCCGCCATGGACGCCGGCGTCGCCCTCGTCCCCGAGGACCGCAGGCAGCGCGGGCTCGTCATGGAGATGTCCATCGAGCGCAACATCGCCCTCACCGGCCTCGACCAGGTCCGCAGGGGCGGGCTCGTGCGCCGCTCGCTCGAACAGGGCCGGGCTGCCGACTGGTCGGTCAAGCTGCAGCTCAAGTACAACAAACTGTCCGACAGTGTCGGCGTCCTGTCGGGCGGCAACCAGCAGAAGGTCGTCCTCGCCAAGTGGCTCGCCACCGAGCCCTCCGTGCTCATCGTCGACGAGCCCACCCGCGGCATCGACGTCGGCACCAAGGCCGAGGTGCACCGGCTGCTCTCCTCACTCGCCGCGGAGGGGCTCGCCGTGCTGATGGTCTCCTCCGATCTGCCCGAAGTCCTCGGCATGGCAGACCGCGTCCTCGTCATGCACGAGGGCCGGCTCGTCGCCGAGCTCCCCCGCACCGAGGCCACCGAGGAATCCGTGATGGCCGCGGCGACAGGACGTAACGGAAAGGAGAGGGCGGCATGAAGACGGCACTGTCGGCACTCGAAAAACCCTCCGCCGCCCCGGCTCCGGAGAAGAGCGACGCCCGCAATCTCGTCGACGCGGTCTTCCGGGCCCGCGAGCTCAGCATCGGCGGCGCGCTCGTCCTGCTGATCCTGGGCACCTGGCTCACCAACCATTCCTTCCTGGACAGCCAGGGCGTCAAGGACCTCCTGCTCAACTCCTCGATCCTGGTACTCCTCGCCGTCGGCCAGTCCGTCGTCGTGGCGACCCGCAACATCGACCTGTCGGTCGGCTCCGTCGTCGGCCTTACCGCCTTCACCTGCGGCGACTTCGTCTCCGGCACCAGCCACGGACCACTGACCGTGATGCTCCTGGGCATCGCCATCGGAGCCCTGTGCGGCCTCGTCAGCGGCGCCCTCGTCAGCATCGGCAAAGTGCCCGCGCTGGTCGTCACCCTCGGCATGCTGTACGTCGTCCAGGGCATCGACTACGCCCTGGCGGACGGCGGCCAGATCAACGCCGTCAACCTGCCCGACCCGGTGCTCTCGCTCGGCAGCGGCAGCATCCTCGGCATCCCCTACCTGCCGCTGATCTCGGTCGCCGTACTCGCGGCCACCGCCTACTTCCTGCGGACCTACCGCAGCGGCCGTGAGCTGTACGCCATCGGGTCGAGCCCCGAGGCCGCCCGGCTCGCCGGCATCCCGATCCGCCGCCGGGTCCTCGTCGCCTACGTGTTCTCGGGCGCCATCGCCGGCCTCGCCGGAGCGCTGTGGCTCGCCCGCTTCGGCACCGTCGTCGCCAACGCGGCCAGCGGCTGGGAACTCACCGTGGTCAGCGCCGTCGTCGTCGGCGGCGTGGCGATCACCGGCGGCGTCGGCTCGGTGTGGGGCGCGGCGCTCGGCGCCCTGCTGCTCACCACCATCTCCGGCGCCCTGATCGTCCTGAAGGTCGACCCCTTCTGGGAGCAGGCCATCACCGGCGCCCTGCTGATCCTCGCCATCACCGCCGACCGTCTCGTGCAGGTCCGCACCACCAACGCCCTGAGGAAGAGGAGCAGGCGATGACCGCGCTCACCAAGTTCTTGCGCTGGGACAGCGTCGTCGGCATCCTGCTGATCTCCGTGTTCCTCGTCGGCACCGGCAGCACCGAGGGCTTCGCGGAAACCGCCAACCTCTCCGCCGCGCTCAACGACATCGCCGAAGTCGCCCTGATCGCCCTGCCGATGACCCTGCTGGTCGTCGCCGGGCAGGTGGACCTGTCCGTCGCCTCGATGCTGGGCCTGTCCAGCGCCCTGGCGGGCTCGCTGTGGGACGCGGGTTACGCCTTCGAGATGGTCGTGCCGATCTGTCTGCTGGTCGGCGCGCTCGGCGGACTGCTCAACGGCTGGCTGGTCACCCGCGTCGGACTGCCCTCCCTCGCCGTCACCATCGGTACCCTCGCCCTCTTCCGGGGCCTGGCCTCGGTGGTCCTCGGCACCAAGGCCGTCGCCGACTTCCCGGAGACGTACGCCCAGTGGGCCACGTACACCGAGACCGTGCCCGGCACGTTCATCCCGTACCCGGTCGCCCTGTTCATCGTGCTCGCGGTGATCACCGCGGTGGTGCTGCACTGCACCGGCTTCGGGCGCTCCCTGTTCGCCATCGGCGCCCAGGAGGACGCCGCCTATTTCGCCGGCATCCGGGTCAAGCGCATCAAGCTGGCGCTGTTCGTCGTCTCCGGAGTGGTCGCCTCCTTCGCCGGAATCGTCTACACCCTGCGGTACGGAAGCGCCCGCGCCGACAACGGCCTCGGTCTCGAACTCGTCGTCATCGCCTCCGTCCTGCTCGGCGGCATCGACTTCGACGGCGGCAAGGGCACCCTCGGCGGCGCGGTCGCCGGCGTCCTGCTCATCGGGCTGCTGCGCAATCTGCTCACCCTCAACGACATCTCCAGCGAGATCCAGGTCGTGGTCACCGGGCTGCTCCTCATCGCCTCGGTACTGACCCCGCGCATCGTCTCCGTGGTCTCCGAACGCCGACATCGGCGTGCCGCGACGACACCGGGTCCCAAAGCCTCACAACCCGTTTCATAGGCCGCGCTTTTTCCACCTCGTACACCGTCGTACGTCCTTGAAAGGCACCCTGATGCAACTCCACGCCCGTACCCGAGGCCGCGTGCTCGCCGCCGCCTCCGCCGTCTGCGCACTCACCATCACCCTGGCCGGGTGCAGCGGCACCACCAAGGACTCCGCGAAGAGCGACACGAAGTCCAAGGGCAGCAACGCGAAGGCGAACCCCGACGCGGAGCTGAAGAAGGACCTCAAGCTGGCCTTCCTGCCCAAGCAGATCAACAACCCCTACGAGAAGATCGTCGACGACGCCGGCATCGCGGCCACCAAGGAGTTCGGTGGCACCGGCAAGGAGGTCGGGCCCTCCGACTCCAGCGCCTCCTCCCAGGTCTCGTACATCAACACCCTGATCCAGCAGCGGCAGGACGCCATCCTGATCGCGGCCAACGACCCCAACGCGGTCTGCACCCCGCTGAAGAACGCGATGAAGCAGAACATCAAGGTCGTCGCCTACGACTCGGACACCGCCAAGGACTGCCGCCAGCTCTTCATCAACCAGGCCAGCTCCGAGGAAATCGGCCGCAGCCAGGTCCAGCACATCGCCAAGCAGCTCGGCAACAAGGGCGAGATCGCGATCCTGTCGGCCACCCAGAACGCGACCAACCAGAACACCTGGATCGACTTCATGAAGGACGAGCTGAAGAAGCCCGCCTACAAGAACATGAAGCTGGTCAAGGTCGCCTACGGTGACGACGACGACCAGAAGTCCTTCCAGGAGACCCAGGGCCTGCTGAAGGCGTACCCGAAGCTCAAGGGCATCATCTCGCCCACCACGGTCGGCATTGCCGCCGCCGCCCGCTACATCAGCTCCTCCTCGTACAAGGGCAAGGTCGTCGTCAACGGCCTCGGCACGCCCAACCAGATGAAGAAGTACGTCAAGGACGGCACCGTCGAGCAGTTCTCGCTGTGGGACCCGAAGAAGCTCGGCTACCTCGGCGCGTACGCGGCGGCGGCCCTGGCGTCCGGTCAGATCACCGGCGCCGAGGGCGAGAAGTTCAAGGCCGGCGAGCTCGGTGACTACACGGTCGGCAAGGACGGCGAGGTCATCCTCGGCCCGCCCACCGTCTTCAACAAGGACAACGTCGACGACTTCGACTTCTAGGCCCTGTCCGGGAGCACCGCACCATGCAACGTATCTGCTTCCTGCTGAAGGTCCGGCAGGACCGCCTGGCGGAGTACCGCGAACGGCATGCGGCCGTCTGGCCCGAGATGCTCGACGCGCTCTCCGCCAGCGGCTGGCACAACTACTCGCTGTTCCTGCGTGAGGACGGCCTGCTGGTGGGCCACCTGGAGACCGAGGACTTCGCCGAGGCGCAGGCCGCCATGGCGGGGACCGAGGTCAACGCCCGCTGGCAGGCCGAGATGGCCGGCTTCTTCGAAGCGCTCGACGGGGTCCGCCCCGACGAGGCGATGAAACCGCTCACCGAGGTGTTCCACCTCGCCTGACCGAGGGGTTCGCGTCGCCCGTGTTCCCCCGCACCGGAGCACGAGCACGAGCACGAGAAGACGATCCCTGACCGCCGCGGTGGTGGCCACCACCCGGCGGTCAGCAGGATCGCCGATCGACCACCCCGCAGTGGCAAGGTCGTCCCACGCATCGCACACGTCCTGACCTGCCCGACCGAACGGCCCCGTGACCGGAGGGACCACCATGACCGCCGTACGCACCCCCGCCGTCGCCCGCAAGCCCCGTATCGGGCTCGTCGCGGGCGGACTCGGCGCCTACTGGCCCCAGTTCCCCGAACTGCTGCCGCAACTCCAGCGGTCCGCCGCCCGGGTCACCGAACGGATGCGGGAGTTCGACGCCGAGGTCATCGACGTGGGCTTCGTCTCCGACGCCGAGGAGGGCGCCGCCGCCGCCGAGAAGCTGCGCGCGGCCGACTGCGACCTCATCGTCGGTTTCCTCACCACGTACATGACCGCGACCATGCTGGTCCCGATCGCCCGGCGCAGCGGCGCTCCCGTGCTGCTCATCAACCTCCAGCCCACCGAGTCGATGGACCACGCCTCCTTCGACACCGGTGCCTGGCTCGCGTACTGCGGTGCCTGTCCGCTGCCCGAGATGGCCAACGCCTTCGAGCGGGTCGGCGTCCCCTTCCGCTCGGTGTCCGGGTACGTGGAGGACGAGCGGGCCTGGCAGCGCATCGGCCGCTGGATCCGCGCCGCGGGTGTCCGGTCGGTGCTGAACCACGGCCGGCACGGTCTGATGGGGCACCTGTATCCCGGCATGTACGACGTCTCCACCGACCTGACCATGGTGACCGGCAACACGGGCGGCCACGTCGAGGTCCTGGAGTTCGACGACCTGCGGGTCCGGGTCGAGAAGGTCGGGGACGACCAGGTGGCGGCGAAGCTCGCCGAGACCCGCGAGACCTTCGAACTCGCGGACTCCGTCGTCGAGGACGACCTGGTCTGGGCGGCCCGGGTCTCCGCCGGACTCGACCAGCTCGTCGCCGACTTCGACCTGGACTCGCTGGCCTACTACCACCGGGGCCTCGACGGCGAGGTCCACGAACGGCTCGGCGCCGGCATGATCCTCGGCTCGTCGCTGCTCACCGCACGGGGCATCCCGGCCTGTGGCGAGTACGAGTTGCGTACGTCGCTGGCCATGCTGATCGCCGACCGGCTCGGCGCGGGCGGCTCCTTCACCGAGCTGCAGGCCCTCAACTTCCGTGACGGCGTGGTCGAGATGGGGCACGACGGGCCGGGCCACCTCGCCATCAGCGAACGCAAGCCCCTGCTGCGCGGGCTGGGCGTCTACCACGGCAAGCGGGGCTGGGGCGTGTCCGTCGAGTTCGACGTCAGGCACGGACCGGTGACGCTGATCGGCCTGGGCCAGACCCGCGACGGCCGGTACAAGCTGATCGCGTCCGAGGGCCAGGTCGTCGGGGGACCGCTGCTGAAGATCGGCAACACCACCTCGCGCGTCGACTTCGGCGTGGACCCGGGCGAGTGGACCGACGCGTGGAGCGCGAGCGGCGTCGGCCACCACTGGGCTCTGGCCACCGGCAGTCTGCTGCCGGAGCTGCGGGCCGTCGCGGAGCTCACGAACCTGGAACTGGTGGAGGTGACCGGCTGACCGCTTCCCACGGGAAGGGGCGTGGCGGGCTGCCACGCGGATACGCTGGCACTCTCGGCCCGAAGGGGCAGGACGGCAGGACGGAGCACGTGAGACACATGGTCGGCATCAAGGACGTGGCACGACACGCCGGGGTGTCGGTGGGAACGGTCTCGAACGTGATCAACCGGCCCGACATGGTCTCCGAGGAGACCCGCCGGCGGGTGCAGTCGGTCATCGAGAGTCTCGGCTACGTCCGCAGCGAGTCGGCACGGCAGCTGCGCGTCGGCCGCAGCCGCATCGTGGGCCTGCTGGTCCTCGACATGGGCAACCCCTTCTTCGTCGACGTGGCGCGCGGCGCCGAGCGGGCGGCCCGCGAGGCCGGACTCGGTGTGATGGTCTGCAACAGCGCGCAGAGCCCCGGCGAGGAGGCCGACTACCTGTCGCTCTTCGCCGAGCAGCGCGTACGGGGCGTCCTGTTGACCCCGGCCGACGCGACCGGCCGCAACATAGACGCGTTCCGCCGCCATGGCATCCCCTTCATCCTCGTGGACCGGGTCGCCGAGGGCACCACCGAGTGCTCGGTGTCCGTCGACGACGTGGCGGGCGGCGCCCTGGCCGTACGGCATCTCATCGACGCGGGTCACCGGTCCATCGCGTACGTGAGCGGGCCGCCCGGACTCAACCAGGTCATCGACCGCCGCACGGGCGCCCTGAACGCCCTCGACGAGGCGGGACTCGGTCCTGAGCGGCTGCGCGAGCTGCCCACCGAGCGCCTCGACGTGGCCGCGGGCCGCGACGCGGGAGCCCGGCTGCTCGGCCTCGCCGACCGCCCGACCGCCGTCTTCTGCGCCAACGACCTGCTCGCCCTCGGCGTACTGCAGGCGATGTTCGCGGCCGGCGTGAGTGTCCCGGACGACCTCGCGATCGTCGGCTACGACGACATCGAGTTCGCGGCCGCGGCGGCCGTCCCGCTGACCTCGGTCCGGCAGCCCGCGGTGACCATGGGCGCGCTCGCCGCGGAACTCCTCCTGGAGGAGACCGAGGCCGACACGGCGCCCGTCGCGCACGCGCACCGGCGCGTGGTGCTCCAGCCGGAACTGGTGGTGCGGCGCTCCAGCCTCCCGCCGCGCTGAGCGGTCGTTCAGTACGTTCGAGCTGCCCGGCCTGATCGGCCGGTCAGTACGGTTTTCTTGATTCCCGGGCTCGGCTCACCGGAGAACTTGTGTTGAACTGGTTCGCGGTCAGGAATCCGTCCGTCTCAGGAGCCTCTTTTGAGCACCAGTTACCGTCAGCCCGGTGTCGTCCTCAGCGACCGCCGGTTCACCGTGCCCCTCGATCACGACGCCCCCACCGGGGAGACGATCGAGCTGTACGCCCGTGAAGTGGCCGCGAGTGACCGGGTGGACCGGGACCTGCCCTGGCTGGTGTACCTCCAGGGAGGGCCCGGCTTCGGCGCCAACCGCTTCGTCGGCAAGGAGGCCTGGCTCGGCCGCGCCCTGGAGGACTACCGCGTCCTGCTCCTCGACCAGCGCGGCACCGGCAGCTCCACGCCCGTCAACCGGCAGACGCTCCCGCTGCGCGGCGGGCCCCGCGAACAGGCCGACCACCTCGCGCTGTTCCGCGCCGACTCCATCGTCCGCGACTGCGAGGCGATCCGCCCGGCCGTCACGGGCGGTGCCCCCTGGGCGGTCCTCGGCCAGAGCTTCGGCGGTTTCTGCGCGACGAACTACCTCTCCACCGCGCCCGAGGGCCTCAGCACGGCCCTGATCACCGGCGGACTGCCCACCCTCGACCGGCACGCCGACGACGTCTACCGGGCCGCGTACCCGCGCATGGAGCGCAAAGTCGTCGCACACTACGCGCGTTACCCCCAGGACATCGAGCGGGCCCGGCGGATCGCCGAGTACGTCCTGGGCAACGAGCCCGTCCTGAACGGTGGTTACCGGCTCACCGTCGAGGCCTTCCAGTCGCTGGGCACCATGCTCGGCAGGGGCGACGGCAGCCACCGCCTGCACTACCTCCTGGAGCACGCGTTCGTCCGCACCGCCCAGGGCCCGGCCCTCTCCGACGCCTTCCAGGAGGACGTCCAGGCCCTCCTCTCCTATGCCGGGCATCCCCTGTACGCGCTGGTCCACGAGGCCTGCTACGCGCAGGGCGACCGCCCCACCGCCTGGTCCGCCGAGCGGGTCCGCGCGGACTTCCCCCAGTTCGACGCGGCCAAGTCCCTCGCGGGCGACGGCCCCGTCCTGTTCACCGGTGAGACCGTCCACCCCTGGACCTTCGACTGCGACCCCGCCCTGCGCCCTCTGCGCGACACCGCGGACCTCCTCGCCGAGCGCACCGACTGGGCCCCGCTCTACGACCCGGCCCGCCTCGCCGCCAACGAGGTCCCCGTCGCCGCGGCCGTCTACCACGACGACATGTACGTCGACACCGAGCACTCCCTGCACACGGCCCGCACGATCCGCGGCCTGCGCACGTACGTCACCGACGAGTTCGAGCACGACGGCGTACGAGCGGGCGGCCCACGAGTCCTGGACCGCCTCCTCGCCCTGGCACGCGACGAGGCCTGACGGACCCGCGGATCAAGAATGCTCGGGGTGAGTCCATGACGCGATTCGACGGCTACGGAGTACTGATCACGGGTGCCGGCCAGGGCATCGGCGAGGCGACCGCCCGCCGCTTCGCCGCAGAGGGCGCGTCCGTGCTCGTCACGGACCGCGACCTGCCACGTGCCACGCGGGTGGCCGACGCGATCCGTGCGAGCGGCGGCACGGCCGAACCGTACGCGTGCGACGTCGCCGATCGCGCCGCGGTCGAGGCGGCCGTCGCCCGGGCGGTGGACTCCTTCGGCGGCCTGGACGTGCTGGTCAACAACGCGTGCGCGTGCCATGCCGATCCCGCTGCCTTCGAGGAGTACGAGGACGGGCCCTGGTACGAGGACTTCGAGATCACGCTGCACGGCGCGTACCGCTGCATCCGCGCCGCCCTGCCGCATCTGGTGGCGGCCGGCGGTCGAGGCGCGATCGTCAACATCGGCTCGGTCAACGCCGAGCAGCACTTCGGCGCCCAGGCGTACAGCGCGGCGAAGGCCGCACTGGCCTCGCTCACCCGCACCCTCGCCGTCGAGTCCGCCCCGAGGGGAGTCCGGGTGAACCTCGTCGAGCCCGGCACCGTCCGCACCAACGCCTGGGACGGCCGGCACGACGCTCTCGAACGCGCCGCCGCCCATTACCCGTTGGGGCGGGTCGGTGAACCCGACGACATCGCTTCCGCCGTCGCCTTCCTCGCCTCGGCGGACGCGGCCTGGATCACCGGAGTGACACTGCCGGTCGACGGCGGTCTGCTGGTGAGCAACCTGGCGATGCTCCGCTCCATGTCGTAGGGCGGGGCGGCGGCCGTGGGGCCGGGCGAGTGGCCGGTCATCGGTACGGGTGGGTGCTGCGTAGGGTGGGGGACATGCGAGACGAACCCGGTGGCGCGGCGCCCGCCCGTAGTGAACTGCAGGCGGACTGTGCCCGGTGTTTCGGGCTGTGCTGTGTCGCGCTGCCCTTCGCCGCCTCGGCGGACTTCGCGGTCGACAAGGCCGCCGGCAGCCCGTGCCGCAACCTGCGCACCGACTTCGGCTGCGGCATCCACACGGAGCTGCGGCAGCGGGGCTTCAACGGCTGCACGGTGTACGACTGCTTCGGCGCGGGCCAGAAGGTCTCGCAGATCACCTTCGGCGGCGAGAACTGGCGCTCGGGCTCCGGGGACCGCGCCCGGCTGATGTTCGACGTGTTCCCCGTCGTACGGCAACTGCAGGAGCTGCTCCGGTACCTCACCGAGGCGCTCGACCTGCCGGCGGCCCGCCCCGTCCATGCCGAGCTGCGCCGCGCTCTCGACCGTACCGAGGCGCTCACCCGCCGGGCCCCGGAGGAACTCGCCGAGCTGGACGTGGCGGCGGTCCGTGGCGACGTCAACGTCCTGCTGCTGCGCACCAGTGAGCTGGCCCGTGCCGGTCTCGGCCGGGGCAGGAAGAAGGAGCGCCGGGGCGCCGACCTGATGGGTGCCCGGCTCAAGGGCGCCGATCTGCGGGGCGCCAATCTCCGCGGCGCCTTCCTCATCGCGGCCGACCTGACGGGCGCCGACCTGCGCGGCGCGGATCTGATCGGCGCCGACCTGCGGGACACCGACCTCACGGACGCCGACCTGACCGGCGTCCTCTTCCTCACCCAGCCGCAGCTGAACGCGGCCAAGGGCAGCGCCGGCACCAGGCTTCCGGCGTCGTTCACCCGCCCCGGTCACTGGACGGCGTGAACTCGCCGGCACAAAGGTGTCGTGACCGACGCCGCGTGGTTGGCGTACACCCCGATCTTCGATAGGTTAGGCAAGGCTTACCTAATGGAGGTTCGGATGGGTGACCATCACAGTTGGACGGCCGCGCCGGCCACGGCACAACGTGCCCGGTCGGTGCTCGCCGCGGCATGGTCCTGCGCGGTGACCGCGGAAGGCGGCCGGGAGGAGTTCATCGGCGTACACACCGTCGCGGAGGACGGCCGGGTGCTGCTGCACCTGCCGGACGACAGCATGCTCACCACGGCCGCGATCTGCGCGCCCCGCGGGGAGCCGTCCGCCGTACTGGAGTTCGCCGACGTCGCGCCCGTCCCCGTACGCAACCGTATCCGCGCGCGCCTGTGGATGGCGGGCTGGTTCGCGCCAGGGGACGGACACCTGACGTTCCATCCGACCCGCGCCGTGCTGCGCGAGCCCGGCGGGGCCGTCGTCGTCGACCTCGACGAGTACGCCGCCGCCGAGCCCGACCCGCTGGCCCTCGCGGAGGCGCAACTGCTCACCCACCTCGCCGACGCCCACCCGGACGCCGTCGGGCGGCTGACCCGCCTCGTCGAGCCGGAGAGCCTGCACGGCGCCGTCCGGGTGCAGCCGCTCGCCGTCGACCGCCACGGGCTGACCCTGCGCATCGAGCAGGCCCGCGGCCACGGCGACGTACGACTGCCCTTCCACCGGCCCGCGGACGACGTCGGACAGCTCACCGAGCGCATGCACGTCCTGCTCACCCAGGCGAGCGCCGCGAACTGCCCGCGCACATTTCAGCGACAACGACAGCGGCAGGGACAGAGTCAGCGCCGGCGCACGGAAGGCGACGGCTGAGCCCAGCGCGCCCATGCGCCCGACGCGCCCGCCCCGAACCGGGGCCGGGCTCGCTCACCAGTCCCCGTCACCGACCGGCTCGCCCGGTGAGTCGCCCAGCGGCTTCACCTGGCCGGGCGAGGGCGGCTGCCACGGTGTGTGGTCGTCACCGATCCAGTCACCGACCGGCTTCACCGCGCCGAGCGCCTCCGTGGGATCGAGATCCGCGGCGTCGTTGTCGTAGTAGTCGAACCAGGGCAGCCCGGCGCGCGTGTACGCCGCGCGGTCGACCGGCGACGGCGGGGGAGCCTCACCCGTGATGCGCCGCCACTCGGGCGGCGTCACGAGATGGACGAAGACCCGCCCGGCCGCGGTGGTCGACCAGTCGGACAGCGGGCGGTCGTCCTGGTAGACCTCCTGGCGCATCGAACCGCCCACCCCCAGGCCCATCGCCGCCGAGGCCCGGGGCGCGGCAGCCGGTGGCGGCACCGCACCGCCCGGCTGCGGCGCCGCCCCGGACGCGGACATCATCGGAGCCGCGGCGCCGTAGGCCGTCCCGCTCCGGTTGCGCCGCGCCGCCTCCGCCAGCAGGCGCTGCTCCTCGCGCCACGCGCGCAGCGCGACGTCGGTCAGCGGGAACGACTGCAGCTGTACGCCGCCCCACACCTCCTCGCCGGTGACCTGGCCCTCGACCGTGGCACCAAGACCGAGCGGAACCGCCACGAACTGACGGACCGTGCCCTTCCCGGAGTTGATGCCGTCGAGCCACGGCTGACGGGGCAGCACCACGTAGTTCTGCGGCTCCCGCGCCGGCCGGGGACTCCACGGCTTGCCGGACACCGCGCACACCTTGCCGACGCCCACTTGCAGGGCCGCCGGCTGCGTCGTGCCGCCGAAGCTCAGCCACATCGCCTCGCGCAGGTGGACCGGCAGCAGCACTCCGCCGCGGGCCGACCACTCGGCGGGCACCGTGTCCGGGTAGTCCTCCACGCGCCGCAGCGGGAACGTGCCGAGCCCCGGAGGCAGCGCGTGCGTGCCCGTCTCGGGCAGGCGCAGGGTACGGATGAACCGCACCCGCACACCGCCCGGCAGAAGCAGTGAATCCCCGTCGATCCGCACGGTGCCGCCGGCCATCCCCATCCGAACTCCCTCTGTCGCCCTGCCGTCGCCGTGTCGGTGGGCCGCACGACGCCCGGTACGTCACTCAGCACGACTCTCGGGGGCCGAGCGGTTCCGTCGCGCGGAGCGCAGGCGTCGGTTCAGCCGGTCGAGCCGCGGCATGCGCTCACGCTGTTCGCGCGTGCAGCGGTCCAGCTCCTCCAGAAGCCGGCGGGAGCGGTGCTCCATGTCGAGTTCGTCGAGTATCCGGGTGACCTCGGTCACCATGGCACCGTACAGCTGCCACTGGTGCGCGTCCCGCTGTACTTCCTCCAGCAGGAGCTGGGCGAGCTTGTCGCGGGTGGCCGTCGCGGCGGTGAGCTCCGAGGCGAGCCGGGACTCGGCCGACTCGGCGCTCCGGCTGACGTCGGTGGTGACCAGCACGGCGAAGCTGACCACGGCGTCACCGACCTCGGACAGGAGCCGCTCGAACGTCACACCGATGTGGGACGCGAACAGTGGCTCCTGGTGTCGCGTCCTGGCGAGGTCGGTGAGGGTGCGGGTGAGCACCCGCAGGACCACCGTGCAGATCTCCAGGGTGTCGAGCCCGGTGCGCAGGACGACCCGGTGCAGCAGCCCTTCCCGTACGCGCGGATTGAGCCGCAGGCTGTCCTCGGCCTGGGTGAGGGCCGCGTCCACGTCGACGATGTCGTGGTCGAGCCGCCGCGCCTCGTGGAGTCGGTCGGCCGTGACGGTCACGGGTGTGCGGTCGGCCGCCTCCTCGCCGACGCGCCGCATCAGACGTCGCATCCGGCGCGCCAGATCCTCGATGGACTCACCGGCCGCGCCGACCCACACCGGCGGGGCGAGCAGCAGATTGCAGGCCAGCCCGACCACGGCGCCGATCACCGTCTCCAGGATGCGTGCCCAGGCCGTGTCCCCGATCCGGGTGACGCCGAGGACCAGCATGGCGCTGATCG
Organism: Streptomyces aurantiacus; assembly: GCF_001418335.1. Lineage (GTDB taxonomy): Bacteria > Actinomycetota > Actinomycetes > Streptomycetales > Streptomycetaceae > Streptomyces > Streptomyces aurantiacus. The sequence continues at coordinate 59,444 of NZ_LIPP01000028.1, read as the reverse complement.
CCACCTCGGGCACGAACTCGCTGACCCGTACGAGGTGTCCGACGGCCAGCGAGGCCAGGATGAGCAGTCCCAGGCTCCACCAGGTCAGCCCCACCAGGACGCTGAAACCGATGGCCACGAGGACGCCGGCCACCACGGCGTTCACACGCCGTATGCCGGTGGTGAGGGTGGAGTAGAGCGTGACCTGGACGACGAGGAGCGCGGTCAGGGGAGCGGTGAGGGGGGCGGCCTCGGGGCTGAAGCGCAGCGCCACCACGTACGCCACCGTCGCGGCCGCCGCCGCCCGGACCGTCTGGACGATCACGGGCTGCCCGCGCCACTTCCTCACCTGGGCAGTACCGGCGGCCCAGGCCTCACGTACATCTCGCATCCTTGGCCACTTCCCGTTCGGCAGCCCCGTCGAACACATCCGGAGGGTGCGGCTGCGCCGGCGGCTCGTACCGCTCGTACCGTCCGGTGGCGGGTCAGGCGTGCAGACGGTCCAGGAAGGCCGCCAGATGACCGGTCGTACGGGCGATCTGCTCCTCCACGGTGAGGCTCTCCTCGAACCGGGACCCGGACTCGGGGAGCTTCTTGCCGCGTACGTAGAGGGAGCAGGCGAGGTCGGCGCACATGTAGACGCCGACCGAGTTGCCCTCGCGGCCTGCCGGGCCCACCTTGCGGGCCGTCATCAGGGAGACGCCGTTTCCCGGGTGGGTGGTCAGACAGAGCGAGCACATGCTGCGGTGCAGGAAGCCCCGCTGCTGGGAGGGGAAGCGCAGGGTCACGCCGACGGGCCGGCCGGACCGCTCGGTCACCAGATAGCTGCGGTCGGGCGCCCCCGGATCACGCCAGCCGAGGAAGTCCAGGTCCGCCCAGGGCCGGTCCGCCAGGTCGCGCGGCACGGCCAGCCGTTTGGCCTCCCCCTTGGAGCAATTGACGAAGGAGCTGCGGATGTCCTGTTCGGTGAGCGGCTTCATGGGTGTCTCCTGACGGATGTGGGCCGGGCAGCGAAAAAAGCCAAACCTAGGGTTACTAGGTTATGGCCTAGGCTACGTAGCCGATCTGGGGAGAGCCAATGGATTTCCGGGGGAGGCCTTCGGGGGCGCTGGGGAGGTATGTGTGAGGCGCTTGAGGAGTGCTACGCGTCGTCGTCGAGGTCCGAGTCGGGGCCGTCGTTCGAGTCGGTGTTCGACAGGCGGAGGGCGAGAGTGCGCAGAAGTTCGGTGCTCTTGATCTCGGAACGGCCCGTGTCGTGGATGTCGGCGAGTTCGGAGAACAGGAAGGCGAACGCGCCCACCAGGGAGATGGCCGCGGGCATCAGCGAGTCGACGACGGCCTGGCCCGCCTCGGCGGGGGTCGCGTCGCCGGGGACCTCGACCGCCGGGAAGACCTCGGTCACCAGCCTGCCCAGCTGGGCCTCGCCGGCGTCTATGTCGACCTCGGCGTCGCCGTTGAGCCTGCGTACCATTTCCTGGGTCTCGGTCAGGACGCCGATCGCTCGGAGGATGATCTCGCTCTGTTCCATGCGGGGAGCTTATGCGGTCGGCTTGTTCGCGGATGGGGAGCGGGCGTTGCGGGTCGGGGGCGGATTGGTGGGAGCGGGCGTAGCGGGCCCGGCGCGGGTTGGTGGGGGCTGGACGCGCAGTTCCCCGCGCCCCTTACAGGCGAAAGACCGCGCCGTTGCCCGTCGCCCTTGGTGGTCCGTACGCTGGCGGCGCGTGGCGAGACGGGGGTGGGGGCGTGCCGGAGGAGCGGGTCGGGCGGGTTCTGGAGGCGGCCGGGATTTCGGCGGGCCGCCTCGTGCGCTGCCGTGCGCTCAGCGGCGGGACGTACAACACCGTCGAGGAGCTGCTCCTCATCGACGGCGGCCGGCACGACCGGTACGTACTGAAGACCCCGCCTCCGGCGGACGCCCCCGGTCTGAGCCACGAGCGTGATCTTCTCGTCGCCGAGGTCGAGTTCTACCGTGCCGCCGCCACGGTCGACGTGCCCGTGCCGCGCGTGGTGGCCGTCTCCTTCGCGGCGTCCGCGCCGACGGGTCGGCATCTGCTGATGACGGCCTGTCCCGGCGACATGTGGGACGGCCGCTACACGGCGGACGAACAGGCCTGCCTCCGCGAGGAGTTGGGGCGCCACGTGGCCCGCCTCCACCAAGTGACCGGCCCCGGCTTCGGATATCCGTCCGGCGCGCTCGGGCCGCTGTCCGCCGACTGGCGTTCGGCCTTCACCGCCATGTACGCCGCCGTCCTGGACGACGCCCGGCGGTACGGTGCGTGGCTGCCCCGCCCGGTGGACGAGGTGGCCCGCACGGCCGCGTCCGCGTACGACGCCCTCGACGAGGTGGTCGTCCCGTGCCTGGTGCACTTCGACCTGTGGCGGGGGAACATCATGGTCGAACGCCCGGGAGGCGGCCCGGAGAGCGGTCGTGAGCCCAGGATCGGCGGGCTGGTCGACGGTGAGCGGATGTTCTGGGGCGACCCCCTGGCGGACTTCGTGTCCCTGGCGGTGCTCGACGACATCGAGAAGGACCGCGACTTTCTGAGTGGCTATCAGGAGGCGGGCGGGCGAGCCGAGTTCGGCCGCTCGGCCCGCCTTCGTCTCGCCCTCTACCGCAGCTATCTCTACCTGATCATGCTCATCGAGACGATCCCGCGCGACATGGGGGAGCGGCATGCCGCCTGGCTCCGGGACGTGGTGGCCCCGGAGCTCGTCGCGGCCCTGGACGAACTGGGCCCCCTCGGCGCGGCCCGCTGAGTCTCAGGCGGCCCTGCGCGCCCTGCCGCCGTGCTCCCGGATGATCTCCGCGTACCGGCGCCCGCTCCCCTTCACCGTGCGCCGCTGCGTCTCGTAGTCGACGTGGACGAGGCCGAACCGCTTGTCGTAGCCGTACGCCCACTCGAAGTTGTCCAGCAGCGACCAGGCGAAGTAGCCCGCGAGGGGAGCCCCCTTGCGTACCGCGGAGGCGCACGCCGCCAGGTGCTGTTCGAGGTACCGCGTGCGCTCGGGATCGTGGACCGTGCCGTCCGGGCGTACGACGTCCGGGTAGGCCGAGCCGTTCTCGGTGACGTACAGCCTCCGGGCGCCGTAGTCGTCCGTGAGGCGCAGCAGCAGGCTCTCGATCCCGGCGGCGTCGACCTCCCAGTCCATGGCCGTGCGCGGCACACCGTGCCGGTGGACGGCGGCGGCGTACGGGGCCGGTCCGCTCGGGTCGTCCGCGATGGCCGAAGGGAAGTAGTAGTTGAGCCCCAGCCAGTCGAGTGGCTGGGCCATGGTCGCCAAATCCCCCTCCCGCTCGGGGAGTTCGACGCCGTACACCTCGCGCATGTCCGCCGGGAAGCCCCGGCCGTGGACCGGGTCGAGCCACCAGCGGTTGGAGTGGCCGTCCATGCGCCGGGCCGCCGCGACGTCCTCGGGGCGCTCGGTGGCCGCCTCGACGTAGGACAGGTTGTTGACGATGCCGACCTGGGCGCCGGGCGCCGCGGCGCGGATCGCCTGGGTGGTGAGGCCGTGGCCGAGGAGCAGGTGGTAGGAGGCGCGTACCGCTGTCGGGAGGTCGGTCAGGCCCGGGGCCATCCGGCCCTCCAGGTGACCGATCCAGGCCGAGCACAGCGGTTCGTTGAGGGTCGTCCAGTGCTGGACGCGGTCGCCGAGGCGTTCGGCCACGACCGCCGCGTACGCCGCCAGGTGGTACGCCGTGTCGCGCTCGGCCCAGCCGCCCCGGTCCTGCAGCACCTGCGGAAGGTCCCAGTGGTAGAGCGTCACCGACGGTGTGATGCCGGCCGCCAGCAGGCCGTCGATCAACGCGTCGTAGAAGTCGAGCCCCTTGGCGTTCACCGGTCCTTCGCCGCCCGGCACGACCCGCGGCCAGGCGATCGACAGCCGGTACGCGTTGGTGCCCAGCTCCTTCATCAGGGCGATGTCCTCGCGCCACCGGTGGTAGTGGTCGCAGGCGGCATCCCCGTGGTCGTCGCCGTCCACCTTCCCCGGTGTGTGCGAGAAGGTGTCCCAGATGGAGGGCGAACGGCCGTCCTCGGCCACGGCACCTTCGATCTGGTACGCCGAGGTGGCCGTGCCCCACACGAAGTCCTGGGGGAGTGCGGCGAGATCGATGGTCACAGAAGTCCTTTCCGGTCCGGGGGAGTTGGGCAGTGAGAAGGGAGTGGAGTGGTCACTTGACGGCGCCGGCGGTGAGTCCGGCGACCAGATAGCGCTGGAGCAGCAGGAAGCCGGCGACCACGGGAACGCTCACCACGAGTGAGGCGGCCATGACCTGGTTCCAGTACACGTCGTTCTGGGTGGCGTAGCCCTGGAGGCCGATGGCGAGGGTGCGGGTGGTGTCGTTGGTCATCACCGACGCGAACAGCACCTCGCCCCACGCCGTCATGAACGCGTACACCGCGACCGCGACGATGCCGGGTACCGCGGCGGGCACCACGACCCGGAAGAGCGCGCCGAGCGGCCCGCAGCCGTCCACCATCGCCGCCTCGTCCAGATCGCGCGGCACCGACTCGAAGTACCCGATCAGCATCCAGATGGAGAACGGCAGCGAGAACGTCAGATACGTGAGGATCAGGCCGAGCCGCGAGCCGAAGAGCGCGATGCCCGTGGAGTTGCCGATGTTCACGTAGATGAGGAACAGCGGAAGCAGGAAGAGGATACCGGGGAACATCTGGGTGGAGAGCACGGTCACGGTGAACAGGCGCTTGCCGCGGAAGCGGTAGCGGCTCACCCCGTACGCGGCGAAGATCGCGATCACCACCGAGCAGACCGTCGCCGCGCCCGCCACGATCAGCGAGTTGAGGAAGTACTTCGCCAGCGGAACGGTCGACCAGATGTCGATGTAGGGACGGATCGTCAGCCCGCTGGGCCACCAGCGGAACTTGCCCGACACGTCCTCCAGCGGCTTCAGCGAGCTGGACAGCATCACGTACACCGGCAGCAGGACGAAGCCGGTGAGCAGGGTGAGGAAGATCCGGCGCGACCAGACGAAGGAACGCGGCGCGGCCATCGGCGACCGCCGCGTCGCCGTCAGGGTCCTAGACATCGGCGGCCCTCCGTCCGCGTGAGGTCAGGGCGAGGTAGGCGCCCGTCACGACCAGCAGGAACAGCAGGAGCAGTACGGACATCGCGGATCCTGTCCCGAAGTTCCACGTCACGAACGACGCCTGGTAGATATGGATCGAGATCAGGTCGGCGGCTTCCGGCGCCGACTTGCCGAACAGCACGTACGGCGTGTTGAAGTCGTTGAACGTCCACAGGAAGAGCACGAGCACCAGCACCTGGTTGACCGGGCGCAGCGACGGCAGGGTGATGCGGCGCAGTTGCTGGAGCAGCCCGGCCCCGTCGATCGCCGCCGCCTCGTACAGCTCCTTGGGGATGTTCTGCAAACCCGCCATCACGATGAGGAAGGCGAACGGCCAGCCCTTCCACACCGACACGACGAGCAGCGCGACGAAGCTGTTGTCGCCGATCAGCCAGAAGGACGGGCTGTCGGTGAGGCCCAGCTGGTCGTGCAGCACATGGTTCACCAGGCCGTTGTCCCGCTGGAACATGAACGCCCAGGTGATGACGGCCGCGTACACCGGAAGCGCGTACGGGACGAGGAACACGGCACGCAGGAACCCACGCCCGCGGAAGTTCTCCTGCATGTACACCGCGGCCGTCGTACCCAGCAGCCAGCACAGGCCCACGGAGAGCACGGTGAACGCGCAGGTGACGAAGAACGAGTGGAGCAGCGCCTTGCCGATGGGCGCGTCGAAGTCCACGGACAGGCTGTAGTTGTCGAAGGCGGTCCAGGGCGCGGCGCCCCAGTCCCGGATGTAGAACTGCGTGAGCTCCTTGAAGCTCATGACGATGCCGATCACCATCGGCACCAGATGGACGAGGAGTTCGAGGAGCAGGGCGGGCAGCAGGAGCAGATACGGCAGGGCGATCCGACGTACCCGCCCGGTGCGGCGGCGCGGGGCAGGCCCCGTGGCACCGGGCGGTGTCTCCTTCCCGACCGCGGGACTGGCGGTCACGGTCATCGAACGCTCACTTCTTCGGCATCTGCTGCTGGGCCTCGTCGAGCTTCTCCTTGACCGCGGCCGTGGACACCGGCCGGCCGGCCGCCGCCTCCGCGAAGAGCTCCTTGACGGCCGTGCCGACCGCGGTCTCGAACTGCGACTCGTTCGGCACCTGCGGCAGCGGGGCCGCGCTCTTCGCGAGCGTCTCGCGGATCACCTTCAGCGCGGGCGTGTTGAAGGCGGGGTCCTCCTGGGCGGCCTTGACCGAAGGGATGGACCCGTAGGTCTTGTTGAGCGCCTTCTGCTCGGCGTCGCTCGTCATGAACTTGACGAACTTCAGGGCGCCGTCGATGTTGTCGGTGTTCTTGAAGACGGCCATGTTGATGCCCGCCACCATCGAGTTGACGGCCTCACCGGCGCCCGGGGTACCGGACTGGACCGGTACCGGCGCGACGCCCCACTCGTCGTCGCTCATGCCGTGGGCCTTGAGCGTGGCCGAGGCCGTCTGCCACAGCACCATCGACGTCTTGTCCTTGGCGAAGTCCTGGAGGGACTGGTTCTGCGCGTACTCGGCGTTGCCGGGCGCGACGACCTTGTCCTTGCCCATCAGGTCGACGTACTGCTTGACCGCCGCCACGGCCCCGTCGGAGGTGAAGTCGGGCTTGCCGTCGGCGTCGAAGAAGTCGGCGCCGTGCTGCTTGCCGAGGACGAAGACATGGTGGATGTTCTCCGACGGGTTCGCACCCTCGGCGCCCAGCGCCCACTTGTCGTCCTTGGAGATCTTCTTCCCGTCGGCGACCAGTTCGTCCCAGGTGGCGGGCGGTCCGGATATCCCCGCGTCCTCGAACATCTTCTTGTTGTAGTAGAGCGCGTACGCCATCGAGTACAGCGGGACCGCCGCCGGGTCGGAGCCGGTCGCACCCGCCGAGCCGAGCGCCGACTCGACGAACCGGTCCTTGCCGCCGATCTTGCCGAAGTTCTTGGCGTCCCAGGGCAGCAGGGCCCCCGTCGCCTGCAGCGAGGCGGACCAGGTGTTGCCGATGTTGAGGACGTCCGGGCCCTGGCCCGAAGTGGCCGCGGCCAGAATGCGGTTGAGCAGGTCGGACCAGGGGATGACCTCCAACTTGACCTTGATGCCGGTCTGTTCCTCGAACTTCTTCAGCTCGGGCGTGAGGATCTTCTTGTCGGCCTCGATGCTCGCGCCCTGGTTGGAGGCCCAGTAGGTGAGCGTCTTCGGCGAGTCGTTGGACCCGCCGTCCGTCGACGAGCCACCGCCGCAGGCGGTCACGGCGGCCAGCAGGGAGACAGTGACCGCGCTCGCGGCAGCGGCTCGGGTTCTGCGCATGACGTCAGGCGTCCCTTCCGGAGGGCAGGCCGGGAGGCGTCGTGCGTTCATTTCCCGAACGACTCCCACGACTTACTCACGGCTTAATTTAGGACGTGAGTTAAGACCCGGAAGAAAGTCGCGTCAAGGGATGGCGCAGCGGTATCTTGCAGGTCGGGGGTCCGGCGGGAAGGAACCACATGGCGGGGCGGAACGGGCGCACGGTGCGTGACCTGCGGCGGGGCAATCGCACCGCCGTGCTGAGGAGGCTGTACTTCGACGGACCGATGAGCCGGTTCGAACTCGGTCCTGCCACCGGACTGAGTTCCGGTTCCGTCAGCAACGTGGTCGCCGAACTCGTCGCGGACGGTCTGGTGGAGGAGGCGGGCAGCGTCGAGTCGGACGGCGGCCGGCCCCGCACCCTGCTCCGGGTCGCCCCCGCCAGCGGCCACATGATCGGCGTGGACGTCGGCGAGACCCGCGTCCGCGTCGAGCTCTTCGACCTGGCCCTGACCGAACTCGCCCGCACGGAACGGCCCTTGGAGCACCAGGACTACGACGTCGGCGTCATCGTCGGCCACATCCGCGACGGCGTCGCCGAGGTCCTCGCCGCCGCCGGCATCGCCGCCGAGCGGCTGCTCGGGGTGGGCATCGGCGTGCCCGGCATCGTGGAACGCACCGAGACCGAGGGCGCCGTGGTGCACGGCCAGACCATCGGCTGGCCGTCCGTCCCGCTGGAGTCCCTGCTGCGTGCCGCCTGCGGGCTCCCGGACTCCGTCCCGTACTTCACCGACAACGGCGCCAAGACCCTCGGCCAGGCCGAGATGTGGTTCGGCGCCGGACGGGGCGCGCACAACGCGGTCGTGGTCCTCTTCGGCTCGGGCGTCGGCGCCAGCCTCGTCTCGGACGACGTGGAACTGGGCCGGGCGGTGGAATGGGGCCACCTCACGGTACGGGTCAGGGGGCGCCGCTGCCGCTGCGGTGCGCTCGGCTGTCTGGAGGCGTACGCCGGGGCGGAGGCGCTCCTTGAGCGCTGGGAGGAGGCGGGGGGACGACCGCCGAAGGGGGTCGACGAGGAGACCGCGCTCACGGCGATGCTGGCCGCCGCCTACCCAGCGCACTCCACGAGCTCCGCGTACTCTGCGCCCTCCGCCGACGGCGCCGGGGCCGACCCGCTGGCCGGCCCCGTGACCGATCCCGTGACCGATCCGGTGCCCGACCCCGTGGCGCTGGCCGTGCTGGAGGAGACGGCCGAGTACCTGGGCGCGGGTCTCTCCGACCTGATCAACCTCTTCCAGCCGGAACGCATCCTCATCGGCGGCTGGGCAGGACTCCAGCTGGGCTCCCGCTTCCTGCCCGCCGTCCGCGCCCACGCCGTCTCGTACGCGCTGCGCCACCCGGCCGAGCGGGTCACCATCGAGCTCGGCGCCCTCGGCCCCGACGCGGTGACGGTCGGCGCGGCGATCCTGCCGCTGGCCGACTTCTTCGCACGCGGTGGACGACGTCCGGGCGTGGGCACGGGCGTGGGCTCGGGCGGGGGATCGGGCTCCGGATCGGGGGACGCGCCGCTTCCCGCCTGGCGCGCGGCTCTGGAGGAACGCGCCCCTCATTGACGCCCTGCGCGGGTTTGCCGAGGCGTCCCGGCAGGTACCCGGACCCTGTCCGACAAGGAGTTTTCGCCCGCAGAGGAGGGGTGCACATCGTGAGTGACTACGGGAGCAGGACGACGCCCGAGGAGAACGACGGCCCCGTGCCCCGGGACCTGCCGGACCAGCAGGTGCGGGAAGGCGAGGACCCCTGGGACGTCGCGCCGGCCGTGACCGGGCGGCGCGAGGGCTCGGACGAGGACGCCCCGGAGTCGGAGCAGGACACCGACGCCGACGCCGACGCCGCGGACGTCCCCGACACCGACGAGGCGGGCACCGGCAGGCAGGGCGCCCCGCATACGAGCACCGTGCACCCGGAGGACCCGGGACCGGAGGAGTCGCCCGCCTGAGCGGGGCAGACGGACTTGAGCCGGGCAAGGGAAAGGCCCCGACCGGACGGGGGAATCACGGTCGGGGCCGTTTGTGGGTGGCCACGGATGGGCGGTCGCCTCTCGGCGGAATGCTCCACAGGGCTTCAGCCGAACGATCGTCCCTGTGGGCGGAAGGTGAGGCCCGGGGACACTGTCCCATCCGCACCCACAGTCGATTTAACGGGAAACTACTGGCGGGTGTTCCCTGGTCGGGAAGGTGCTAGTCGTGATCTGCGTCACGGCTCGCTGCGGCAGGACGTCACGGGCCCCGGCCTCCGGGGTCAGGCGGTGAGTACGGCGAGCGCGGCGGCGTGCACGCCGGGTGCGGCGGCGAGGTAGCTCTCGCTGGTCACCTTCCACGGTTCGCCGTCGAGGTCGGTGACGACACCGCCCGCCTCCCGGACCAGCAGCACGCCGGCCACATGAGCGCGCACGTTGTCGAACTGCCAGTGCAGATCCATGCGGCCCGCGGCGACCTGGGCGAGCTGGTGGGTCACCGGGACGGAGATCCGTACATAGATGACTTCCTTCATCATCGCCGTGAAGGAAGAGCCGATCCGCTCCAGGACAGCGGTGCTCTGGCCGGGTTTCGCCTGGCCGGTACCGACCATCGCGCCGTCCAGCGACGTCTTGGCGGACACCCGCAGCGGGACGCCGTTGAGGAACGCCCCGCCGCCCGCCGTGGCCGTGAACATCTCGTCGAGCAGCGGGAAGTAGAGCACAGCCAGCACCGGACGTCCGTCCCGCACCAGACTGACGCCGACGTTCCAGTCCGTCATGCCGTGCACGGCGTTGACGTTGCCGCCGATGGGGTCGATGAGCCACCATTCGCCCCCGGCCAGCGCACCCGCCCCGTGTTCGTCGTCGAGCCAGCCCGCGCTCGGCAGGATCTCGGTCAGGGCCGGCCGCAGCACGTCGGTGACGGCCACGTGATGGGCGCCGACGTCCGCGAGGAGCTCGCTGAGCCCGGCCGGGCGGTTCTCTGTGGAGTAGCGCTTCAGCAGCAGCGTGCCGGCGCGACGGATGGCATCTCCCGCGGCCGCGAGTACTTCGTCTCCGTGCGCTTCGTTTCCCAGCACTGTCATCATGTTCTCCTGATCGATTCGGTGGAACGTGGAACTAGGCGTGGTCGGGGTTTACTGGCGTGCAAGTGGATCTGAACCTTCTGACGGTGCTCGACGCCCTGCTGGAAGAGGGCAGCGTGATGGGCGCGGCCGAGCGGCTGCACGTGTCGTCACCGGCGGTCAGCCGTACGCTCGGCCGGCTCCGCAGGCTGACCGGCGACGACATCCTCGTGCGCACCGGCCACACCATGACCCCCACGCCGTACGCGGCGGCGATCCGCGACGACGTCCACCGGCTGGTCAGGCAGGGCAACGAGGTGCTCTCGCCGAGCCGCGAGCTGGACCTCGACGGGCTGGACCGTACGTTCACGCTCCAGTGCCATGACGCGCTGGCCGCGTCGCTCGTACCCGCGTTGATCGACAGGATCCAGGAGCAGGCCCCGGGCGTGCAGCTACGGGTGCTGGCCGAGACCTCCACCGACACCGACGGCTTGCGCCACGGTCAGGTCGACCTCGAACTCAGCGGAGACAGACCGAGCCTTCCCGAGTTCCGGTCCGAGACCCTCGGCCACGATTCCCTCGTCGTGGCGATGCGGCCCGGCCATCCCTGTGCCGACAGCCTTGATCTGCGCTCGTACGCGTCGTGGCCGCATGTGCTCGTCTCCCGGCGAGGCCGTCTCAGCGCGCCGATCGACGACGTGCTGGCCGCCGAAGGCCTGCGCCGCCGGGTCGTCGCGGCCGTGGCGACCGTCCCGATGGCCCTCCAGGTGGCGAGCCGACGCGATGTGCTGGTCACGACCACGGCGCTGCTCAGCCGCCCGCTCGTCGAAGCGTTCGGTCTGGTCACCCGGCCGCTGCCCGTCGATTTTCCGGCGGCGGTCATCAACTGCAACTGGCACCAGCGCTACGACTCCGATGTCGCCCACGCCTGGCTCCGCACCCAGGTCCAGGCCGTGTTCGCGGAGATCCTCGCCGGTTAGCCGGTTAGCCGGTTGGACGGTTGGAGTCAGCTGGTTGGTTCAGCCGGTCAGCGGCAGGGCCACGGTGCCGGTGAAGCGGGGCGTCTCCGCCTCGTCGAGCATGGCCGCCGCCACCGTGTCACGGGTGACCGTCGCGGTGAGGTCGAACGGGGGCGCGGCTTCCAGGCCGACCGTGCGACGGGCCGGGCTCTCCGGTCCGTCGGCGAGCACCCCGGCATGGAAGGCGGTGCCGCCCGCCGCGAGCACGATGTCGTCGGCCGCGACCTTGTCCGCCAGCCGGTCGCCCAGCAGCTTCCCGAGGATGCCCGCTGCCTCTCCCGCCACCGCGGCGGACCTGCCCGTGCCGTACGCGCCGAGCCAGATGACGCGCCCCGGCCCGGCGGCGACGACCGCCTCGGCGCCGGCGAGCAGCACGCCCGCCTGCTCGGTGCCGAGGGCGGACAGCACGACGGAATCCGCGTCGATGACGGCCGCGATGCTCGCGGGATCGTGCACGTCGCCCGCCACCACACGCAGCGCGGCGTGGCCGGGAAGGGTGACGCGTTCGGGGTCACGCGCTATCGCGGTGACGGTGTGGCCGCGCTCCAGCGCCTGCCGAGTGATCGCGAGCCCGGTCCTGCCGGACGCCGCGAGAATGATGAGGTCCATGCGGAAAAGGCTAGTGACCAGGAGACTTAACAACAAGTGCATGCTCGTTAAGGCATGCTTTACCTATATGCAATTGGCTTACGCGAGGGGGCTTCCCGACAGTGACGCGAGGAGGTGGGCCGGGTCCCGGTAGACGGCGCTCGCCCCGGCCGCCTCCAGGTCCGCGCGCGGGATGCCGCCGCACAGCACCCCCACGCAGGGGATGCCCGCCCGGGTGCCCGCGCGCATGTCCCAGACCGTGTCACCGACGAAGACCGAGTGCTCGGCGACGGCCCCGACGAGTTCCAGGGCGTGCTCCACGGGATCGGGCGCGGGTTTCCCGGCGTCCACGTCGTCGGCGCTCGCCGTCGCCCTGATGACGTCGTCGGCGTCGATGGCCCGCCGGAGCGCCGTCAGCTCCGGTCCGCCGGCGGAGGTGGCGAGCACGACCATCCACCCGTCGCGGTCGAGACGCCGCAGCAGATCCCCGGCGCCAGGCAACGGCTTCAGCCGCTCGAAGTACGTGCCGTACACGGCCTTGTGCGCGGCGCTGATCGTGTCGTCCTCCTCGGTATCCCGTTTGTCGCCCAGCAGATGCGCGATCAGGTCACTGGAACCGAGGCCGACCGCCCGGTGCACGGCGTGCATCGACACGTCGTGTCCCGCCTGCCGGAACGCCTCCCACCAGGCCGTCACATGAAGGTGATTGGTGTCGGCAAGAGTGCCGTCCACGTCGAACACGGCCGCCCGCTCCATACGTCGTCCCTTCGCAGCGATGTCGCGCGGTGTCACGGTGGCGGGCACCGCGCTGTCCCCGAGTACGGCGTCTCCGAGTACCGCGTCACGGAGCCCGCACGCCCGGCGGAGTCACGCGATCGCGTGTCCAGGCCAGCAGCTCCTCCACCGACCAAGTAGTGACCACACGCTCCGGCGGCACCCCGCACTCCTCGGCCCGCGCACATCCGTACGCCTGCCAGCCGAGCTGTCCGGGTGCGTGCGCGTCGGTGTCCACGGAGAACAGCACACCCGCCGCGACGGCCCGGCGGAGCAGCCGGCGTGGCGGATCGAGCCGTTCGGGGCGGCTGTTGATCTCGACCGCCGTGCCCGTTTCGGCGCAGGCCTCGAACACCGCGTCCGCGTCGAACTCCGACTCGGGCCGGCCCCGTCCGGTGACCAGCCGCCCCGTGCAGTGCCCCAGTACGTCGGACCGGGGATCGCGTACGGCGGCGACCATCCGGCGTGTCATCGCGGCCGCGTCCATCCGCAGCTTGGAGTGCACCGACGCCACCACGACGTCGAGCCGGTCCAGCAGTGCCGGCTCCTGGTCCAGCGAACCGTCGTCGAGGATGTCGCACTCGATGCCGGTGAGCAGCCGGAACGGAGCCCAGCGCTCGTTCAGTTCCGCCACCACGTCCAACTGCTCCCGCAGCCGCTCGGGAGACAGGCCGCGGGCCACCGTGAGCCGCGGCGAGTGATCCGTGAGGACCGCCCACTCGTGGCCGAGCCGCGCCGCGGTACGGCCCATCTCCTCGATGGGGCTGCCACCGTCCGACCAGTCCGAGTGCAGATGGCAGTCACCGCGCAGCAGGGCCGTCAGCTCCTCGCCACCCTGGACGAGGGGGCCCGCGGCCTCCTGCTCCAGCTTCTCCAGATAGCCGGGGACCTCTCCGGCCAGCACCTCGCGCACCACCTGGGCGGTCTTCGGCCCGACGCCCTTCAGCGACTCCAGCGACCGCTCGGCAGACCTCCGGGCCACCTCGTCGGCGGGCAGTCCCGTCACGACGTCCGCCGCCGTGCGGAACGCCCGTACGCGATAGGTGGGCGCCTGGGACCGCTCCAGCAGGAAGGCGATACGGTCCAGGGCCTCGGCCGGGTCCATGCCTCCAGCGTGGCCCAGCCCGCCCGGCTCCGCACGGCGGCGGACGAGGGCGCCCTGTGCCACCATGAACTGCGAACCTCGTAATACCGCGCCGCCCGGGCAGGCTTATCGGCGGCACGCGTGTGGAACCGGTGGGACCATGACTGAAAGCGCCAGCCCGCACATCTCGTACCCGCGGATCACCGTCCTGGGCGTGCAGCCCGGCGATCCGCCCTTCCGCCTCGTGGAGATCGACGGTGCCGTCATCGGCGAGGCCAGGAGTTTCACGGACGTCCTGATGGCCGCCGCGGCGTACGGCATTCCGGTGCACGACGCCGACGACCCGGCCGTGGTCCGCTGGGTCGGCGGCGACAAACTCACCTGGCATCTGCGCCGGTCCTTCCGGGCGGGGGACGGCCGACCTCAGCCGCCGCGGTGAGCCGTCCACCCGGCGCTCCGGTGCGCTGACGGCACGTTCGGGTGAATCGCGTGGGGGGCGCGTTGACCTGCACTTTCGCGCCGTGGTGAGCCGTCGCGCACGGCGCGGGCCCACGCATCGTCGTACTCCGGGAATCGAGCACGGCCGCGCATGGGGCCGTCTCCACGAGGGAAGTTTGATCTTGCCGGTCGCCGGTGACCACGTCCCGGCCAGCTCCTCCACGGCTTGTCCCTCCCTCGTACGACAGGAGTCGTCATGTTCCGCCGCCTCGCCCTGCCCGCGGCCCTGCTCGCCGCCGTCGCCGCCCTGGGCACCGCCCCCGCGGCGGCCGCCCCCGCCGCGGGCTCCGTGTGCTTCTGGACCGGCGCCGGGCAGCACGGCACGTCCTGGTGCTACACACCACCCGGTTATACGGACGTTCCGGAGTTCCTCCACGACAAGGCGGCCTCCTTCCGGTCGGACGCGGACACCGCCGTGTACGCCATCGACTGGGCCCGCGACACCTGTTACCACCGCCTGATCCGCGCGCACGACCTGGCCGACAACTGGGCCTGGGGCGCCAGACTCGACGGGGTGTCCGACACCACGATGGGCTGCGAGGTCGGCTGAGCCGTGCGAGCCGTGCGACCTTCCCGCACCTTGCGCACCCTGCGCACCTTGCGCGCCGCCGCGCCGGTCGTGCTGGCCGCGTTGCTCGTGCTGGCCGTGCCGGCGCTCGGCGGATGTGGCACCACGACGGATGCCGCCCGCGCGGGCCCCTCCCTGCCGAGCGGCGAGCGGCAGCGGGACGACCTCGTCAAGGCTGCCCAACAGGTGCTCGTCGAACGGTGCCTGGCCGGGCAGGGACTGTCCTCGAAGGGGCCCGGTGCCGAGGACCGGCGGCTCCAGGGCGCCCTCTTCGGCAGGGGCCGTGCCGAGCTGGCCGTCACCCTCCCCACCGGCTACACGGTCAAGGCACACACCGACGGCTGCCTGGCCGCCGCCCGACGCGAGCTGTACGGGGACGAGCGGCGCTGGTTCCGTACCCAGGTCGTCGTCGACAACCTCCGTACGGAGGCCCGGCAGCGGATGAAGCACGACCCCGACTACCGCGTGGCACACGGCCGTTGGGTCCGCTGCGTCACACCGGCCGACGGGCCCAGGCCCGAGCGCCCCGACCCGGAAACGGCGGCACGGTGTGCCCGGGAGAGCGGCCTCGACACGGTGCGCGCCCGGCTCGAACCGGTCCTGCTGGCCCGGGTCCGCACCGAGCGGCGCGACCAGTTGACCACCTACCGGCAGCTGCGCACACGCGCACTGCACCGTGCGGCGGATCTGTACGCCGCACGGACCGTTCAGAAGAACCGAGAGAAAGGCAGTACCCCTTCGTGATCATCAAGCGCTTCGCAGTCTCCGCCGCCGCGGCATTCCTCGCCCTGAGCGGCGGCCTGGCCCTGGCCGCGCCCGCCGGCGCCGCGGACTGCCCCAGCGGTGAGTTCTGCGTCTGGGAGAACGCGAACTTCGCCGGTCAGCGGGCCAACTGGTCGGGTGACGACGGCTGGTGGGAGGGCTGGATCGCCGACTCCGACTCCTCCTGGGCCAACCACGGCATCTCGGGCCCCGGCGTCAAGGACCACGTCCGGGTGTACGAGGACGCCTGGCAGGGCGGCGACATGACGATCTGTCTCAGCCCGGGTCAGGAGGTCGACTACAACGGCGTGGCCAACGATCGCGGGGACTCCCACACCTGGGCGATGAACTGCTGACGGACTGCTGACAGAACGGCTGGCAGCGTCCGGACCCGCGGCGGGTGTATGACCCGGGGGCCCGAGGAGGGGAGTGGCACGCCCGACGGAGGCGGGCGTGCCGCGTGACACACGGGCCACGGTGGTGCGTGCCGCGGGAGCAGGAACGAGCAGAGCCCGGCAGGGTGGCCCCGGCCGGGCTCTTCCGCAGCCGGCCTTCCGCGTCGGCCGGCTGTTCCCGCGTTCGGTCGTGCGTCCTGCCCACTCGGCCGACCGAACACGCGTGGTGGGCCGCGTCAGCCCGTCGTCACCTTCACCTCGTCCACGACGAGCTGCTGCGGGAAGGTGGTCGAACCGTCCGGGTCGCCCGGCCAGTAACCGCCCACCGCGAGGTTGAGGATCAGGAAGAACGGCTTGTTGAACACCCACTGGTTGCCGTTCAGGTCGGCGGGCGTCCGCCGCTGGTAGACCGTGCCGTCCACGGACCAGGTGACCGCGTCGGGCGACCAGTCGACGGCGAAGGTGTGGAAGCCGTCGGCGAAGGCCTGTCCGCCGGGCAGCGAGTAGCCGGCGCCGATGCCGCCGGAGCCGGAGTAGCCGGGGCCGTGCAGGGTGCCGTGCACGGTCGAGGGCTCGAAGCCGACGTTCTCCATGACGTCGATCTCACCCGAGTTCGGCCAGCCGACCTGTCCGATGTCGTTGCCGAGCATCCAGAAGGCGGGCCACATGCCCTGCCCGCGCGGAACCTTCAGCCGGGCCTCGACCCGTCCGTAGGTCGTGGTGAACTTGCCGGAGGTGTTGAGGCGGGCCGAGGTGTACTCGCAACGCCCGTACCAGCACTGGTAGTTGTTCGGGTTTTCGCGGCGGGCCGTGATCACCAGGTTGCCCTGGCCGTCCAGGGCCGCGTTGTTGTTGCCCGCCGTGTAGTACTGGCGCTCGTGGTTGTTGACGTTGTCGCCGGTCTCGATCTGCCATTTCGAGGAGTCGACGGCCGAGCCGGCGGGCCCGTCGAAGGTGTCCGAGAACGTCACCGCCGCGGCGGCACTCGGTGCGGGGGCCGCCTGTGTGCGGTCCGCGCGCACCGGATCCGCTTGCGCGGGTCCGACCGCGGCGGATGCGAGGAGCACGGAGGACAGGGCGGCGAAAAGACAACTGCGGAGCAGGCGTGGTGAGGCCACGTCTCTCCCTTCCGGCGGATCCTCGTGGGGGAGGAGCCGACTGATGTGGGGGGTGCGTGCTTCGACTCTTGATTTAAGAAGTGAAGTAAGAAGGCGTCAAGACCTTGGTCCGGACCATCCGTTCACATCTTGGGCCTCACGCCTCAGCCTTGCGGTCGCGCCGGCGTGGATGCACCGCCTGGCTCAGGCGTCGGCCGAGGAGCAGATAGCCGATCAGGGCCCCGGTGGTGTTGAGGATGACGTCGTCGATGTCGAAGGCGCGCCCGGTGACCAGCGCCCCCTGCACCAGTTCGACCAGCAGCATGGTTGCCGCGGTCAGCAGGATCACCCGCAGAATGCCGCGCGTCCCCGGTACGAGGAGGGGCAGCAGTATGCCGAAGGGGATGCCCAGGACGAGATTGCCGCCGATCTGCTTGACCGCGTCGCGCAGTTCGGGCTGATCCAGATAGGCACGCAGGGAGCGGCCCGGATGCAGATTGCTGTGCGTCAGCGCCTCGGAGGCGGGTGACGGCTGGAGCGTGAGCCGGGCCAGTACGGCGGCGAACGCCACCATGGCGGCGAAGGCGAGGAGCGTGACCAGCAGGCGTACGACGAAGGGGGGCCGCTGCCGTTCGCGCGGAGCCTTGGCCGAGCGACGGCCGGACGTCCCGCCGCGCGGGCGCGGCTCGGTGCTGCGAGGGTTCGACTTCTTGGCGCCGGAGCCCGACGCGGAGCGGAAACGAAAGGCGGTACGAGGACGTAGCGCTTCGCGTGCCATGTAACCCTCCAGTGTTCAACTGTGGTCCGGTGCAAGCCGGTTACCCGGGGAGTGGCCGAAGATGCCGCCGGCAATCGCCTTGCAGGGGCGCGCCCGCGAGCCGCGCTCGACTGCTCGGCTGCTCGCGGGCGCGTCCCCTGCCCAGGGCGTCGGCCCTGCTGGACATGGGCTCCGTCCGGGTGTGGGCTCAGCCTCCGTCGTTGCCGGAGGCTCAGGTCCCGTAGGTCACGTGCACCTCCTTGAACCCGAGCGAGCCCAGCAGCCCTTTGAGCATGCCGGTGGTGTTCTCCTCGGCGCGGGCGGTCAGTTCGCTGTCCTTCGCGGCGTCACCGATGTGCCGGGCGGCGAGCCGCTGCACGGCCCGCTCGTCGTTCGGGTTGTCCGAGAAGACATCGCCGAGCCGGTCGAGGAGACCGCGCTGCTTGGAGACGGCGTACGAGTGGTCGGGGTCGAGTGCGGGCTTGC
Organism: Streptomyces aurantiacus; assembly: GCF_001418335.1. Lineage (GTDB taxonomy): Bacteria > Actinomycetota > Actinomycetes > Streptomycetales > Streptomycetaceae > Streptomyces > Streptomyces aurantiacus. The sequence continues at coordinate 41,024 of NZ_LIPP01000028.1, read as the reverse complement.
CCAGGGCGGCGTGGGGCAGCCTGAGCGTGGCCGACGTGCGGTCCTTGTCGACCTTCACGTCCTTGTCACGGATCTTCGCGAGGTCGACGTAGGAGTCGACGGTGCCCGCGCCCACGTACAGGGTGCGGGTGCCGCGGACCGCGTCCGGCAGGTACTTGGTGTCCTTCTCCAGATCGACCACCACCTGGAAGTTGCCCGAGGCGGCGTCGTAACGGCTGATGTCCTGGATGGACTTGAGGAGCGTGGGCCCCGTCCGGTCGTGGGTGTCCTCGCGGAACACGTCGCCAAGGCCGGGCAGCAGGCTCCACCGCAGACCGGCGAAGAGCACTGCCAGGACCAGTACGACGGCACTCACGATCTTCGCCCATCCGGGCAGGCGCTCAAGGGACGTCGTCATGTGGACCGTCCTCCTTCCTCCTTCCTCATGCCCCTCAAATACCGGAACAGACAGCCTTGTCGGGCGAGTGGCCGGCTACCGGACCGGACGGTCCCCCGAGGGCCGCGACCACCAGACGCCCTCGCCGTGGGTCAGACCGGGCAGCCGCAGTTCGAGGTCGCGCACGTGGCGAGCGGGGACCTCGCCCGTGACCAGCCACGAGGCGTCGCCGCCCGTCGTCTCCCCGAACTCCGCTCCGCAGGCGGCGAGTCGGGCGGTGACGGCGGCGAGCGCGTCGAGGGGCAGCTCGGTCTCGAAGGAGTGGTACGGCTCGTACACCCGCGTTCCCGCGTGCTCCAAGGCGCGGCGCAACACCACCGGCGTGAGCCCCCGGAAGTCGCCCGCCGTGCTCGTCGGCGCGACGAAACCGGAGCGGACGAGTGTGACGAGGCAGTCCGTCACGGGCCAACCGTGCGGGCCGCCGCCCAGCAGCGTGGCGTGCACCGTGTCCTCGACGGCCTGGTGGAACGCGCGGGGCAGGGCGCCGAGTTCGGTCTCGTACGCGAAGACCGTGCCGCGGCCGTGCGGCCCCGGCTCGACACGAAGGCCGATCGTCGCCCAGAACCCGGTGTGGCCGTGCCGCTGGATCTCCTCGTACGCCTCGCCCGTGCCCACCGGACGTTCCAGACATCGGACGCGGCTCGGCTCGAACTCGGCCTCGATGCCGAAGTCCTGGGTGAGCGTCGCGGCGAGGACCTCCTTCTGCACCTCGCCGTACAGGAGCAGCGCGGTGCTGCCGGACGGGCCGGGCCGCGCGTGGATCAACGGGTCCTGGTCCGCCAGGGCCAGCAGGGCGGAGCGCAGCGGCGCCGCCCGGTCGGACTCCCGGGCCCGGACCAGTGTTTCCAGGGTGGGAGCGGCGAACTGCGGGGCGCGGTCCGGGCCCCGGCCGAGCCGGTCGCCGACCCGGATGTTGTGCAGTCCGGTCACCGCGGCGATGTTCCCGGCGGTGAGAGGTCCCGCCCGGCCCACCACGTCGAGCCCGAGAGCCCGCCCCGGCACCACCGACTCCCGGCCGTCCGCCTCCCGCCGCAGGAAGGTGAGGCGCTGACGTTGCGTCACCGCCCCCTCGAACAAACGGAGATAGGCCGTTCGCGCACCGTCGGGCCGGGTGCGTACGGCGAAGACCGTGCCGCGTGGCTCGACCGGGACCGGCGAGGTGCTCACCCCGGATACGGGGATCAACCGGGGCAGGGCCTCGACGAGTTCGGCGATGCCCTGGCCGCCGAGCGCCGACCCGAAGAGGACCGGATGCAGGGAGCCGTCGGCGGTCCGGGCGGCCAGCGCCGCGCGCAGTGCGTCCGGAGTCGGCGGCGGGCCGTCCACGACCGCCGCGAGGATGCCGGAGTCGGCCTCGGCGAGCGTCTCCGTCGTACGCGGTGCGTCCAGGGGACGCGGTACGACTTCGGCGTGCGCGGTGCCGATGCCGCGTACGCCCGTGAGCGGGACGATGTGCCCAGTCAGCCGCCGCCGGATGTCGTCGAGCAGGCCCTCCTCCCGTGCGCCCGCGCGGTCGATCTTGTTCACGAAGACGAGCGTGGGCAGCCTGAGCCGCCGCAGGGTCTTCATCAGCACCCGGGTCTGGGCCTGTACGCCCTCCACTGCGGACAGCAGCAGCACCGCTCCGTCGAGGACCTCCAGGGCACGTTCGACCTCGGCGATGAAGTCGGAGTGCCCGGGGGTGTCGATGAGGTTGATCTGTACGTCCCCGGCGGTGAAGGCGGCGACGGCCGAACGGATGGTGATCCCGCGCTGCCGCTCGATCGCGCCGTCGTCCGTACGGGTGTCACCGGCGTCGACGCTGCCGAGCCGGTCGATGACGCCGGAGTCGAAGAGCAGCCGCTCGGTGAGGCTGGTCTTACCCGCGTCGACGTGCGCCAGGATGCCGATGTTCAGGGTGCGCGAAGGGCGCGCGGTGTTCAGGAAGTGCATGAGTGGTCGAGTCCTCAAGAACGGTCGTCCGGTGGGGGCGAGAGGTTCCGAGGAATCGGCGCATGCGAGCTCCTGCGAGGGTTCGGGAGTGGTCCGTGGCCATCATGTCCCGTGCGTACGGGCCGGCCGCAACCGAATTTCGCCCCGCGGCCGTCGCCGGTACGGCCACTTACAGTGCGGTGGTGTCGGGAGCGGGGAGCGCGGCGCTGGGGATCTGGGTGAGAGCCGACGCGCCGCCGTCCACGACGTGGATGCCGCCGGTCATCCACGACGAGGCGCCGGAAGCCAGCAGGAGTGCCAGCCCCGCGACGTCGTCGGGCCGGCCCCAGCGACGCATCGGGACGGAGTCCTCCCAGGCGGCCACGGCGGCGGCGGGCCGGGGCCCCGTGCCACCGATGTTGGTGACCACCGGACCCGGCGCCAGGGCGTTGATCCGGACGTTGAACCGTGCGAGTTCCAGCGAGGCCTGGCGCACCAGGCCGACCACGGCGGACTTCGACGCGACGTAGGGATAACTGACGCGGGGCTCCGCGCGCAGGCCCGCGGTGGAGGCGGTGACGACGATGCTGCCGGACCGCTGCTTCTTCATGACCCGGGCACTGTGCTGGAGGGAGTGGAAGAGTCCGTCCAGGTTGACGTCCATGACCCCTCGCCACGCCTCGAACGACAACTCGTCGATCGCGCCGCCGGGTTGGAGGAGGGAGGGCACGCCGTTGATGCCGGCGTTCAGGAAGGAGATGTCGAGACGGCCGGAAGCCGCGACGACATCGTCCAGGAGGACGCGGACCGCGTCCTTGTCCCGCACGTCACAGACGTGCGAGACCACAGTTCCGGCCCCGGTCGATTCCTCGGCCAGTTTCCCGGCCGCGTCATGGACGGTGTCCGAGACGTCCGCGAGGTGCACCGTGGCGCCCTCGGCGACGCAGGCACGGGCGATGGCATGGCCGATGCCGCTGCCCGCGCCGGTCACCAGCACCACCTGTCCGTCGATGTGCAGAGTGTCCATCGATCAGTCTTCCCTTCGAATCAGCACGGTTTGATCAGCACGGTGATCAGCACGGCTCGATGAGCACGGTGCCGGCCGTCCCGTCGACGTCCACCACGACTCCGGTACGCAGCGTGCCGGTCGTTTCGAGGCCGGTCACCGCCGGAACGTTCAGGACGACGAGGCCGAGTGCGAGCTTGCTGTTCATTCGCGTGAACACAATGGCGCAGGGCGCGGTGCCCTGCAGTTTGGCGAGGTGGAACTGCCCCGACCAGCCGGACGACCCCTTGGCGCCGGGCAGCACCAGCACGGTGCCGGCGACGCTCTGCCCGTGCTGGGGGTGACGGTTCTCCACGATGACGCCGGTCCTCGGGTCGATACCGCCCCAGCCCGACACCGGCGCCGTGCACAGCAGCACGGGTCCGCTCGCCCGTCCGGCGACGACGCCGCGGCCCCGGAGCAGCTCAGGCATCGGGCCACCGGCCGTCCAGAGCCGCCGTGACGCAGGTCCGTACGCTGCCGAACCAGCCCTGCACACCGGTGATCGCCGGCAGGTAGTGCGCCTGCTTCGCCGAGTCGGTCGCGAACACCTTCGTGCCGGGCGGCAGGAACTGCCCGATCGCCGGACAGGTGTCGGACAGCACGCGCCCGCCGGCCCTTTCGATGGTCGCGACGTAGCCGCTGCGCTCGGCCACCGTGCGCAGCGCCCTGGGGGTGAACACCCACAGGGCCGTGGAGTCCGCGAGGCGCCGTCCGTCCAGCAGACGGGCGACCTCACGGACCTGTTCCAGCGAGGCGTGCGGGCAGCCGATCATCACGAAGTCCACCTCGCGGTCGACCGCGGTCCGGCACAGCGAGGCCACGGTCGCGGCGCGCGTGGCGGCGTCGAAGACCGAGACCGCCGCGGGCCGCCGCCCGCCCAGCGCCTCCTCCACCGTCCGGGCCTCCGGGGTGACACCGGGGAGGTGGTACATCTCCACGTCCCCGGAGGAGGCGGCGGCCGCGCCGAACTGCTTGAGCCGCACCGGGGTCGGCGCCCCCGGTGCCTGTGCGAGCCCGGGACCGGTGAGTACCGGTACGGCGTCCTGCACCTGCTCTCCCACCCAGTAGCCGAGGATGTTCCAGTCCTCGGTGGTCACGACGGGGTGCCGTACCTCGATCAGGTGCGTGGCACGCCGGTGCGCGTCCAGGTGATAGCCGCAGTACGGGGTCCGGCCGGTCAGCATGGAGGCGGCCGAGGACTCGCGGCCCTCGGTGTTGGTGCGGGCCCCGAGCACGGAGTTGATGTACACCACCGCGGAGGACTCCATCCACGCGCAGTGCTCGCCGAACCGGGGCACGTTGCCCACCTGGTACGGAGTACAGGTGGAGAGCAGGTCGACGCCCCGGTCCGCCAGATAGCGTTCGCTGTCCTCCATCGCGGTGGCGTCGGTGGGCGCGATGCCCTGCAGCTCCCACTGGTCGCGGTCCCGGGGCCCGATGAGCTGGCAGCTGTGCGCGCGGAACGGCGGCACGTCGACCGTCTCCTCCAGGTCGAGCGAGAAGCGGGAGAACAGCGCGGCCGGGTCGGTGGTGCCCAGCACCCGGGAGTGCCGGGGCCCGAACAGGTTGGCGCCGCACACGTTGTCCGTGTCGATGAGGTGTTCCGCGCCCATCAGGTCGCCGTACTTCACCAGGAGTTCGAGGGCGGCGACCGCCGGGCCCTGTTCGCCGGCCAGCATGCGCTCGTCGGCGGGGCTCAGCATCATGAGGACCTCACAGCGTCAGACATGCGCCCTCCTCTTCGAGTTCGGCGCGCAGCTCGCCGGTGTCGACCTCGGCGACCGTGCTCCGGGCCTTGAGCGCCAGGTGGGCGGCCGTGCCCGCGGCCTGTCCCATGGCGAAGCAGGGGCCCGCGACGCGGGCGGCGGACTGGCCGCCGTGGGTCATCGACGCACAGCGCCCGGCGACCAGCAGGTTCCCGGGTCCTTCGGAGGGGACGAGCACGCGATAGGGCAGCTGGTTGTAGCCCACCGGGTCGTCGCCGTAGGGCCAGCGGATGTCGAGGTCGCCGTCGACATGGGCCTCCACCGGCCAGCCGTTGAGGCCGATCGAGTCCTCGAAGCGGGCACACGAGCGGACGTCGTCCTCGGTGAGGACGTACCGGCCGAGGAGCCGGCGGGTCTCGCGGATACCGATCTCGGGGCCGATGTCGACGATGTAGGACCGCTCGAAGCCGGGATGGTTCTCGCGTATGAAGCCGAACACCTCCTGGGCCTGTGCGCGGCCCTGCACCTCACCGTGGGTGAGCTGCCAGACGTCGGTGCCGTCGACGGCGCTGCCGTCCGGGTTGCGCAGCTGGGTCGCGTTGGCCCGCCACTCGATGGCGTCCCGCTGGGGGCGCACGATGGCGCCGCGCCGGGGGAAGCGGGGCCGGCCGGCCGCGACCGCCTCGTCCATGAGCCGGGGCAGCGTCTTCCACGCGGGCCCGGCGCGCTCGTCGTCCACCGCGTTGATACGGAACATGGTGGACGGGAAGAGCATGTCGCCGTACGGATCGGCCTTCTCGTGTCCCGTACCGGACCAGGCCATCAGGTCACCGTCCCCGGAGGAGTCGATGAAGACCTGGCCGCGCAGGACGCCACGGCCGGACTTGGACTCCACGACGACCGCCTCGATCCCCGACGGGCCGGTGATCGCGCCCACCGCGAAGGCGTGGTAGAGCAGTTGGGCCCCGGCGGCGAGGACGTGTTCGTCGGCGGCGCTGCGGTAGGCCGGGATGTCGTAGGCCTGCGCCTGGATGCGGTCGGCGAAGGACAGGTGCGGGGCGCGCAGCCCGCCGAGGCGGTCGATGCGCTCCAGGAGTTCGGTGGCGTGCCCGCGGACGGTGAGGACGTGCTCGCCGTGGACGTTGGAGTACATGCCGCAGAAGGTGGAGAGGCCGCCGCCGGTACCGGCGCCGCCGAGGTATCCGCCCTTCTCCACCAGCAGGGTGCTGCGACCGGCGCGGGCGGCGGCGGTGGCCGCGGCCAGCCCGGCGGGGCCTCCGCCGAGGACGACCACTTCCCACTCGCCGAGCACCGGGGTCTGCCGGGTGGGTTCGGTGACGTAGCTGTTCACGGGGTGGCCTTTCGCTCGACGGTGGCGGTCCAGTGTTCGGTCAGCAGCGCGTGGAACCGGTCGGGGATCTCCTGGGTCAGCAGGTGTCCGGCGCCGGGCAGGGCGACGTGCCGGGCGCCGGGCACGGTGTCGGCGACGGTCCGCGCGTGGTGGGCGGGTACGACGGCGTCCGCGAGCCCGTTCACCACGAGGACGGGGCACCGGATGCCGGCCAGCCGGTCGCGGAGATCCGTTCCGGCGATGGCTTCGCAACAGGCCGCGTACCCCTCGGGGTCGAGGCGTCCGACGCCGCCGACGGTGTCCGTCACCAGCGGTGGTGGTGCGTCCGCCACGGCGGGGGCGTACCAGCGGCCCAGCAGGCCCGAGGTGGCCACCGCCATGCCCTGTTCGCGGACCGCCGCGGCGCGTCGCCGCCAGAAGCCGGGGTCGTCCGCGACGACGGGCGCGTTGACGGTGACGAGGCTGCGTACCCGCCCGGGGTGGTCGGCCGCGAGAGCGAGCCCGACGGTGCCACCGAGGCTCACTCCCACGACGTCGGCGGATTCGATCTCCAGCGTGTCGAGCAGGGTGACGGCGTCGTGGACCAGGCCGGCGAGGTCGTACGGTCCCGGGGGCGCCGGGGAGGCGCCGTGCCCGCGGTGGTCGTACGCGATCACCCGGCGTCCGGCGCGCAGGCGTGCGCGCTGCGGCGCCCACATCGCGGCGGTGGTGCCGAGCGAGGCCGAGAGGAGGACCGGCCGTCCGGAGCCCTCGTCGGTGTACGCGGTCACGCGGCGGCCCCGGAGGTGCGGCGGCCGGCCTTGGCGTCCTGGATGCCGCGGTGCACCCGGGTGCGCAGCTCGGCGAAGGCGCTCGTCGAACGGCTGGTGACCTGGTCGCGTTCGGCCGGCAGCCCGATGGGGACGTCGTCCAGGACACAGGTGGGCGAGGCGGACAGGACCAGGACCCGCTCGCCGAGGTAGACCGCCTCGTCGATGTCGTGGGTGACGAACAGCGTCGTGATGCCCAGCGACCGCCACAGCGACCGGACGAGGTCTTCGAGGTCGGCCCGGGTCTGCGCGTCGACGGCCGCGAAGGGCTCGTCCATGAGCAGCACCTGCGGCTCGTAGGCGACGGCCCGGGCGATGGCGACCCGCTGCTGCATACCGCCCGAGAGCTGCCAGGGGTACGCGTCGCCGGCGTCGGCGAGTCCGACCGCGCCCAGGGAGTCGGTGACCAGCCGGTCGCGCTCGGCGCGGGGCAGCTTCTTCTGCCGCAGCGGCAGGTCGATGTTCTGCCGCACGGTCTTCCAGGGGAACAGGCTGCGGCCGTACTCCTGGAACACCACGGCCATACCGGGGGGCGGCCCGGTCACGGGGACGCCGTCGAGCAGCACCTCGCCCGCCGTGGGGGTGAGGAGACCTGCCAGGCACTTCAGCAGTGTCGTCTTGCCCGCGCCCGAGGGGCCCACGATGCAGGCGAACTCGCCCCGGGCCACGGAGAACGTGATGTCGCCTATCGCCTCCACCCGGCGGCCGGCGGACTCGTAGACCTTGTTGAGGCCCTTGACGGAGACCATGTCTGTCATCAGCCGTTCCTCTTCTGCGACTCGCGCAGGCCCAGGTACCAGCCCAGGACCCGCTTCTCGACAACGGTGAACAACGCGGAGAGGGCGAATCCGATGAGGCCGAGCAGGATGATGCCGCTCCACATCTGCGGGATCGCGAAGGTCCGCTGGAACTGCACGATGCTGAAGCCGAGACCGTTGGTGGCGGCGAACATCTCGCCGATGACCATCAGGATCAGCCCGATCGACAGGGCCTGCCGCAGTCCGGCCGCGATCTGCGGGGCGGCGGCGGGGAGCACCATGTGACGCAGCCGCGCGCCGCGGGTGATGCCGTAGGTGCGGCAGGTGTCGATCATGACGTCGTCGGCGGCGCGTACGCCCTCGACGGTGTTCAGCAGGACCGGCCACACACAGCCGGAGACGATGACCAGGATCTTCGCCCCGTCGCCGATGCCTGCGACGATCGCGATGACCGGTACGAGCACGGTCGGCGGGAGCGCCCGGAGGAATTCGAGGACCGGCTCGGCGCCGCGCCGCAGCACGTCGGTCAGGCCGAGGGCGACGCCCAGCGCCACGCCGATCACGGCGGAGACGAGGAACCCGGTGAGCAGCCGGACCAGGCTGGGCACCACGTCGTCGGCGAACCGGCCGGCGAGCCACAGCCGGCCGAACTGGTCGAGGACGTCCGGCAGCGGCGGGAAGTAGTAGCTGGTGCTGTTGACGCTGGTGACCCACCACAGGGCCACGAGAGCCGCGGGCAGACCGAGCGCGTACAGGACGCGGCGCAGGAAGTTCAGGATGTTCATCGCGCACCCGCCGATCGCCGGACCGAGGGATGCCAGCCGAGCACGGCCCGCTCCGCGTACCGGAATCCCGTGTTGACCAGGACACCGAGGACACCGGTGACCAGGACGAGCGCGAACATCTCGGTCGTCGCGCCGCTGCTCTGCGCCACCGAGATGAGCTGCCCGATCCCCGGGGTGCCGATCACCAGCTCGCCGGTGATGGCCAGGACGAGCGCGACCGAGGCGGCCAGCCGGATCCCGGTGAACACGAAGGGCAGCGCGGTCGGCCAGATGACGTACCGCACCCGGCCCCAGACACTGAAGCGGTAGGAGCGGGCGGTGTCGTGCGCGACCGGGTCGATGTCCTGGACGCCGTAGAGCACCTGCACGAGCACCTGCCAGAAACCGGCGTAGACGATGAGCACCACTCCGGACTCGAAGCCGGTGCCGAAGACCAGGATGACCGCGGGGATCAGGGCCACGGAGGGGATGGGGCGCAGGAACTCCACCGTGGACGCGGTGATCGCGCGCAGTATCGGCACCAGTCCGATGAGCACGCCGACCACCACGCCGGCGACGACGGCGACCACAAGGCCGACGGCCCAGGTACGGACCGTGCGGCCCAGGGCCTCCCACAGGGCGGCGTCGCCCGCCTGCCGGCCGAGCTCGGCCAGGACGGAGCTGAGCGGGGGCAGCGCGTCGCCCGCGATCAGCCCCGTACGGGGAACGATCTCGGCGGCGAGTGCGGCGAGGACGATGCCGACCAGCGGGGCGATACGGGGCCGGGCCGCGCGGCGGCGCGGGGCCGGGGCGGCCGGAGCCTTGCCCGGCCGTGTCGCGTCGAGCACTTTCACCGGACACCTCCGCGGGCCTGGACGTCTCCGGGTGTCTGGACGTCTTCGCGGATCTGTACGTCTCCGTGGGTCCGGGCGCCTTGGTCGGGAGCCTGTACGTCTCCCCACGTCCGGGTGCTTCCGTGGCCCCGCCCGCCGCCGCAGGTGTTCGCGCAGCCTTCGCGGGCGAGTACGGCGCCGCAGGCGGGGCTGGTGACGGTCCGGTCGTAGGCGGCCAGCCATCCCGGGGTACGGACGGTCTCCGCGGCGACGGGCTCGCGGCCGGCCAGGGTGTCCGGGTCGACCTCCAGGTCGATGGTGCGGGTGGTGAGGTCGATGCTGATCAGGTCGCCGTCGTGGACCCGGCCGAGCGGTCCGCCGACGGCGGCCTCGGGGGAGACCTCGCCGACCACGATGCCCTTGTTGACAAGACCGGAGAGCTGGCCGTCGGTGACGACCGCGACCTTCTCGCCGAGCTCGGCGCCGTCGAGGGCGAACACGAAGGCCGACGCCATGGCCATGCCGGGGCCGCCGTGCAGCCCCATGCCGCGCAGCACCACCACGTCACCGGCCCGCACCTCACCCGCCGCGAGGCCGGCGATGGCCGCCTCCCGGGAGGGGTAGCAGCGGGCCGGGCCGCGGAATCCGGTGGGCCGTTCCTCGTCGGCGGGCAGCTTGACGATGGATCCCTCGGCGGCCAGGGAGCCGCGCAGGATCACGATCGAGGGCCGGCGGGTGAACGGATCGGCGAGTGGGCGGATGAACTCCGCACCGGGCGCCGGTGTCTCGGCGACGAGTTCGCCGAGCGGGCGGCCGGTGACCCCGACGGTGTCCAGGTCCAGCAGGGGAGCCAGGGCCGCGAGGACGCCGCGGGTGCCGCCGGCGTCGTCGAGCTGCTCGATGAGGTGCGGGCCGTTGGGCCGTACCGCGGTGATGACGGGGACCCGGTCGGCCAGTTCCTCGTACGTCCGCCACACGTCGACGTCGAGACCGGCCTCGACGGCGACGGCCTGGAGGTGCTTGACGGAGTTGATCGAGCCGCCGATCGCGAGCATCACGGTGACGGCGTTGCGGATCGCGGCCGGTGTGAGTACCGACCGTGCCGTCCGTCCCTCGTGGACCATGTCCACGATGCCGCGGCCGGCCGCCCGGACCGCGTCCCACATGACGGCGCCGTCGGCCCGGGTCGGCGTGGTGCCGGGAAGTGCCATGCCGAGTGCCTCGGCGGCCATGTGCATGGTGTTGGCGGTGCCCATTCCCGCGCAGACCCCGGGGCCGCGGATGGCGTCCTCGGACATGGCGAGCAGGTCCTCGGCGGACGTACGGCCCAGGGCGGTGTGGCCGGCGTGCAGGAAGACGTCCTCGATGTCGGCGCCGCCGTCCTCGTGCAGGGCGCTGCGCTGATAGCCGCACGCGACGATCAGAGTGGGTACGTCGAGCCTGCCGCCCGCCATCATGTGGGCGGGCGCGGTCTTGTCGCACGAGCTGAGACACACCATGCCGTCGAGCAGGGCGCCTTCCACGACGACCTCTATGTCGTTGACGATGAGGTCGCGGGTGGGAAGCACGTACCGGCCGCCGGCGCCGGCGCTGGTGATGAAGTCGGCCGGGGCGGCGGTGCGGATCTCGAAGGGCAGTCCGCCCGCCTTGCGGATGGCTTCCTTGAGCACCGGCACGATGTCGTCGAGGTGGGCGAAGCAGGCGGCGAGGTCGGACGAGGAGTTGACGATGGCGATCTTGGGCCGGGTCATCTCCTCGTCGGAGATGCCGAGGGAACGCCACTGGGCCCGGCGGACGGCCCAGCGGGAGCTGCCCACCGGCAGGTCGCTGCGGAGTGTGGTCCTCATGTCAGCCGGCCGTTCCCGACCACACGAGGTCGTCGTAGGAGATGTCGCCGTCGAGCAGGCCGTGGCTGCGGGCGGCCTTGACGAACGCCTCGACCGACGACTGCGGAATCGTCGGCGAGAACGTGGGCAGGGTGACCTTCTGGGCCACCCCCGGCTCGATCTTCATGAATGACGCCAGCTGGGCCCTGGTCTCGCGGGGGTGGGCCTCCGCGTAGGCGAGCGACTCGTCGATGGCGGCCTTCAGCGCGGTGAACAGCTTGGGGTTCTTCTTCAGCTGGTCTTCCGAGGTGAAGTAGACCGACGTCGTCAGGCTGGTCTTCGCCATCTCCAGATAGGGCGAGGCGACGACCCTGGTGTCGGCACCCGCGGCGATGGTGTCGAACGGCTCGGCGGTGACCATGGCGTCGATGTCGCCCTTGCCCAGCGCGGTGACCGCGTCCGGGAACGGCAGCTCGACGAACTTGACCTTGTCCGGGTCACCGCCGTCCGCGGTGACGGCCACCTCGCCCAGCATCTGCAGCAGGTTGTTGAGCGTGTTGACACTGACCTTCTTGCCGGCGAGATCCGCGGCCGACCGGATCGGGCTGTCCTTCGGGACCCGGATCATCGTGACGTCCTTGCCGGCGTGGCCGGTGGAGTTGGACCCGGAGGCGATGACCTTCAACGGCAGGCCTTTGTCGCGGGCGGCCAGGACCGAGACGATGTTGCTGAAGGCGAACTGGTACTCACCGCTGACCACCGGCGGCACCAGAGCCGCACCGCCCTGGGCGGTCTTGATGTCCAGCTTGATGCCGTGGTCGGCGAAGAAGCCCTGCTTCTGCCCCAGGTAGAGCGCGGCCACGTCGATGACCGGGATGAACCCGGCCCGCACGGTCACCGGTGTCTTGGACGAGGGGTCAAGACCGGTCGAGGAACCGCCGTTGCCGCAGGCGGTGAGTGACAGGGCCAGCCCTGCCGCGGCGGCCAGAGCCGTCCTTCTCCGCATGATCGGGAACTCCATCGTTCCTCCACTGGAAGGGGGCCCGGAAGACCGGACCCGAGGTGCGATGGGAGCGACCATACATTTCTGAACACGTGTGCGCTAGACGCACGCACAATCGTTCGCTGTGCGTACACTGCTGATCGCACGGCCTCGACGGAATGTGGGACAGTGGGCGCCGCGACCGCGCCGAGACAGGAGATGGCACATGGAACCGCTCGAAGTCGGGCCGACAGAACCGGACTTCGTCCAGTCGCTGGCACGCGGACTGGAAGTGATCAAGGTCTTCGACGCGGATCATCCGGCCCGGTCGCTCAGTGATGTGGCGCGGGCGGCGGGACTCTCGCGCGCCGCGACCCGGCGCTCGCTGCTGACCTTGCTGAAGCTGGGCTATGTGCGCAGCGAGGGGGCGCTGTTCGGGCTCACCCCGAAGATCCTCGAACTGGGACACGCCTATCTACGGGCGCTCTCCACCCCGCAGATCGCCGAGCCCCATCTCAAGGACCTGATGCACGACGTGCAGGAGACCACGGCGCTGTCCGTGCTCGACGGTGACCACGTGGTGCACGTGGCGCGCGTGCCGGCGCGCGGCGTCATCACCGTGTCGATCAACGTGGGGTCCCGTTTCCCGGCCTACGCCACGGCCATGGGGCGGGTACTGCTCGCCGGCCTGGGGGAGGACGCCTTCCTGGACTACCTGGGCCGGGTCGACCTCCAGCCGCTGACCGACCGGACGGTCCGCGACACCGCGGAACTCCGTACGATCATCGAGGCGACCCGCAAGAGCGGTTTCTGTGTGGCGGACCAGGAGCTGAACCAGGGCCTGCGGGCAGTGGCCGTCCCGGTGCACGACCGCTCGGGTGCCGTCATCGCCGCGGCGAACATCGCCGTCGGGGCGGGGATGCGCAGCCTCGACGAGCTGCGGGACATGGTGCCCAGGCTCCAGGCGTGCGCCGCCGGTATCGAGACGGACCTGCAACTGGTCACCGGCCCCTGAGGCCCGAGGCGGTCGAGGGGTGGCCGAGGGCTTCGTCCATGCTCGCCAGCGGTGGCATGACCCCGGCGAGTTCGGTCACGCGCAGGATGCGCAGGGTCAGCGGATGGGTGCAGACCAGGTGCACCTGCCCGCCCCGGGCGAGGACCCGGCGCCGGGCCCGGTGCAGCAGACGCAGGCCCGAGCAGTCGAAGAACTCGATGTGCCGCAGGTCCAGGACGACGTCGGCGGCCGGGCGTCCCGTCGCCGCGTCCAGCACGGGGATGATGTCCAGCGAGGCGAGGATGTCGATCTCGCCGTGGAATTCGAGCACGGTGTGGCCGCGGTCCTCGTGGACACGCAGGTGCGGGGAGAGCGGTCTGGAGCTGCCACCCACGACGCATCACCTCCATAAGGGCCACCAGGGCCCGAACACTGCCCCGTCCCTCACCCTGCAAGCTACCCCCGTTAGAGCGAATTTCAGCATGTTCGATTGACATATGTCGACGATTTAAGAAAGGCCACCCCGCCCACCTCTTCAGGGGCGCGGGGAACTGCGCGACAAGCCACGACGAGCTCGCGGCCCAACACCTCCGGCGCCCCCATCTCTTAAGGGGCGCGGGGAACTGCGCGACAAGCCACGACGAACCCGCAGCCGAACAACGCAGCCACACAACGCGGCCGACCAACGCAGGGGTGCCCCGTCCACATCCCCCAGGATGTGAGCGAGGCACCCCGAAGACGCACCCCGAAGACCTACCGCACCTGAAGAACCAGCTTCCCCACAGTCCTCCCGGTGTCACCCGCCGCATGCGCCTTCGCCGCGTCGGCCAACGGGAACACCTCCGCGACAGTGGCCCGCAACTTCCCCTCGGCAACAAGCTCGGCGATCGCCCGCATCCCGGTCTGATCGGCCTCCACGAGCATCTCCACCGCCCGCACCCCGAGCCCCTCCGCCTCCTCCGCGAGCTCCGAGGTCCCGGACACCAGGAGCGTCACCAGCAGCCCGCCGGGACGCAGCGTCCGCAGCGAACGCGAGCGGTAGTCGCCCCCGACCGTGTCCAGGACGACGTCGACGTCCCCCACGGCCTCGGTGAAGTCGGTCTCCCGGTAGTCGATGAGCTCGTCGGCGCCCAGTCCGCGCACGAACTCGTGCTTCCCGGAGCTCGCCGTACCGATCACATACGCCCCCCGCGCCTTGGCGATCTGGACGGCCAGGTGCCCCACCCCGCCGGCCGCGGCATGGATCAGCACCCGCTGTCCCGGCCGCACGTCCGCCGTGTCGACCAGCGCCTGCCAGGCGGTGAGCGCCGCGAGCGGCAGGGCTCCCGCCTGCGTGTGGTCGACCTCGGCCGGCTTGCGGGCGAAGGCCCGCGCGGGCGCGGTGACGTATTCGGCGTGCGCCCCTACGCCGAACGGGTAAGGCAGCATGCCGAAGACCTCGTCGCCCGGCTCGTGGATGACGACGCCGAGACCGACGGCCTCGACGACGCCGGAGACGTCCCAGCCGAGGACGAACGGGGGCTTGAGGAAGTTGCCGTGCGCCCGGTGCTTCCAGTCGGTCGGGTTCAGGCCCGCCGCGTGCACCCGGACCAGCACCTCGCTCGGCCCCGGCTTCGGGATCTCCCGCTCCACTTCCTTGAGGACCTCGGGACCGCCGAGGACGTCCTGACTGATCGCGCGCATCGTGTTCGCAGTGCTCATGTGACTCAGCCTGCCCGATTCCGGCGGACCGGGAAATGGCATGATTGCCATCGTCCGATAGGATCGTGCCATGCCGCAGACATACGACGGACCCGTGGAGCGAGTCGTCGTGCTCGCCCTGGACGGGGTCTACCCCTTCGAACTGGGCATCCCCCAGCGTGTGTTCGGCTCCGCAGAGGGCCGGTACGAGGTGCTGACCTGCACGGTCGACGGGCAGCCGGTCCGCAGCGACTCGGACTTCTCGATCACCGTCGAGCACGGCCCCGAAGTGCTGCGTACGGCCGACACCGTGGTCATCCCGCCCTTCGCGGTGTCGCACATCGTCGCCGGCCTGCCCGACGCGGTGGCCGAGGCGCTCAAGGCCATCGGTCCCGGCACCCGGATCGTCTCCATCTGTACGGGTGCCTTCGTACTGGCGGCGGCCGGGATGCTGGCCGGCCGCCGGGCGACCACGCACTGGTGCCTGGCCGGACTGTTCCGGCAGATGTACCCGGACGTGGACCTCGACGCGGACGTGCTGTTCGTCGACGAGGACAATCTCCTCACCTCGGCGGGCGCCGCGTCGGGCGTGGACGTCTGCCTGCACCTCGTGCGCAAGGACCACGGCAGCGAACTGGCCAACCGGGTGGCACGTACCTGTGTGGTGCCGCCCTGGCGGGAGGGCGGCCAGGCGCAGTACATCGAGCAGCCTGTGCCCGGACCCACGGCGACGAGCACCGCGGCCACCCGGCACTGGGCGCTGGAGCGCCTCGGTGAGCCGCTGACCCTGGCCGGTCTGGCCGACCACGCCCGGATGAGCCTGCGGACCTTCGCCCGCCGCTTCAGCGACGAGGTCGGGATGAGCCCCGGCCGCTGGCTCATCCAGCAACGCGTCGAGCGGGCACGGCAGTTGCTCGAATCCAGCGATCTGCCGGTGGACCAGATCGCGGGCGAGGTCGGCTTCGCCACGGGCACCTCGCTGCGACAGCATCTGCACGCGGCGATCGGGGTGTCACCGCAGGCGTACCGGCGTACGTTCCACGCGAGCCGCCGGCCATGACTCCTCCCGTAGGTGCCCCGGTTGTCCTACGGGGTGGCCTCCCACCGGACGGCGTGCAGGGCCACGAGCAGGCGCCACACCGTGTGGGCGATCTCCTCGGGCGTGCCCTCGACGAGCCCGTGCAGCCAGTCGGCGAGGACGCCCGCGAAGGTCGCGGCGACGGCGGACGCGACGACGGGAGCCTGGGGCGCGCCGACGAGTTCGCGTTCGGCGAGGCTGCGGGCGCGCAGGTCCTGATGGAGCACGCGGCCGAGCGGACCGCCGCCGCCCGGACTCAACAGGGCACGGTACAGCGGGGCATGCGGTGGCAGCCCGGCGAAGAACACGAGTAGCGCGTCCGGTGCCGACGTGGGGTCGGGCCGGCCCCGCCACGCGTGCAGGGCGTCCACGGCGTCGCGTACGACATCGGCGCAGGCGTCGACGGCCAGTGCCTCAAGGCCGGCGTAGTGGAGGTAGAACGTGGCCCGGCCGACCCCGGCGGCGCGTGCCAGCGCCGCGACGCCGACCTCCGCGAGCGGCCGCCGGGCGCACTCGTCGAGGAGGGCCCGGCGCAGCTTGGCCCGGGTGCGCTCGGCCCGGGGGTCGGAGGTCACCGGGCGACGAGGACGGCGGCGAGGGCGAGCGCGCCGGGCAGGGCCTGCGCGAACAGGATGCGCCGGTTCGCGGTGACCGTCCCGTACACACCCGCGACGACCACGCACACGAGGAAGAAGACCTGGGCGCGGAAACCGGTCGGCTCGCCGGCGATCAGACCCCAGACGAGCCCGGCCGCGAGAAACCCGTTGTAGAGCCCCTGGTTGGCGGCGAGCGGAGCGGTGGCCCGCGCCATCTCCGCGTCGAACCCGTGCAGCCCGCGCCCCGGCTTGCGCTCCCACAGAAACATCTCCAGAACAAGGATGTACGCGTGCAGGACGGCGACGAGCCCGACCAGTACGTTCGCGAGCGTCTGCATCGAGGTGATCTCCTTCGGTGATTTCCTGGACAGGTGCCCAATATACATGGACACCTGTCCAGAAAGTCACCGAGCCACTGTCGGACCCGCTCGCTAACGTCGCCCCATGAGCGACAACCACGACCAGACAGCCGTCCGCAGGGCCCGCCCGCAGGACGTCCCGGCGCTCGTCGCCTCCAGCGCGGCCCTGTTCGCCGAGGACGCGGGAACCCGCGACCCGACGGTCGACGTCGACTGGCCGCTCGCGCACGGGGCGGAGCGCTTCGCCTCGGGGCTCGACGACCCGGCGCGGCTGCTGCTCGTGGCCGAGTACGAGGGCGAGGTCGTGGGTCATCTCGCGGGCACGGTCGCGGAGGGCTCCGCGGTGCGTCCCGTGAAGGTCGCCACTCTGCTCAGCCTGTACGTGCGCACGGCGCATCGCGGCACCCTGGTCGGGGCGCGGCTCGTGGCCGGGTTTCTCGACTGGGCGCGGGAACAGGGCGCCCAGCAGGCGGAGGTGACGGCCTATGCGGCCAACGAGGACGCTGTCCGCTTCTACGAGCGCAACGGCTTCGGTCCGCGCGCACTCACGCTCGGGCAGCCGCTGTGAGCGTCACCTCGGCGGGCC
Source organism: Streptomyces aurantiacus (assembly GCF_001418335.1). Classification (GTDB taxonomy): domain Bacteria; phylum Actinomycetota; class Actinomycetes; order Streptomycetales; family Streptomycetaceae; genus Streptomyces; species Streptomyces aurantiacus. The sequence continues at coordinate 23,307 of NZ_LIPP01000028.1, read as the reverse complement.
GCGTGCCGTCCCGGGGGGCTGCGGTCGCCCGTCTCGGGCCGGACATGAGGTGACCTCGCGTCACATCCGGGGCGTCGGCTCCTGTTCGGGCGCTTTCACGTGCTGATTCCGCGGGACGGGGTACCCGGTCGTCGGAGCAGTGGGCGGACCGCCGTTCGCGCTCGGTCGGCCTACGGAGGAGATATGGCACTGATAGTGGCAGGCGTCGTGGTCCTGGACTGTTCCGAGCCCGAGAAACTCGCCGCGTTCTACAAGGAGTTCCTCGACGGCGAGGAGACCGACGCGACGGCGAACCGGGTCGAGATCAAGGGAGCCGGGGGAATGAGGATGGCGTTCCGGCGGGACGTGAACGCCACCCCGCCCAGCTGGCCGCGCCCCGAGAACTCCCTCCAGACCCACCTGGACTTCCGCGTCGAGGACCTGGACACGGCCGAACGCAAGGTCGTCGGACTCGGCGGACGGCCGCTGGAGACCAAGGACCCGGGCAGCCCGTACGAGGAGCGGGGGTACGCCGACCCGTCCGGCCACTCGTTCACCCTGCGCCTGGAGCCGGACACCGCTCCCAAGCAGGGCTGAACCACCCGCACGTCGCCCCGGACGGCTCGGCCGCGGTCGGGACGGTCGCCCTCGGCGGGCCGCCGGACGGCTCAGCCGCGGTGCGCGCGCAGGGCCGCCAGGGCGCGGTCCGCGTGCGTGCTCATCCGGATCTCGCTGCGCACCACCTCTAGTACCCTCCGGTCCTCGGCGATCACGAAGGTGACCCGCTTGGTGGGCGCGAGCGAGAGGCCGCGCTTCACCCCGAACCGCTCGCGGACCGCGCCGTCCGGGTCGGCCAGCAGCGGAAACCCGAGGGTGTGCTTGTCCGCGAACTCCTGCTGGCGCTCGACGGTGTCGCCGCTGATCCCCACCGGCCGCGCCCCGGCAGCCGCGAACTCGGCGGCCAGGTCGCGGAAGTGACAGGCCTCGGCGGTGCAGCCCGCGGACAGCGCCGCCGGGTAGAAGAACAGCACGACGGGCCCTTCGCCCAGCAGCTCCGAGAGCTGCCGGGGCGTGCCGGTCTCGTCGGGGAGAGTGAAGTCCTCGACGGTGTCGCCCACCACTGCCTGGTTCGTCACGACCGGCTCCCCTGACTGTCAGCTCGTGCCTGTCGGCCCATGCCTGTCGGCCACCTGTGTGAAGGCCAACCGTACGGGACCGTAAGGGAGTCAGTCGCGGCCCCCCTTCTCACCGGAGGGCCACACTCCGGTGGACCGCTCTATGGCTGTCGCACCCGTACGGTCCACCGCGCTGCGCACGACGGCGAAGATCGCGCCCTGCACGGCCGCGGCGAACAGCACCTCGCCCCAGCCGCGGTCCTTGTCCAGCGCGTCGGGCGCGTCGTCCTCGTGGCGGATCGCCTTCCAGGTCGCCCGGAACGCCATCCCGGCGAGAGTTCCGCTCGTCCAGCCGAGCAGGAATCCGATCGGCTTGTAGACGACGGGCAGCTTCTTCTTCTGCACTGGCTCTCCTTCGGCTCGTGTTCTCGCGGGCCCCTGGCGAGTGTCCAGTTCAACGGCGGATACGCGGCCGGCCGCGAGCTGTTCCGCCCGCCCGGCCCGGTGTCGGGGGCCCGCCGGGTTCAGGGCCGGCCCGCCGGCGGTACCTCTTCGCCTTCGGGGACGGGACCCGGCGGGCTCCCGTCCCCGAACGGGCGCCCGCCCAGTTCCTCGCGGCCGTGCGAGGTCAGCCAGCCGGAGAGGTCGGGACCGAGCGGCACGATGCGGGTCGGGTTGATGCCCTCGTGCACCTGGTAGTAGTGCCGTTTGATGTGGTCGAAGTCGACGGTGTCCCCGAACCCGGGCGTCTGGTAAAGATCACGGGCGTACGCCCACAGGACCTGATCCTCCGTCAACTTGTGGCGGTTGCACTTGAAATGGCCGTGATAGACGGCGTCGAAGCGGACCAGCGTCGTGAACAGCCGGATGTCCGCCTCCGTGATTGTGTCCCCGACCAGGTACCGCCGCCGCGCCAGCCGTTGCGACAGCAGCTCCAGCCGGCCGAACACGCCCTCGCAGGCCGCCGCGTACTCCTTCTGGCCGGTCGCGAACCCGGCCCGGTACACACCGTTGTTCACGTCCTCGTACACCCCCGCCGCGACCTCGTCGATCTCGTCGCGGAGCGCTTCCGGATAGAGGTCGGGTGCCCCTTCGCGGTGCAGGTCCCGCCACTCGGTGGCGAGGTCCAGGGTGAGCTGCTGGTAGTCGTTGGTCACCAGGCGCCCGCTGGGTACGTCCACCACCGCGGGCACACTGACGCCGCCCGGATGGCCCGGCTCCCGGGCCTCGTACGCCTCGGCGAGGTACCGGATGCCCAGTACGGGATCGAGCCCGCCGGGATCCAGCGTGAACCGCCAGCTGCGGTCGTCCTGGATCGGGTCCGTGATCGCCATCGGCAGGGCCTCCTCAAGACCCAGCAGCCGCCGCGAGATCACCGCGCGGCTCGCCCAGGGACAGGCCCGGCTGACGACCAGCCGGTAGCGCCCCGCCTCGACCGGCCAGCCGTCCCGCCCGTCGGCCGTCACCCGGTCCGAGAAGTGGCTCTTCGACCGCTTGAAGGACTTCTTTCCGTACGCGGCGTTGCCCTCGGCCGCGCTGTCGCCCTCGGTGTCGCTCATGACGCGTCTCCCTTCCGTACGTCGTCCTTACGTACCCGTACGTGTGCTTCGGTGAGAGTTGTTGTTCCCCTAAATCCCCTGTCACCTCGTGTGAGGCAGGGGGAACGGGGCAGTCGGCGGGGGTGAGACGTAAGCCCTCCTCCCCTTCGGACCGCCGGACCCGCGTCACCGTGCTGGTGGCGCTGGCCGCCAACCTCGTCATCGCCGTGGCCAAGGCCGTGGGCGGCGTCTTCGCCGGATCGCCCGCGCTGCTCTCGGAGGCGGCGCACTCGGTGGCCGACAGCCTGAACGAGGTCTTCCTGCTGGCCGCCCTGCGCCGCAGCCGACGGCCCGCCGACCGCCGCCACCCCTTCGGCTACGGAAAGGAACGCTTCTTCTGGTCCCTGCTGGCCGCCGTGGGCATCTTCCTGATGGGCGGCTGCTTCTCCTTCTTCCAGGGCTTCGAAGCCCTGGGCAGCGAGACCTCGGAGTCCCACAGCGGATACGTGGCGGGGCTCGTGGTCCTGGGCGTGGCTCTCCTCGCGGAGGGCGGGTCCCTGCTGCGCGCGCTCCACCAGGTCCACCAGCAGGGTGGCGGCTTCGCCGGGGTCCGCGACCCGGCCCTGCGTACCGTCGTCGCGGAGGACAGCACCGCCGTACTGGGCGTGCTCCTCGCGATCGCCGGCATGGCCCTTCACATGGTGACCGGCCAGGTCGTCTGGGAGGCCTCGGCCTCGATGGCCATCGGGGTGCTGCTCGTCCACGTGGCGTACCGGCTGGGCCGTGACGCGCGCGACCAGCTGATCGGCCAGGCCACCGACGAGGAGTCGAGCGGCCGCATCCGCGCCCTGCTGGACGCGCAGCCGGAGATCGACTCCGTGGAGTCCCTGCTGACCATGCAGCTGGGCCCCGACTCGACGCTGGTGGCCGCCCGTATCGACCTCACGCCCGGCCTGGACAGCGAGGAGGTGGAACTCGTCGCCGTACGCATCAAGGCGTCCGTCTCCCACCTGGTCCCGGCGGCCGACCAGATCTACCTCGACGTGACGGACGCCCGCCTCGCGCGCCGCGCCGCGGCACACGAGAGCGGCCCCGCCACGACGGGGGAGCGCGGCGGGACCTGAACATCGGGTGCCCGGCGCTCCCCGGGTCATGCACACTGTTTTCCGGCGGACTACTCGCCGGTGACGGGCTCCAGGACGAAGACCGGGATCTCGCGGTCGGTGTTCTTCTGGTAGTCGGCGTAGTCCGGGTACGCGGCGACGGCGCGCTGCCACCACAGGGCCTTCTCCTCGCCGGTCACCTCCCGCGCGGTCATGTCCTGGCGCGTCGGTCCGTCCTGGAGCTCCACGTGGGGGTCGCCGACGACATTGTGGTACCAGACAGGGTGCTTGGGGGCACCGCCGAGCGAGGCGACGACGGCGTAACTGCCCTCGTGCTCGACGCGCATGAGCGGCGTTTTGCGGATCTTGCCGCTCTTGGCGCCCCGGGTGGTCAGCACGATCACGGGCATCCCCCGCATCGTCGTTCCCTCGGTACCGCCGGAGCGCTCGTACAGTTCCACCTGTTCGCGTACCTGCTGCGCGGGGCTGGGCTCGTACTCACCCTCAAGAGGCATGGCATCCATCCCATCGGTCGTCGTTGCGTGCGATGCGTCGTACGGACTCAAGGATTCAACACGTCGGCCCCAGCCGTTCATCCCGTACGAGCCGTTTCACCCGCACGCCTGCCCAGGTGCGCCCGGTTGCTCAGAACGGGAAGTGCGCCTGCTGCGTGGCCAGCGTCACCCAGCGGGTGTTGCTGAACGCCTCGATGCCCCAGCGTCCGCCGAACCGCCCGTACCCGCTGCTCTTGAATCCGCCGAAGGGCGCGTTCGGTTCGTCGGCGACGGACTGGTCGTTGACGTGCACGATGCCGGTACGGATCCGGCGGGCGACCCTGAGCCCATGGGTGCCGTTCTCGGTGATGACCCCGCAGGTCAGCCCGTGCTCCGTGGCGTTGGCGAAGGAGACGGCCTCGTCGTCCGTGGTGAACGTGCTGATCACGGCGAGCGGGCCGAAGGCCTCGCCCCGGTACAGGTCGGCCTCCTCCGGCAGGTCGGTCAGGACGGTCGCCGGATGTACGGCTCCGTCGGGGGCGCCGCCGCCGGTGAGGACGGTCGCGCCCTTGGCGACGGCGTCCGCCACGAGCGCCGCGACCCGGTGGGCGGCGTCCCGGGTGACGAGCGGGCCGACGACGGTGTGCGGGTCGGCCGGGTCACCGGACGCCAGCGACTCGGTCTTCGCGGTGAACTTGGCCGTGAACTCCTCGGCCAGGCTCTCGTGCACGAGGATCCGGTCGGCGGACATGCAGATCTGGCCGGAGTTCATGAAGACGGAGAAGACGGCGGCGTCGACCGCGTAGTCGACGTCGGCGTCGTCCAGCACGATCACCGAGTTCTTTCCGCCCAGTTCGAGGACAGCGGGCTTCAGGTGCCGGGCCGCGTGCACGCCGATGATCCGGCCGACGCCCGTGGAGCCGGTGAAGTTGACGGCCCGTACGCGCGTGTCGGCGACCAGCGCCTCGGCGACGGCCGCGGCGTCCTCGGGGGCGTTCGTGATCACGTTCAGGACGCCGTCGGGCAGGCCCGCCTCGCGCAGGATGTCCGCGATGAACAGACCGCACGCGATCGGCGCGTCCTCGCTCGGCTTCATCACCACGGTGTTGCCGGCGGCGAGCGGCGCGGCGACGGCCCGGACGCCCAGGATGACCGGCGCGTTCCAGGGCGAGAAGGCGGCCACGACACCGACGGGTTCGCGGATCGCGAGTCCCAGCGCGCCCTCCTCCTGCGCGCTCAACACCTCACCGCGCGGCGCGGTCACCGCGGCGGCGGCCTCGCGGAGGATGTTCGCGGCGAGACCGACGTTGAACATGGCCCAGGGCCGGGTGCCGCCGACCTCGCCCGCCATGATCCGTACCGCGTCGTCGGTGCGGGACTCCAGGAGGTCGGCCGCGGTGAGGAAGATCTTGCGGCGCTGTGCCGGGCCGAGCGCGGCCCAGCCCGCGAACGCGGCGTCCGCCGCGTCCACGGCCCGGGTGACGTCCTCGACGCCGGCCGCGGCGACCGTGGCGTACACCTGCGAGCTGTAGGGGTTCACGTCCTCGGCGGTGCGGCCCGAGGCCGCGGGCAGGTCCTTGCCGCCGATCAGCAGGTCACGATGGAGGGTCATGCGCGGCTCTTCCCGTCGTGCGACGCGACACGGTGCGCGAATGGAACCGCGCGCGTTCGCCTGGTGAACAATTATCCGTCAAGTATTCGATGGGAGTCTGCAACCCGACGCACCCCCCGTCAATCGCCGGCCGTGGCACCGTACGAGTCGACCAGGATGCGAGCCGCTCGCCCGGCCCGGGCGGCCGGTTCCGCGCTCTGCTCGACGGCGGCGGTGACCATGGCGCCCTCCGCCAGCAGATACAGCTGCTCGCTCAACTCCGCGGGCAGCCCGGCGTCGCCCACCAGCCCCGCCAGATATTCCTTGAAGGCCCGCTTGTGGGCGCGGACCTGGCCGGCGACCGGCTCCGACGTGGCGCCGAGCTCGCCGTACGAGTTGATCCAGGCGCAGCCGCGGAAACCGGGCTCGCGGAACCACCGGCCCAGCCAGTCGAAGACCGCGAGGACGCGCCGCCGCGGGTCTTCGTGACCGCCCGCGTGGCCGGCGCCGTCCGCGTGCACGTCTCCGTCCACGTACTCGGCGAGCCGCTGCCGCCAGCGGATGTCGCGCCGCTCCAGATAGGCCACCACCAGGTGCTCCTTCGCGGGGAACAGCTGGTAGAGCCGCTTGAGCGAGACCCCCGAGGTGCCTCGGATGTCGTCCATGCCGACGGACTGTATGCCGCGCCCGTAGAACAGGGTCTCCGCCGCGTCCAGGGCCTGTTCCCTGGCGACCGCGCTGTCCATCTACCCGCTCACTCCCTGCCGCCTTGACGTGAGAACCACCGTTCTCTACGTTAACAGCCACCGCGGAGAACGCACGTTCTCAGCCCGAGTCCACGAGGGAACCGTCATGACCGACCGACCGCCCCTGCCGCCCTTCACCCGTGAGACCGCCGCCCAGAAGGTCCAGGCGGCCGAGGACGCCTGGAACACCCGCGATCCGCACAAGGTCTCGCTCGCCTATACGGAGGACTCGGTCTGGCGGAACCGCGACACCTTCGTCACCGGCCGCGCCCGGATCGTGGAACTGCTCACCGCGAAGTGGCGCCGGGAGCAGGAGTACGCCCTGCGCAAGGACCTCTGGGCCTTCGACGGCAACCGCATCGCCGTCCGCTTCCAGTACGAGTGCCGTGACGCCGACGGCCAGTGGTGGCGCAGTTACGGCAACGAGCTCTGGGAGTTCGACGAGCACGGTCTGATGGCCCGGCGCGAGGCCAGCATCAACGACGTGGCGATCGAGGAGAAGGAGCGCCGCATCCGGGGCCCGCGGCCGGAGTCCGAGCGAGGCGGGTCGTTCCCCGTTCAGTAGGGTTCCCGGGGTGACTGAACAGGCCCGGAAACCCTTTCTCCACGTCGTCGTCTGCGCGGCCGGAGTCGCCGACGGCGTCGGCGAGTTGATCACCCTGGCACTGGAGCGGAACTGGGACGTCGGTGTCGTCGCGACCCCGGTCGCGACGGGCTTCTTCGACACGGCGGCGGTCGAGGCGCAGACCGGCCGGCCCATCAGGTCCGCCTGGCGGTCGCCCGGGGACCCGCGTCCGTTCCCGGACCCGGACGCCGTCGCGGTGGCGCCCGCGACCTTCAACACCCTCAACAAGTGGGCGGCCGGGATCTCCGACACGCTCGCCCTCGGCACGCTCTGCGAGGCCTACGGAATGGGCGTGCCGATCTCCGTACTGCCCTGTGTCAGCGAGGCGCTGACGGCCCACCCCGCCTACCAGGACAGCCTGGCACGGCTGCGCGGGATGGGGGTCCGGTTCGGGGAGCACGCCTTCGGCGGTCCGGAGCAGGGCGGGTTCCGCTGGGAACAGGCACTGGACCTGCTGGGTCCGCCGCCCCGCTGACGCGGTCGGCTCAGCGGGTCCTGCGGACGTAGTCGGCGCTGTCCGGCGTCGACACCTGCACATCACGGCGCACGATGCTCAGCCGGTCACCGAAGCCCGCGAGCGCCTTCTTCATACCGCTGTCGGTGTACTCCACGACCACGACCCGGTCGTCGAACGCGTCGGCGTACTCACCGCACTCGTCGTACGCGCCGCACTCCTCCACCACGGCGAAGTCGAGCCCGGCGCGGGAGCGCTGCCCGGCCAGTTCCACGGTGTTCTTCTGGGCGATGGCCAGCCCCCGCGCATGCGCGTGTGCCGAGAGCAGCTTGATGAAGGACAGGGCGTCGTCCGCGCTCAGCAGCCCATGGGAACGGGAGTAGCTGTCGTAGTTGTCCGGCTCGACGGCGTCGTAACCCTTGTCCGCGCAGCCGTCGATCCACTGGTCGACCCGGGCCGCGACCCGCTTGCGCTTGCCGGGTGTGCCGATGTCGAGCAGCGGCTCGTCCCAGTCGGCGTCGATCACGACCTTGCCCTTCTTGTCCCGCAGCAGCAGGTCGTCGGGCCAGTCGTCCCGTTCGCCGGGCTGGGCCTGGAAGGCGTTGACGTAACAGATGTTGTAGAGGCCGCGCGCGGGGTCGGCGCCGCGGTCGCGGGCGACGACGCGGACACCGGACGGCGGGGCGTAGGGGCCGCCGATCTGGTAGTCGAAACCGGAGTGCACGGGCGGTAGGCGCACGGCCGTGGGGCTCGGCTTCGTGGTGTCGTCGGGGCCCTTGTCGTCCCCGTCCGACGTGCAGGAGGCCAGGGCCGCGAGGGTGACCAGGGCGGCGACCGCCCTCAGAAATCCCGCGCGGGGGTCTCGCTTGGCGGGCATGTCCGCTCCATCGATTCGCGAGTACGACCCCGCCTCGGACCCCTGTGCCGGTCCTGGCGACTTCGGCCGGGCGGAGAACCTTGTCCGCTGTCGGCTGGGCGCACCTCTGGTGCCGGGCTGCGCGCCTCGGCACGTCGTGATCAAAGCCTGCGAAAAGCCGCACGTCAAATCGGCTTCACCGCTCACCGCTCACTGTGAGAGGTTCCCGATCCCCGAGTGCGGATGCCGGCCGGCCGTGCTGCCGTACCTGTGGCGCCGGGGCGCGCCTGCCGCGTACGGACACTTCCGCCGGGTACGGATGCCTGGACAACCGTGTCGGATGCAAGGAGAGCCGTGAGCACCCCGCACAAGCCGCTCGTGATCCTGCGCGCCGACCCGCATCCCCCGGAACGCATCTTCCGTCCGGACGCCCTCGCCCGGCTCCACGACCGCTTCACCGTCGTCGAGCCGGACACCGAGGAAGCCCTCGACCGGGCCCTGCCGGACGCCTTCGCCGTCGTCGGCCAGCCCGACCTGCCTGCCGAACGCCTGGCCCGCGCGGGCGAGTTGAGGGCGCTGCTCAACATCGAGGGCAACTTCTTCCCGAACGTCGACTACGAGGTGTGCTTCCGGCGCGGCATCCACGTGCTGGGCTGCGGACCCGCCTACGCCCAGGCCGTCGCCGAGTACGCCCTCGGGCTCGCCCTCGACCTGGCCCGCGGCATCAGCCGCGAGGACCGTGCCTTCCGCGCGGGACGGGAGCGGTACGTGTCCGACGGCAACGCCGACGCCGTACTGCTGCGCGGCGCGGACGTCGGCCTCATCGGATTCGGGAACCTCGGGCGGAGCCTCCACCCGCTCCTCGCGCCCTTCCGCCCGACCCTGCGGGTGTACGACCCCTGGCTGCCGCCCGCCGTCCTGCGCGAGCAGGGACTCGTGCCGGCCACGCTCGACGAGACCCTGGCCCGCAGCACGTTCGTCTTCGTGCTCGCCACCGTCACCGACGACAGCCGCCATCTGCTCGGCGAGCGCGAACTGGCACTGCTGCCCGACGGCGCCCGGCTGGTCCTCGTCAGCCGGGCACCCGTCGTGGACTTCCCCGCACTGCTCGCCCGGGTCGCCGAGGGCCGCCTCCTCGCGGGGATCGACGTCTGGCCCGACGAACCCGTCACCGCCGACGACCCGGCCCGCGCACTGGAAGGCCTGGTGCTCTCCGCCCACCGCGCGGGCGGCATCCCCGACGCCTTCCTGAGCATCGGCGACATGGTCGTCGACGACCTGACACTGCTGGCCCAGGGGCTGCCGCCCGCCCGTATGCAGACCGCCGCCCGTGAGCTCGTCGGCCGCTACCGCAACCGTCCCGTCACCTGAAGGGCCCGACATCCCGACATGAAGATCCCCTGCGAAGGCCTCCTCTTCGACAACGACGGCGTCCTGGTCGACTCCGACCTCGGCGTCGACCAGGCGTGGAGCCGGTGGGCCCGGACCCGCGGACTTTCCGCCGAGCACGTCACGGAGATGGTGCACGGACGGCGCTCCGCCGACACCGTGGCACTGCTGGTGACCGACGCCGGGGAACGGCCCGCCGCCCTCGCCGAGATCGACCGCCTGGAGATCGAGGTGGCGGCCACGACGACCGCGTTGCCCGGGGCCCTAGACCTCCTGACGAGCCTGCCGCACGGCAGTTGGGCCGTCGTGACCTCCGGGGTCACCGGTCTGGCCCGGGCCCGTCTCGCCGCCGCGGGTCTGCCCCTGCCGCCGGTGCTCATCACCGCGGACGACGTCAGCCACGGCAAACCCGCCCCCGACGGCTACCGCGCGGCGGCCGGCAGGCTCGGCGTGGACCCGGCACGGACCGTCGTCCTGGAGGACAGCGCCGCGGGCGCCACGGCGGGGGCCGCGGCCGGTGCGTACGCAATCGGCGTCGGGCCGCGCGGCCTGGACACCGACGCCCCGGTCGTCGTACGCGATCTGCGCGGGCTGACCTGGCACGACGGCGTACTCGACCTGGGCGCGGCGGAACTGCTGCGGCACTGACGAAAAGCTCCGGGTCAGGACCTGGGTCAGGACTTGGGTGCGCGCCGCTCGGCGGCGAACGCCGCCAGCCAGGCCAGCGGGGCGTTCCAGTTGACCGTCACCTCGTTGGTGGAGTACGAGCCGATGTCGTCGATGTAGCAGGCCGCGGGGGAGCACCCGGCCAGCCGCTCCTGCGCCACCGGATCCTGCAGACCGCTGTTGGGGCCGCCCGCGAGGGAGCCCGCCGGCGGGTTCGGCAGCGAGGTGTCGTACTGGTGCGCCCAGAACCGGTGGTGCTGGTTGCGGGCGTACGTGTCGCCGTAGCCGGTGACGTACGAGAGATCCAGGGTGTTACGGCCCAGCAGGTAGTCCATCGTCTCCAACACCCCGGCCCGGTACCGCTGTTGCCCGGTCAGCGCGTAGGCGGTGGCCATGACGATCGCGTTGTTGGTGACCTGGCTGTTGGAGCCCCACACATATCCGTTCGCGGGGATGGGCACGGCGTAGCCCTGTCCGGCCATCGTGGCGAGGTGGCCGTCGGCCGCGGCCGTCACTGACGCCCGTACGCGCCCGATGTCGGCGGCGGGCAGTTTGTTCGGGACGGTCGCCAGGGTCAGCCGGCCGAGGGCCGCGCTGTCGGCCCAGTTGAAGCCGGTCGGCGTGAGCGCGTCGGACGAGGTGTGCCAGGGCGAGGAGGTGACCGCGTCGCGGTAGGCGCGTTCCCCGGTCGCCGCGTACAACTCGCTCGCCGCCCAGTAGAAGTCGTCGGTGACCTGCGTGTCGTTGTAGGCGCCACCGCCCGTGCTGTCCGAGTCCGGCGCGTACAGCGCGGGGTTCGCCTGTGCCGCGGTCCACGCCGTGCGGGCCACGCTCAGGCACCGCTTCGCGTACGCGGAGTCGTACGGTGCGAAGACCCGCGCGCACTGGGCCGCCGTCGCGGCGAGGTTGAGCGTGGCCGCGGTGGACGGGCGGTGCAACTCGCGCGGCTGGGCGTCCAGTTCGGGCCGGGTCGGCAGGCCCGTCCAGGCCGCGTCATGGATCTTGTGGAAGGCCATACCGGCGTAGGGCCTGCCCGCGGGCACCTGCATCCGCATCAGGAAGTCGAGCTCCCAGCGCGCCTCGTCCAGGACGTCGGGTACGCCGTTGCCGCGCTCGGGAATCCGCAGGGTCGAGTCGCCGAGCGCGGACGCGGTACCCGCCCGCCGGGCCCGCGCGAACGAGTCGACGAGCAGCCAGGCGGAGATCCCGCCGTTGACGACGTACTTGCCGTGGTCCCCGGCGTCGTACCAGCCGCCCCGTACGTCCTGGGTGTAGTCGCACACGCCCGCCTGGCACGGCACGTTCGTGTCGCCCTGGTTCGGGGCGATGCCGACATGCCCGGCCGGCCGCGCGTGGGCGGGCCCCACCAGTGACGCCTCGATCGGGGTGCCGCTGCGCTGGTGGTAGAAGAAGGCCATGGCGTCGGAGCGCAGGCCGTCGTAGAGGTCCGCGCGGATGTCGAAGGGCGCGCTGCTCCGCCCGTCGACCACCAGGACGTAACCCGGGCCCGTCCCGCGGTACGCGGAGAAGTCCGCCAGGTGGGTCGCCTCGCCCGAGGCCGCGTCCGCGCCGCGTACGACGGTCCGGCCGGCAGCGGCCACGGCGCCCGACGCGCCGCGCAACTGCCAGGTCAATGGCTCGGTGGCCGCGCTGACCACGGTGGCGCGCTTGGGGCCGTCGGGGAGATAGCCCGCCTGGTTGACCCGTACGGGTGTGATCGCGGCGGCGGCAGCAGCGGTGGCGAGATCGCGGGCGGCGGACTGGGCCCCGGCCGCGCCCGGCGCGAGGACCAGCCCGCCCGACAGCAGGGCGGCTGTCAGCAGGCCGGCCGTGGCGCGTCTTCCGGTACGGCGCCGCGTGCGGGCGCTGCGGCGGTGGTGCGGGTGCGGGAACGTGAGCATGGAGCGCCTCCCGGTGCCTGGAATGGGGTCCTGGATGCCGGCTGGAGCGGTCGGACGGGATCGGTGGGAGCGCTCCCACCGGTCGGGAGCATTGCATGGCCATGCCACAGCGTCAATGCTCCGCGCGCGCCCTCGCCGAGCCGCGCGTGCGTCAGGTCCCGAACACACTCAGCGAGACCCAGAGGGCCGCCACGGCCGGGATCAGCGTGGCGGGCACGGTGAGCAGACCGAGGCGGGTGAACTCGCCGAGATCGACGGTGTGGGCGTGCCGGTGGACGATCCGCCGCCACAGCAGGGTCGCCAGCGAACCGGCGTAGGTGAGGTTGGGGCCGATGTTCACCCCGAGCAGGACGGCGAGGATCGGCCCGGGTCCCGCCGGCGCGGCCAGGGGCAGCAGGACCAGGACCGCCGGGAGGTTGTTGATGAGGTTCGCCAGCGCCGCGGCGAGGACCGCGAGGCCGAGCAGCGCGGGCAGGGTCGCCGAGTGCGGGACCAGGTGGCCGAGCGCGTCCGAGAGACCGTTGTCGACCACGGCCCGCACCACGATGCCCAGGGCCAGGACGAAGGCGAGGAACGGCAGCGAGGTGGCCCGTGCGACGGCGAGCGGGGTGGTGCGCCCGCGGACCAGTGCGCGGCCGGCCAGGACGAGGGCTCCCGCGAACGCCGCCCAGGCCGGTTCGACACCGAGCGCGGACGCGACGACGAAGCCCGCGAGGGTGCAGGCGACCGTGGCCAGCGCGAACACGGGCGTGTCGACGGGTTCGGCCTCGGTCTCGGCTCCGGCTTTGGTTCCGGCTCTGGACCGTCCCGGGGAGCCGTCCAACAGGTCGTCGGCGAAGAAGCGCCGGAAGACCAGGTACTCGGCGGCGACCGCGACGGTCCACGCGGGACCCATCAGCAGGGCGAACCGGGGGAAGCTCAGACTGCTGGCCGTGAAGGCGAGCAGGTTAGTGAGGTTGGAGACGGGCAGCAGCAGCGACGCCGTGTTCGACAGATGGGCGCACGCGTACACATGGGGCTTGGGGCGGGCGCCGAGACGGCCCACGGTCGCGAACACCACCGGGGTCAGCAGCACGACCGTGGCGTCCAGGCTCAGTACGGCCGTGATGACCGACGCGAGCAGGAAGTCGGCGGCCAGCAGGCGCTGCGGCCGGCCTCTCGACGTACGGGCCAGCCAGGCGCCGCAGGCCTGGAAGAGCCCCTCGTCGTCGCAGAGCTTGGCGAGCACGAGCACCGCCGCGAGAAAGCCCACGACCGGACCGAGCAGCTCGGCCTCGGCCCGCGCGTGGTCGAGGGAGATGGCGCCGGTGGCCAGCACCAGACCGGCGGCCGGGACGGCCACGGTGGCCTCCGGCAGGCCGAACGGCCGGACCACGGCGCCGGCCAGGACCGCCACGAGCAGCACGGCGGAGAGAACGGTCGCGAGTGTGGAGCTCAGGGGACGTTCCTTGAAGAGGTGATTGCCGGATTCGTACGCCTTGGGTCCTCCAGCCTAAGGGCTTACGCCTCAGGCTTCGGGGTGGGCCGCCCGGTACTCCTCGGCCGTCGGCTTCGCCACCTGGGTGCCGTCGCCGTACAGCGCCCGGGAGAGCCGGGTCCGCAGGATCGGCACCCGTCGGTTCGGGCTCGGCACGCCGTTCGCGTCCTCGGCCGGGCCGGGGTCGAGCGGCCGGGGCTGCTCGTGCTGGGTGAGGGTGTGCAGCTCGGCGGGGGAGAGGGGCCGGTGCAGTTCCACGTACTCGCCGTGCGGGAGCCGCTTGACGACGCCGGTCTCGCGGCCGTGCAGCACCAGGTCGCGGTCCCGGAGCTGGAGGGCGAGGCAGACGCGCCGGGTGACGACGAAGGTGATCACCGGGACGGCGAAGAACGCGATCCGTACGGCCCAGGTGACCGTGTTGATCGACAGATGGAAGCGGGTGGCCACGATGTCGTTGCCGCCGCCCGCGAGCAGGACGAGATAGAGGCTGATCCACGCGGTGCCGATGGACGTACGGATCGGCCGGTTGCGCGGACGGTCCAGGAGATGGTGCTCGCGTCGGTCGCCGGTGACCCAGGACTCCAGGAACGGATACACGCCGATGAAGACCAGCAGCAGGGGAAAGACGACGATCGGGATCAGCACGCCGAGGACCAGGGTGTGCCCGGCCGCGGTGATCTCCCACCCCGGCATGACGCGTACCAGCCCCTCGGCGAAGCCCAGATACCAGTCCGGCTGGGCGCCCGTGGAGACCTGGTCGGCGCGGTAGGGGCCGTACGACCAGACCGGGTTGATCGACGCGATCGCCGAGATGAGCGTGATCGCCCCGAACACCAGGAAGAAGAAACCGCCCGCCTTGGCCAGGTAGACCGGCATGAACGGCGTGCCCACGACGTTCTGTTCGGTCTTTCCCGGCCCGGGGAACTGGGTGTGCTTGTGGTACACGACGAGGATCAGGTGCGCGACCACCAGAGCCGCCATGATCCCGGGAATCACCAGGATGTGCAGCGAGTAGAAGCGCGCGATGATGTCGTGCCCGGGGTACTCGCCGCCGAACAGGAAGAACGACAGGTACGTGCCGACGATCGGCACCGACAGGATCGCGCCGTCCACGAACCGCATGCCGGTGCCGGACAGCAGATCGTCCGGCAGCGAGTAGCCGAAGAGCCCCTCGAACAGACCGAGCAACAGCAGCGTCCAGCCGAACAGCCAGTTGATCTCACGGGGCCTGCGGAACGAGCCCGTGAAGAAGTGCCGCATCATGTGCATGAGCATCCCGGCGATGAAGATCAGCGCCGCCCAGTGGTGGATCTGCCGGATCAGCAGACCGCCCCGCACGTCGAAGCTGATGTCCAGCGTGGACGCGTACGCCTCCGACATCCGTATGCCGTTCAGCGGGACGTAACTGCCTTGGTACGTCACCTCGTTCATCGACGGGTGGAAGAACAGGGTCAGATAGACGCCCGTCAGGATCAGGACGACGAAGCTGTAGAGGCAGATCTCCCCGAGCAGGAACGACCAGTGGTCCGGGAAGACCTTGCGCAGGTACTTCCTGCCGATGGTGTGGGTGCCGAGCCGGCCGTCGAACCAGTCGGCGACCCGCTGACCGGAGGACGCCTTCGTGCCGGGCCGTTCGGTGGTCGTCACGCGTCCGCCTCCTTCTCCGCCGGGTGTACGTGGGTGAATGTCGGACATGCCTGTGCCTCCCGTAGCGCGCTCACTACTGCGAGGGCTCCGGGGGCCCGGGATGTGACAGCCCGCGCCGGAATGTGACACAGGTCTCAGTGCGCCCCGGAACGGCGGGCCGGTGTGGAAACCGTCCTCCGGTACCGGCGGCTGTCGGCCCTGACCTGCCGGTATTTACCAGCGAGTACCCGCGCGGTACCGTGAGGGCATGCCAGCTCTCAACGTGGAGTTCAGCGAGCGTGAGCTAGAGGACCTGCGGCAGATCGCCAAGGAGCGCGGTACGTCGATGAAAGCCCTGGTGCGTGAGGCGGCCGCGGCCGACATCGTGCGGCACCGGGCGCTGCAGGAGGGCGCGGACGTCTTCCGCCGGTTCTTCGCGGCACACGCCGAGGAGTTCGCCGCGGCCTTCCCCGACGACGAACCACCCGCCAAGGGCGAAGGGCGGGCCGCCTGACCCATGGCCCCCATGATTCACATCGACGTGCCCTGGCTGCTCCAGCGCCATGAAGAGGTGCTGCCCGACCAGCCGACCGTCAACGACTTCTCGGTCTTCGTGGCCGCGGTGGCCCGGCACCGGGTGGACCCGCCCCGGCTCGGTGTGGACTCGGACCCGGCCTGGCGTGCCGCCGCGCTGCTGCACACCCTGGCCCTGCTGAAGCCGCTGCCCTCCGCCAACGCCCGGTTCGCCTGCGCGGCGGCGGTCTCTTACATGTTCGTGAGCGGTGTCGGGATCGACCCTCCGTACGGGGCCCTCGTCGACCTCGCCCGCGATCTGATGTCCGGCAAGGCGGACGTCTTCGTGGCCGCCGACCGGCTGCGCGGCTGGCAGATCTGAGCCGTTCCGCCGACCCGTCCTCAAGGCCGCCGGCCGAGGACGGGAAATGGCATGCCGAAAACAGACGTGTGCGTGAACATTTGCCCGAGACGGTCACCGACCTCGATGACCACTGACTTTCCGTCAATACGCGGATGTCGTCGAAGTGGCTCAAGTGCCTTGTTGGGCCTGAGCGTGATGTGCAAGGGTGAACTCCCCGCACATGGCCAATGGCCAGGTCTGATTCGGTGTTCGGGATTTCAGCGTGCCGCCGGGCCCAAAAAGCCCACGGCCGACGGATGTCGAGTGGTCGAAGTCCCGGCCGCTTTCCGTGCGCCAAGCCCAAAAGGTACGCACCAACCAGGAGCTTCTTTTTCGGCGGTCAGAACTCCTGTGTGCCACCTTGTGCCTTGGAAGGAAACCGCTCAGTGCACACCCCTCACCCCCCTCGTCCGCCATATCCGCCTGGCTCCGGTGCCGCTCCGGAAGAATCCGACGAGAGCCTCGCGGCCCTCCTCAGGGCCCAGCCGGAGAGCGAACTCACCCACTCCGTCGCGCTGTTGCTCGCACGCCACTGGCAGCCGACCCACGACTACGCGGTCATCTGCCTCGCCTCCTCGGCGAACGTCGCCTCGATGGTCACCGCGGCCGCGTTCCAGCAGGTACTGGCACGCCTCCGGCGCGCCGGGTCCACCGCCGCGCTGCGCCCCCAGTTCCTGGTGGCCGTACGGGACATCATCACGGTGTGGTCCGCGCAGGACCGGATATCCGAGGTGCTGCCCGATCTCCGGAAACCGGCCGGCGGCCGCGGTATGCGCGTGACGAAGTCCATGACACCGGAAAACCGCAAGCTCGCGGAACGTTCCTTCCAGGCCCTTCCGGGACTCGCCCAGTGCGTGCTCTGGCACACCGAGGTCGAGGCAGAGCACATTTCCGTACCGGCTGGTCTTCTGGGTATGGATGCCGACACCGCGGCGCTGACACTGGAGCAGGCCCGCGAGAAATTCCGCGAGGGCTGTGTACGGGCCCACCGTGAACTCGCACCGAACAAGGAATGCCGTCACTACAACCGTCTGCTGGATGTTCCGATTCGGCGCGGCGGCGCCTTGCTCCCCGATGTGCAGCAGCATCTGCTGGCGTGCCGTTTCTGCCGTTATGCGGCCGAACAGCTGAGCCATTTCGAAGGCGGTCTCGGTGGTCTGCTCGCCGAAGGCGTGCTCGGCTGGGGCGGCCGTCGCTATCTCGAATCACGGCCGAGCCGTGGCCACTCGGGAGTCCGTGCCACCCGCTACGGCAGCAGGCGCCGGGGCAGCGGCGGACGCTCCCGTCTGCTGCCCCGGTTCGCCGCCGGGCAGGGGCGGCACTCCTCCTCGGGCCCACGGCGCTCGAAGCTGCTCCTCACCGGCGCGGGACTGGTCTCGGTGGCCCTGCTCGCGGCCGTGCTGGTCGCAGGGCTGGGGTCGGGGGACGACGAAGGCACCGGCCCCTCGGCCACCGTCGGGGCGTCCGGCAGCCTCGCCCCCGGCGGGCAGGCACCGCCCGCCAGGTCGTCGGCCCCGCCCGGCTCGGTGGGACTTCCCGACGGACCGGTCCGGACCCGGCTGCGCAATCTCGCCGCCGACCTCTGTCTCGACATCAAGGGCGGCACGGCGAAGGCCGGCGTCGGCGCCGAGCTGGACACGTGCTCGGCGGCCGGGACCCAGAAGTGGACGTACGAGAAGGACGGGCTGCTGCGCAGCGCCGCCGACCCCGGGCTGTGCCTGGACTCCCACGCGGACGCCGGTGTGATCGTCCTGGGCCGCTGCGTCGGCGCGTCCGCCGAGCGGGGTGACGACGTGCGCTACGACCTCACCGTGCAGGGCGAGTTGCTGCCCCGCCGGCAGGCGGGACTCGCCGTCGCGCCCTCCTCGAACGAGGCGGAGGCGGATGTGGTGGTGAAGATCCGCGACGGGGGAGACGCGCAGCGCTGGCTCACCGACGCCGCCGAGGCGACCCCCGAGTCGCTGTCGATAGCGGGCAGGGACGCGCGGTTCGCCGACCCGGCGGCGGCCGGCCCGCGCACCGGCCCGCCTTCCGCCACGCCGTTGCCCCCGCCGCCGGCCGGGCCGGTCACCGGCCTCGGTCTGTGACCGGACAACACCACGCTCGGCGTGTTGAGACGGCGTTCACGCGGGCTCCTCCTCCAGGTCCTCGGCGCCGACGCTCGCCGGGCCGGAGTGTCCCGACAGGGCGAGGGTGAGGTCGAGTTCGGCGAGCAGGCAGCGGATGACGTGCTCGACGCCCGCCTGTCCGTCGAGGCCGAGCCCATAGGCGTACGGACGTCCGACGAGCACCGCCTCGGCGCCCAGCGCCAGGGCCTTGAAGATGTCGTCGCCCGTGCGGATCCCGCTGTCGAAGAAGACGGTCAGCCGGTCCCCGGCGGCCTCGACCACCCTGGGCAGCGCGTCGGCGGCGGCGACGGCGCCGGCCACCTGACGTCCGCCGTGGTTGGAGACGACCACGCCGTCCATCCCGGCGTTGACGGCCCGCCGGGCGTCGTCCGGGTGGAGGACACCCTTCAGGACGATCGGGCCGTCCCAGCTCTCCCGCAGGAACTCCAGGTCGGGCCACGTCTTCGCGGGGTCCGCGAACATCCCGACGAAGTGCATGACCGCCGCGTTCGGGTCCTCGTGCACCGGCTTGGCCAGGCCCGCCAGGAACGCCGGGTCGGAGAAGTAGTTGGCGGTGCCCACACCGTGCAGGAACGGCAGGTACGCCTGGTCCAGGTCGCGTGGCCGCCAGGCCAGCAGGGGCGTGTCCAGCGTGACGAACAGCGCGGTGAACCCGGACGCCTTCGCCCGGTCCAGGAAACTCTTCGTGACCTCGCGGTCCTTGGCCCAGTACAGCTGGAACCAGCGCTCCCCGTCGCCCATCGCCTCCGCGACCTGCTCCATCGGCGTACTGGACGCCGACGACAGGATGTACGGCACGCCCTGCGCGGCGGCTGCCCGGGCGGCGGCCGGCTCGGCGTCCGGGTGCATGATCGACAGGACGCCGACCGGTGCGAGCGCGAGGGGCGCGGGCAGCGGGCGGCCCAGCACCTCTACGGACAGGTCGCGTTCGTGGACGTCGCGCAGCATGCGCGGCACGATCCGGCGGCGCTCCAGCGCGGCCCGGTTGGCCCGCGCCGTACTGCCGTTGCCGGCGCTGCCCGCCACATAGCCCACCGGGCCGGGCCCCAGCCGCTGTTCGGTCAGCTCCTCCAGCCGGGTCAGATCGGTGGGCAGCCGGGGCACCGTGCCCGTCATCCCGTTCAGATAGATCTCGTACTGGAAGTCCGCCCAGTGCTTCGTCATCCGTACGTCCCGTCTCTCGCACTCGGTCCCGCCACCCGGCCTGCCCTGTTTCCGCCGGACACCACGTCGTCGCTGCGACGATCCTGACGAGCGGGACAAGATCCGTCCACTGTGGGCGCGCGGTTCGTCCGGGCGGACAGTCAGGCCGGGAACGACACGCGCACGGCGACCAGCCGGCCCGTCGGGTCGAGCTCCGCCGACACCGGGAACCAGCCGTCGCCCTGACCGGTCATCGCGCACAGCACGCGCGCGCCGCCGACCTCGACGGTCCCGGCCTCCGCCGGGGAGGCGCGGACCGCGCGCATGACCTGCCAGTGGTGGGAGTGCGGGCGGAAGTCCACCATCAGCCGCCGCCGCGGGTCCGCGTCCTTCCAGTCGAAGAGCGCGCCGGCCAGCCGCATCGCGTCCGGCATCGGCAGACCCGTCCATCCCTTCACCCCGTCCTCGCCGGGCTCGCCCAGCTCGGGAGCCGCGAACTCCGCGGCGGCTGCCTCCTCGGCGGCGCCCCAGAACGCGACGTCGGCCAGCCCGTCGACGGGTTCGTCGTGCCGCCACGCGGTCAGCGCGTCGGCGTCCCCGAAGAGCAGGCGGGCCCAGTCGACGCGGATCTCCCCGAGCTCCACGGACTTGGTGACGGAGGCGGAGGCGGGGTCGACGGAGACCACGATGCCGGCGCCGGTCGCCAGCACCGGCAGCGGCCGGTCCCGGGGCAGTCCGCCGAGGGCCACGACCGGCACGCCGTGCATCAGGAAGCAGCCTCCGCCCCGCTCCGCGCACCGCCGCACCCGTTCCCGGTGCGGTACGCGCTCGGCACAGGCTTCGAGTGCGGCGTCGAGGCCGTGCTCCCGGCAGTGCGCGTCGAAGAGCTCGGTCAGCCGCGTGACCCCGGACGCCGGGATGTCGTGCAGCGTCCGGCCGGGCTGCCGGTCGAAGGAGTGGGCCGCGGTGTCGGCGTCGGGGCCGGTGACCACGAAGTCGGTCGCCGCGCTCACATCGGCGGCGACCGCCGGCTCCCGGACGCCGAACGCCGCCGGGTCCACCAGCGCGGGTGAACCCTCCCCGCTCCACATGCCGAGGTGACCACCGTCGACGATCACCAACTCACCGGACGGACAGGTGATCTCGCCCAGCCCGTAGATCTCTCCCATGGCGGGGCAGTCTACGAAGACCGCGTTCCCGGACGGCCCGTGCGGCGGGAGCTGTCCGGTTTTCGCCGTCGGAGTCACCGGAAGCCGCCGGAACGGAGATCACGGAGATCACGGAGATCACGGAGGATGCCGTCGGCCGTGCGTGACCCATGGCCGTGGTCGGTTGCCGCCGGCAGCGGAATGTTTCCGGCCTATTGCTGAGCAGGGGATATTCGGCCAGCGAGTCCCCGCGGCGGCTCGGAGCCCGCGCAGCTCCAAGGCTCGCACGTTCGAATTCCGTCACTTCAAGCCACTGATTCAATACGCAAGGTTACCGAAACGCGTGGGGTCGACGTGTCTTCGCGCCGCGAACTCGGCAGACTCGCGCTCGCCGTACCGGCACCACCGAGCCGGTACGGCGACCGACCGAGCGGAAGGATGCACACGATGCCGAACACCGCGCGCTGGGCAGCGACGATCACACTGACGGCCACCGCCGTCTGCGGTCCCCTCACCGGGACCGCGCTCGCCACCCCTGCGCCGCCCACGCTGTACGCGCCCTCGTCCCTGGTGCTCACCACGGGGCACGGTGAGATCGCGGCCGAGGCCACACCTGACCGCGCGGTCACCCTGAGCTGTGCGCCGACGGCTTCGGGGACCCACCCGGCCGCGACCGCCGCCTGCGGCGAACTGCGGGCGGCCGGCGGGGACTTCGACGCCCTGTCGGCCGGAGCCGACGTCATGTGCACCCGCGAACACGATCCCGTCGTCGTCACGGTCGACGGCGTCTGGCAGGGCCGGCGGGTCTCCTATGAGCGGACCTTCTCCAACGAGTGCGTGAAGAACTCCTACGGGACAAGCGTCTTCACGTTCTGAGAGACCGGGGTCGCGCGGCTCTCCGAGTGCGTCGACGGAGGCCCGCGGATGCGGATGGGGAGTGCGAGTCCCGTCGCGGAGTGCCACGCGATCTCGTAACAGGGGCCGGCGGAGACGGAGTGGGGCCGTCTCCGCCGGCCCTGGCGTCGTCGCGAGGCGTTGTCGCCAGGAGTCGCCAGGAGTCGCCAGGAGTCGTCTGGAGCCCTGCCGGGTCGCCAGGCGCGGCAGACCCGGCAGGGCATATTCAGGAGAAATATCCAGTTCACTCGACTCAGTGAATTTCGGCTGTAGCTGTTGACTTTTGGTCTTTGTGTTTGGGCAACGTGCCCTGTTCATGGGCAGGTTGTGGCCGTACAGTCGCCGTGCTGCCTCAGTCCCCGGCCGCACCTTCGTACGTACGACTGTCTGGCCAAGGAGGGTTGGCGGTGGGAACGCCCGTACACGCTTCCTCGGACGGCCCTCCGCTGCTCACCGAGCACGGGGTCATGGAGCCCGTCCGGGAGATGGAGTTCACGGCCCGTTTCTCGCGCGCGGACGGCGAGTTCGCGGCCCAGGCGGCCGCCGTGGCGGTGACGCGGGTGATCGACGCCCCGCTGTCGTTCGTCTCCCCGGTCCTCGACGCGGGCTGTTCCACGAGTAAATGCCTGCTGGCGCGCAGCGCCGCCGACGCCTGCCGGATCGTTCTCACGGCGGACCCTTCCGGCATCACCGTCGCGGCCACCGACGATGTCGCGGTCTCGCTGGACGCGGGCGAACAGGTCGACGCCAAGAACCTGCCGCTGCTCGCCGTCGTCGACGGACTGAACGTGCACCACGGCCCCGACGGCCACGTATGGGTCGTGTGGAAGGGATCGTGGCGCCGGACGGCCTGACGCCGTACGGCCCGCCCCGGGACGCCCCGACCTCGGACGACCCGGCCCCGCAAGATCTGACCCCGCAAGATCTGACCCCGCACCGGCCCGTCCAGCCTTAATGCATATGATGCGCAAGTGCGTGAATACTGCATAAGAGAGGCGACCCCCGACGACGTCGACGGCGCCCGATCCGTGATGCTCGACACCGTGTACCGGGACTTCGGCACCGGGTACGTACCTCGCTGGCACCAGGACATCATCGACCTGCACGGCGCCTACCTCGCGCCCGCCCGCCACACCCTGCTGGTCGCGGTGGACCAGCGGGACGGGACGGTCGCCGCGACCGCGGCGCTCGACTCCCGCGGCCCGGCCCATCCGCCGAACCCGCGCCACGTCGCCGAGCGTTACCCCTCCGGCGAGACCGCCCAGCTGCGCCGGGTGTACGTCCGCCCCGAGAACCGCAGGCAGGGTCTGGCCCGGCGGCTCGTCGGAGGGCTGCTCGGCTTCGCGGCGGCCGACGGCGGCTATCGCTCCGTCTATCTGCACACCGACCCGGCGGTGCCCGGCGCCGAGGCGTTCTGGCGTGCGCTGGGCAAGGCGGTCCACGACGAGCGCGAGGAACCCGGCGGCGGCCAGTCGGTCGTGCACTTCGAAGTACCTCTGCCCTGACAGACGTACCTG
>NZ_LIPP01000279.1 GCF_001418335.1 Streptomyces aurantiacus | reverse complement strand
GCCCCGTCCCGTCCTAGGGAGACCCCGTCATGCCCGGAATATCCCGGAAAGCGGCCGTCGCGCTCGCCGCCTCCGTCTCCGTCGCCCTCCTCGCCACCGGCTGTACCGGCCAGTCCGACGCCGGTGCCACGGACGACCCGAACGCCAGGACCACGATCACGTTCTGGCACGGCTGGAGCGCGCCCGCCGAGGTGAAGGCGATCCAGGAGAACATCGTCCGCTTCGAGAAGGCGCACCCCAACATCAAGGTGAAGGTCGTCGGCAACATCAACGACGACAAGCTCAACCAGGCGCTGCGCGCGGGCGGTTCCAAGGGCCCCGACGTGGTGTCGTCGTTCACCACCTCCAACGTCGGCAAGTTCTGCTCGTCCGGCGCCTTCGCCGATCTCAAGCCGTTCATCGAGAAGTCGAAGCTCGACCTCGACCGGATCATCCCGAAGCCGATGCTGGAGTACACCCAGTTCGAGGGCACCCGCTGCGCGATGCCGCTGCTCGGCGACGCGTACGGCCTCTACTACGACAAGGACGCCTTCGAGAAGGCCGGCATCGAGGCGCCGCCGAAGACCTGGTCCCAGTTCGCCGAGGTCGCGAAGAAGCTGACGAAGACGAAGGGCGACTCGTACGAGCAGCTCGGCTTCATGCCGAACTACCACGGTTACGAGTCCGTGGTGGACCACTACATGTCGCAGTGGGACCACTCCTACTTCGACAAGGACGGCACGTCGAGCATCGCCGAGGACCCGGCCTTCGCCGAGATGTTCACGTACCAGAAGAAGCTCGTCGACGACCTCGGCGGCTTCCAGAAGCTGGAGAAGTACCGCAACACGTTCGGGGACGAATGGGGCGCCAAGCATCCCTTCCACACCGGGCAGGTCGCCATGCAGCTCGACGGCGAGTGGCGGCTCGGCATGGCGAAGGACGCGGGCGTGAAGTTCGACATCGGCACGGCCCCGCTGCCCGTCGCCGACGACGAGGTGGACCAGTACGGCAAGGGCTTCCTCTCCGGCACGATCATGGGCATCGCCCCGCAGAGCAAGAAGCAGAACGCCGCCTGGGAACTGGTGAAGTACATGACGACCGACACCGAGGCCGTCGTCTCCTTCGCCAACGCCATCCACAACGTGCCGTCCACGTTCGACGCGCTGAAGTCGCCCGATCTGGAGGTCGAGGTCGGCTTCAAGACCTTCCTGGACATCGCGCAGCACCCGAAGTCCAACACTCCGCCGGCGTCCGTCAACGGCTCGACCTACCAGACGACGCTGCAGGACTTCGGCTTCCAGTACGAGTCCGGCAAGGCGAAGGATCTGAAGGCCGGTCTGGAGAAGACCGCCGAGCAGATCGACCGTGACATCGAGCAGGCGAAGTAGCACCCATGGCCACGCTTCCCCTGTCCACGCCCCCCGTGTCCCCACGCGCTGTGTCCACGCCCACGCTGCGTGCCAGACGCAGGAAACAGGCTCTGCGCACGGCCGCCTTCATGTCGCCGTGGCTGATCGGCTTCAGCGTCTTCTTCGCGTACCCGCTGATCTCGACCGTGTACTTCTCGTTCATGAAGTACGACGGCTTCGGCGTCCCCGAGTTCAGGGGGCTGGAGAACTGGAGTTACGTCTTCAACGACTACCCCATGTTCTGGCCGGCGCTGCGCAACACCCTGTGGCTGGTGCTCGTCATGGTCACCTTCCGGGTCGTCTTCGGCCTGGGGATCGGGCTGCTCATCACGAGGATCAGGACCGGGACCGGCGTGTTCCGCACGCTGTTCTACCTGCCCTACCTCGCGCCGCCGGTCGCCGCCACGCTGGCCTTCGTGTTCCTGCTCAACCCCGGTACGGGGCCGGTCAACTCGGTGCTGGGTGATCTCGGTCTGCCGACGCCCGGGTGGTTCACGGACGCCGCCTGGTCCAAGCCCGCGCTCACCATGCTCGCGCTGTGGGGCGTCGGCGACCTGATGGTCATCTTCATGGCCGCGCTGCTCGACGTACCGAAGGAGCAGTACGAGGCCGCCGAGCTGGACGGCGCGTCCGCCTGGCAGCGGTTCCGGTTCGTGACGCTGCCGAACATCTCGCCGATCGTGATGTTCGCGGTGGTCACCGGGGTGATCCAGGCGATGCAGTACTACACGCAGCCCCTGGTCGCGGGGAAGGTCGCCTCCGGGGTCATCGGTGGCTCGGGCCAGCAGTTCGAGCCGGGGTACCCCGACAAGTCGACGCTCACCCTGCCGCAGCTCGTCTACAACCTCGGCTTCCAGCGGTTCGACTACGGCTCGGCGTGCGTGGTCGCGCTGGTGCTGTTCGCGCTGTCCATGGCGTTCACCGCGTTCCTGATGCGGCGCCGGGGCGGTCTCATCCAGGCAGGTGACTGACCATGACCCAAGCACCGCAGACGACCCCGGCACCCGTGGCCCGGGCAGGTGACGGGCCGGCGAAGCCGGGAGCGCCCAGGACACCGGTCACGCCCGCCGAGCGGACCGCCCGCCGCAAGGCCCTCCTGGAGTGGATCGCCGTGCACGCGCTCGGCGTCGCGGCAGCCCTCTTCTTCGTCCTGCCCTTCGTGTTCGTCGTGCTGACCTCGCTGATGAACGGCTCCCAGACACTGAGCCGGGACCTGGTCCCGGACACCTGGGAGTGGGGCAACTACGCGAAGGTCTTCGACACCCCCGGCTTCCTCACCTGGTGGAAGAACACCCTGCTGTACGCGGGCGCCGGCACCGCGCTCACCGTCGCGTCCTCGGTCCCGGTGGCGTACGCGCTCGCCAAGTTCCGCTTCCGGGGCCGGAACCTGTCGCTGATGCTGGTCATCTCGATGATGATGCTGCCGCCGCAGGTCGTGATCATCCCGATGTACCTGTTCTGGGCGAAGCAGCTGGACCTGTCGGGCACGCTGTGGCCGCTGATCATCCCGATGGCCTTCGGCGACGCGTTCTCCATCTTCCTGCTGCGGCAGTTCCTGATGACGATCCCGAACGAGTACCTCGACGCGGCGAAGGTCGACGGCTGCGGGGACCTGAGGACCCTGCTGAAAGTCGTGCTGCCGATGGCCAGGCCTGGGATCGCGGCCGTCGCGCTCTTCCAGTTCTTCTACGCCTGGAACGACTACTTCGGGCCGCAGATCTACGCTTCCGAGAACCCCGGCGCCTGGACCCTGAGCTACGGCCTGGAGTCCTTCAAGGGCGCGCACCACACCGACTGGAATCTGACGATGGCCGCGACCGTCCTGGTCATGGCCCCCGTGATCCTCGTGTTCTTCTTCGCTCAGAAGGCGTTCGTCGAGGGCGTCACGCTCACCGGAGTGAAGGGCTGACTGACACATGAAACTCGCAGTAGTGGGCGGGGGCTCCACCTACACCCCCGAACTCATCGACGGGTTCGCGAGGCTGCGGGACACGCTGCCCGTCGAGGAGCTGGTCCTCGTCGACCCGGACCTGGACCGTCTGGAGCTCGTCGGCGGCCTGGCCCGGCGGATCTTCGCCAGGCAGGGGCACCCGGGGCGCATCACCACGACCGACGACCTGGACGCGGGCGTCGACGGTGCCGACGCCGTGCTGCTCCAGCTCCGCGTGGGCGGGCAGGCCGCCCGCAACGAGGACGAGACCTGGCCGCTGGAGTGCGGCTGCGTCGGCCAGGAGACCACCGGCGCGGGCGGTCTCGCCAAGGCGCTGCGTACGGTGCCGGTGGTGCTCGACATCGCCGAGCGCGTCCGGCGTGCCAACCCGGACGCCTGGATCATCGACTTCACCAACCCCGTCGGCATCGTGACCCGCGCCCTCCTCCAGGCCGGTCACAAAGCGGTCGGACTGTGCAACGTGGCGATCGGATTCCAGCGGAAGTTCGCCGGACTGCTCGGGGTCGCCGCCACCGATGTGCACCTGGACCATGTGGGCCTCAACCACCTCACCTGGGAAACCCATGTGCGACTCGGCGGTCCCGAGGGCGAGGACGTCCTGCCGAAGCTGCTCACCGGGCACGGCGACGCCCTCGCCGGTGACCTGCGCCTGCCCCGCGGCGTCCTCGACCGCCTCGGCGTCGTCCCCTCCTACTACCTGCGCTACTTCTACGCGCACGACGAGGTCGTACGGGAACTGGGTACGAAGCCCTCGCGCGCCGCGGAAGTCGCGGCGATGGAGCGGGAGTTGCTGACGATGTACGGCGACCCGGCGCTCGACGAGAAGCCGGCTCTGCTGGCCAAGAGGGGCGGCGCCTACTACTCGGAGGCCGCCGTCGACCTCGCCGCGTCCCTGCTGGGCGGGGGAGGGAGCCAGTACCAGGTGGTGAACACGTACAACAACGGGACGCTGCCGTTCCTGCCCGACGACGCCGTGATCGAGGTGCAGGCGGCGGTCGGGCACGCCGGGGCCACCCCGCTGCCGGTGGCGCCGGTGGACCCGCTGTACGCGGGGCTCATCGCTAACGTCACCGCGTACGAGGACCTGGCTCTGCGGGCCGCGCTGCAGGGGGGCCGCGAGCGGGTGTTCCGGGCGCTGCTCGCACATCCCCTGGTCGGCCAGTACGCGCAGGCCGACGGCCTCACCGACCGGCTGATCGCGCACAACCGGGAGCACCTCGCGTGGGCGTGAGCACACCAGCAGCGGAAGCGCCCCGCGGGAGCGTGAGCGTGAGCGCGGCTGTTCTCGCCGTCGACGCGGGGAACAGCAAGACCGACGTCGCGGTCGTGGCGGGCGACGGGAGCGTGCTCGCCACGGCGCGCGGCGGCGGATTCCGGCCCCCCGCCGTCGGCGTCCGGCAGGCGGTGGACGCGCTCGCCGACGCCGTCGGCCGGGCCTTCGCCGCGGCGGGCGTCACCGCCGTGGACCATGTCTCCGCGTGCCTCGCCAACGCCGATCTGCCCGTCGAGGAGGAGCAGTTGGCCGCCGCGCTGCACGCGCGCGCGTGGGGAACGACCGTCGTGGTCCGCAACGACACCTTCGCGATCCTGCGCGCGGGCGTCGAGGAGCCTCGGGGTGTCGCCGTGGTGTGCGGCGCGGGCATCAACTGCGTGGGCATGCGGCCGGACGGCCGGGTCGCCCGCTTCCCCGCCCTCGGCCGCCTCTCCGGGGACTGGGGCGGGGGCTGGGGCCTCGCCGAGGAGGCGCTGTGGCACGCGGCGCGTGCCGAGGACGGGCGGGGCGCCGCGACCGAGCTGGCCCGTACGCTGCCCGCGCACTTCGGCCTGCCGACGATGTACGCGCTGATCGAGGCCCTGCACCTGGAGCGGGTGGCGGACGCGCGGCGCCACGAGCTGACGCCGGTCCTGTTCGCCACCGCCGCCGGCGGCGACCCGGTCGCCCGTGCGCTCGTCGACCGGCTGGCGGAGGAGATCGTGAGCATGGCGGCCGTCGCCCTGACCCGGCTCGACCTGCTGGACGAGGTGGTCCCGGTCCTGCTCGGCGGCGGGGTCCTGGCCGCCCGCCACCCGCAACTCGACGACCGCGTACGGGAGCTGCTGGCCGAGCGGGCCCCCAAGGCCGTGCCCCGGGTCGTGACCGCCCGGCCGGTCCTCGGATCCGCGCTCCTCGGACTCGACCACGAGGGCGCCCCGGCCAGGGCGCACGCCCGCGTGCGGGAGTTCTACGAGAGGGTCTGAGCACGTCGGGAACCGAACAGTTCGGGTTGGCGTATTCAAGAGCAGGGGAAGTGCGGGATCTTCGCCGTGCCGAAATCCGACCAAGATCGAGTCAAGGCCTGTTCGGATGTCGGTCCCGGCGGCGATACTTGCGGCCGTACGCCTTTTGCCGTGCTTCCGGTCGCCGTGCTTCCGGGCTCGGGTGGAGGCGGCGGCCGATGACCATGGGGGAGGTCGAGTGACATATCAGCAGCAGGGCGGTGCGGCGCCACCGGGGCCGCCGGTGCCCACGATGCCCGCGGCTCCCGCGGTGCCGCCGCAGGCTCCGCCGCCGGAGCCGAGGAGCAGGCCCGCGGCACCCGACCCGGGACCCCCGCGGCGTACGGCCTGGGCGGAGGGCGTCGACCGGCTGCGTGCCGCGGCGACCACCGAGCCCGGCCGGCTGCGCGTCATCGGCGCCGTACTCGCTCTCCTCGTCGTGGTGTTCGGCGCCGTCACCGCCTGGCAGATGGCGGAGCGCCAGACCGCCGCGGACGACGTGCTGAACCGCAGTCAGCCGCTGAGCTCCGACGCGGCGGAGATCTACCGCGCGCTCGCCGACGCCAACACGGCCGCGTCCAGCGGCTTCCTCGCGGGCGGCCAGGAGACGGCCGACTCCCGCCGCACGTACGAGGCCGGCATGAAGCTGGCCTCGGACAAGCTGGTGACCGCGGCGGCCAACTCCGAGCCGGGCTCCGCCTCGGAGAAGACCATCTCCGATCTGAACCGGCTGCTGCCCCAGTACACGGGCCTGGTCGAGCGCGCCCGCGCCAACAACCGGCAGGGCTTCCCCCTCGGCGGCGCCTACCTGCGGTACGCCAACTCGAAGATGCAGATCATGCTCGCGGACGCCGAGAGCCTGTACGAGGTCGAGAAGGGCCGCCTGCGCTCCGACTACGCCGACGCGAAGCCGTACCCGTGGATCGCGATCGGCCTCGGTGTCGTCGCCGTCGGCGGTCTCGGCTGGGCCCAGCGCCGCAACTACCGGCGCACGAACCGGGTGTTGAACCACGGCCTGGTCGCCGCCACGGCCGGTGTCACGGTCGTGATGCTCTGGCTGGTCGTCGGCCACAGCGTCGCCCGCGCCGGGCTGAACGAGTCGGACGCGCACGCGGTCCGCTCGCTGAACACGCTGAACGACGCCCGCATCGCCTCGCTCAAGGCCCGGGGCAACGAGAACCTGACACTGGTCTCCCGCGGCGCCGAGACCAAAGAGGTCGGCAAGGGCGAGAACAAGAAGTCCGTGGACACCTTCGACTACGACTACAAGGCACAGATGGCCCTCCTCACCACGGAGTTGAGGGCGGCCGAGAAACTCGCCGACGACCCGGCGGGCGCGGCGCCCGTCCAGGACGCGACGAAGAACATGTTGGTCTGGAAGGAACGGCACGAGGTGGCCCGCGCGGCGGACGAGGCGGGCGACTACCAGGGCGCGCTGGACAAGGTGATCGGCAGCGAGGCGCAGGAACCGACGCGCGTGTGCTTCGACAACGTGGACGCCGCCCTGGCGAAGGCGATCACTCGCGAGAAGGCCGAGTTCAGGCAGGCCGCCGGTGACGGCCTGAGCGCGATGAACGGTCTGGTGGAGGGCGCCGCGGTGCTCGCCGCGCTCGCCGCCGCCGGCGCGCTGCTGGGCATCGGACGCAGGCTGTCGGAGTACCGGTGAGAGGAGGCATGACGATGAACGCACGACGTATGCGGGCCAGTCTCAGGGGCTGGGGCGGGGTGGGCGCGATGGCGGTCGTCTGCGCCCTCGCGGCGGTCTTCGCGCTGCTGCTGCCACGGACCCAGCCGGGCGGCGCCGACGGGCCCACCGGCGGCCGGGGCGCGGCCCAGGGGGACCAGGCCAGGGCCGAGGCGTGCGAGAAGCCCGAGGAGCGGAGCCTGGCGCCGTCCTCCGGCGATCTGGACGGCGCGGCGGTCCAGAAGATCCGCAAGCGCGGCAAGCTGGTCGTCGGTGTCGACCAGAACAGCCTCGGCTGGGGCTACCGCGACCCGAACAGCGCGTCGAACGGCAGCGGGTCGAAGGACAGCGCGTCGAACGGCAGCGACCTGAAGGGCTTCGACATCGACCTCGCGCGCGCGATCGCGAAGGACATCCTCGGCGACGAGACACAGATCATCTTCCGTGCCGTCCCGACCGACCAGCGCATCCCGAAGATCCAGGAGGGCAAGGTCGACATGGTGGTGCGCACCATGACGATCGACTGCGACCGGCTGAAGCTGGTGTCCTTCTCGTCGCCCTATTTCCAGACCGGTCAGCAGGTGCTCGCCCCGAAGGGTTCGGGCATCACGGGATACGACGACGGCTCCCTGGCGGGCAAACGCGTCTGCTCGGCGAAGGGCTCCACCGCCCTGGAGCACCTCGAAGCCGACAAGGCGGACGGCACCCTGCCCGCCTCCACCAACATCAGGACGACGGTGCCGAACCAGCTCGACTGCCTGGTGCGGCTCCAGCTCGGTGAGGTCGACGCGGTCGTGACCGACGGGGCGCTCGCCGCGAGCCAGGCCGCGCAGGACCCGACGGTGCAGGTGGTGGGCGAGCCGTTCACCGACGAATTCTACGGCGTGGCGATGAAGAAGGACGGCGCGGACGATCTGATACGCCGGGTCAACCAGATCCTGGAGGACTACCGCAAGAACGGCTGGCAGACGTCCTACGACGATCACCTCAAGAAATACCTCGGCGCGTCGTCGGGGCCGCCCGAGGTCGCGTACAAGTAGTCGGGAGTCCGCCCGGCACGTAGCCGGGGCCCGGACGGGGAACATCCACAACGGGAACGACGGGCACCAGCAGGACAACGGGAACAACCGGAAGTGAGAGGTGATCGATGGGCGTCGCGGGACCATCCGGGCCGGTACTGGACCGGAACGAGGTGGACCGTGCGCTGGCGCGCCTCGGCGCGGAGCACGAGGCCATCGAGACCTCGCTCCTCGCCCTCCAGGACCACGCGGGCCGCAGACTCCTCGAAGGTGCCGAGCTCACGGGCATCACCAAGGAGCGCTGGGTGACCGCCGAGGCGTCGATCACCCTGCTGTGGGCGTACTTCGACGCGTACGCGGACGCGCTGCGCTCCGCCCGCGCGATCCGCTCCCGTCGGCGCTGGTCGAGCCGCGAGGACCTCGCGGACCTGACGGAACTGCTGCGCGGCGAGAGCGTCACGGTGGCCGGCAGCGCCTCCGCCACGGCGTCCGCGCCCACGATGGCGGGCACCGGCAAGCTCAGCGAGCGCTTCACCCTCGCCGAACTCGTCGAGCGGATGAACGAGTTGTACGCGACGTCGCTGGACATGGTCGTCACGGCCGACGCCGTCTGGTCGGCGCTGCCCGCGCGGATAGACCTGCTGGCCGCGGAGTTGCAGCGCACCCGCCGGCTCGCGCACTCCGTGGGCGTCCGGCCCGGTGAGCACCCCTCTGGCGACGACCTGGAGCGCATCACACGCACGCTGACGTCGCTGCGTGAGCAGGTGGTGTCCGATCCGCTGGCCTTCTGGGCGCCCGCGCAGGGCAGTTCGGCGCCGGGCGGCGGCCGTCCCGACACGAAACGCTACGACCGTGAGGCACGCGCCCTGGAAGAGGTGCGCCGCGAGATCGACGCCGTACTCACGGTGCGGCAGGACGCGGAGGCACGCCTGGTGAGGCTGCGGGACGTGCTGAGCCGCGCGGACCGCACGCTGGCCGAGGCGCGCATCGCACGCGGCGAGGTACTGGCGAAGATCGCCGCGTCCGAGGTGCCCGCGGTGAGCGGCCCGTCGACGGCCCTCCAGGAACAGCTGGCGGCGGCCTCCGAGTACCGCAGGCACGCGCAGTGGCACCGGCTCTCGCCCCTCCTGGAGTCCCTTGAGGAGCGGGCCGAGGACGAACTGCTGCGCGCCCGCGAGTCGTTGACGGCGGTCACCGCGCCGCTCGCGGTCCGCGCGGAGCTGCGCGGCCGTCTCGACGCGTACAAGGCGAAGGTCGCCCGGCACGGCTTCGCCGAGGACCCGCTGCTGGTGGAGCGGTACGACGCGGCGCGCCGCATGCTGTGGAGCGCGCCCTGTGACCTGCGGGTGGCGGAACAGGCGGTGCTGCGCTACCAGCAGGCGGCCGCCGAAGTGCTCGTACCACGGGTCCCCGGAAACGGCGGGCCACAGGACCGGAGGGGGGAGTCATGAGTCAGCCGGACGAAGGCGGGCAGGACGGGCAGGGCCCGCAGAGTCAGCAGAGGCAGTGCCAGCGGCCCAGTTGCCCGGGGTCGTACGAGGACGTGGGCGGCGGCGAGCTGTACTGCGACACCTGTGGTCTGGCGCCGGTCGTCTCGTCGACCGGCATGGTGGGCGCCGCGCCGACCGGGATCACGGCGGGCGGCAGGAGCTCGCGCGGCAGCGGCAGCGGTTCAGGCAGCGGCAGTGCGCGCTCCGGCTCCCGTGCGTCGTCCCGCTCGTCCGCGCGGTCGGCCCGGTCCGCCCGGTCGGCCCAGTCCCGGCGTTCGGTGTCGGGGCGTCTGTCGCGCGCGGTGTCGGGGCGGTCGACGGGCCGTTCGGTGTCGGTGCGCAGCTCCGGCTCGGCGGCCGGCTCCTCAAGCCGTGGGCGGCTCGGCGTCGGCCTCGTACAGGTTCCGGACGTGCCGCGGCCCGACCCGCACGCGATGGTCCAGGAGAACCCCGAGGTTCCGGAGCGGAAGCGATTCTGCTCACGCTCCGACTGCGGGGCGCCGGTGGGCCGTTCGCGCGGTGAGCGGTCCGGGCGCACGGAGGGGTTCTGCACCAAGTGCGGCCACCCGTACTCGTTCGTGCCGAAGCTGCGGACCGGCGACATCGTGCACGGCCAGTACGAGGTCATGGGCTGTCTCGCGCACGGCGGGCTCGGCTGGGTCTACCTCGCCGTCGACCGGGCGGTGTCCGACCGCTGGGTGGTCCTCAAGGGCCTCCTCGACACGGGCGACCAGGACGCCATGGCCGCCGCGATATCGGAGCGCCGCTTCCTCGCCGAGATCGAGCACTCGAACATCGTGCGGATCTATAACTTCGTGGAGCACCTGGACCAGCGCACCGGCTCCCTCGACGGCTACATCGTCATGGAGTACGTCGGCGGCAAGTCCCTCAAGGAGATCGCCAACGACCGCCGCGACACGGCCGGGAAGCGCGACCCGCTGCCGGTGGAACAGGCCTGCGCGTACGGCATCGAGGCCCTTGAGGCGCTCGGCCATCTGCACAGCCGCAACCTCCTGTACTGCGACTTCAAGGTCGACAACGCGATACAGACCGAGGACCAGCTCAAGCTGATCGACATGGGCGCGGTGCGCAGGATGGACGACGACGAGTCGGCCATCTACGGCACGGTCGGCTACCAGGCCCCGGAGGTCGCCGAGGTCGGCCCCTCGGTCGCCTCCGACCTCTACACCGTCGCCCGCACCCTGGCGGTCCTGACCTTCGACTTCCAGGGCTACACGAACGTGTTCGTGGACTCCCTGCCCGACCCCGGCAACATCGAGGTCTTCCGCTCCTACGAGTCGTTCTACCGGCTGCTCGTACGGGCCACGGACCCCGATCCGGCCCGCAGGTTCGCCTCCGCGCAGGAGATGGCCGAGCAGCTCACGGGTGTGCTCCGCGAGGTCGTCTCCGTACAGACGGGACGCCCGCGGCCCGCGCTGTCCACGCTGTTCGGCCCCGAACTGAAGGTCACGGACACGCAGTTGTTCGGCAAGCTGGACGGTGACGTCTCGCGGCTGGGAGTACGGGCCGTGCCGGTACGAGAGAAGGCACGGGGGAAGGTTCGGGAAGGGGTACGGGGGAAGGGTGCGCCGGCGCTGACGGCCGGGGCGTACGGGACCGCTGGGCCGAACGGGACGGCCGCGGTGACCGGGACGGCCGCGGTGGCCG
>NZ_LIPP01000278.1 GCF_001418335.1 Streptomyces aurantiacus | reverse complement strand
GGATGGGGCGGCGGTTCCGGCCGGCGGGTGGGGGACTGCCTGCGGTGATCTCGTCGATCATGGAGCTGGTGCCGATGTAGGCGGGGCAGGGAACCCCGGAGGGATCGCAGGCCGGACACGTTTCGCAGTGTTTCCAGAAGGTCTGCCAGGCCAGCTCGTGGCGCCAGACCGTGGTGATGTCGCCGTTGCGCTGGACGTGGCCGAAGGGGCCGCCGCTGTCGTGCCACTGCCGGGAGGCGGTGGGCGGGGTGAACGCGGTCGGCTCACGGGACGGCCGGGTGCGACGGGACGGGAGGTCGCGGGCGGGCAGCGGGGGAGAGGCTGGCCCGCCGCCCTCGCCGGCGCCGCTGGTGGGTGGCGTCGCGGTGAGGGTGGTGATGTGGTCGGTGAAGTCGGGATCGGGCAGGGGCAGGTCGATGGCGTCACCGGTGTAGGAGAGCGCGGCGGGGACGTAGTCGAGGACGGCGCCGGCCTGGGACAGCCGGGCGAGCAGGCCGGGCATGTCCTCCCCGCCCCGCTCGGTACGCAGGCTGCGCAGAATGCGCAACGTGATGGCGACATCGTCCTGATGAGCCTCGGGGGCGGACGCGGACTGCGGATCGGCACCTGTCTGCCCGTGCCACCAGCACGCCTCGGCCCGCTCGCCGTGAGCGAGGTGCTGTAGATACAGGCAGTAGGTGGCGGTCCTGTCCCCCGCGCCGGCGGCGTACTGCCACCAGAAGCGCGCGGAGTCGTCCTGGCCGGTGAGCTGGAGGATGCAGCCGAGGACCCGGGCCCCGCAGGGCTCCGGCAGAGGGCCGATGAAGCGGCCGAGGTGAGCCATGGCTCCGGTGGCGGTCACCGCGCTCTCGCACAGGGCACGCAGATCCCGCGTCGCACGGGCAACGGTGCCGTCGGCCTGCTCGGGCGCTTCACCGGGCTCTGCCCATCCCTCATTCGCGCCCTGCGGCAGGCTACGGCGGGCGGCGATACGGGCCGCGGCGGCGTCGATGTCCTTCGCGGAGTACGGTTCGTCGACCAGGCGGGCGCGGGCGAGCAACTGGTCAATGCGTGTCATCGGCGTGTCCCTCCTGGGTCAGTCCCAGCGCTTCCCGCAGACGGCGGCGGGCGTACCGGGCGATGGAGCGTACGCCCGCCGGCGTGATGCCCAGCTGGTCCGCCGCCTCGGCCGGGGACAGACCGTAGCTGTAGAGGAGCACGACGACATCCCGCTGCCGTTCGGGCAGGCCGCTGATGGCCTGGTACAGGCTGATGCTCTCCTCCAACTGGCCTATGGGGTCCACCGCCTGACGCAGCGCCGCGGTCTCGAACGCGGTCATGTCGATCAGGGCCTCGCGGCGGCCGCGGGCCCGCGCGGCATCGATCGTGCGGTGCTTCATCACCTGCCAGGCGTACGCGGCCGGGCTTTCCTTGGCCAGCACGTTCGGCCAGGACACCAGCAACTGCTCGAAGGCGCAGTCGACGGCGTCCTCGGCATCGGCGTGGTTCTCCAAGTACATTCGGGCCCACCGGATGTACACCGGCCGGTGCATGCGGTGGAACGCCTCGAAATCCAGCGGAAGGCGCGTCATGGACGTGGCGTCGCGGGGACGTCCGGACAGCTTCCGCGTCACGCGCGCCCGTCCCTGTGCTCACCGCGGCGCAGCTCACGGACACCTGGGCGCGCCCCGGCCGCCGCGGTGCTGCGCACCAGCGCCGGCATGTCGGGGCCTTGTAGTCGTACGGCAACCACCGCAACGATCGCATCGCCAACCAGTTGCAAGGGCACGGGCCTTGCCCCTTCCGTGAATGGGCGGCCTCCGCTGCCGGAGCCCGGAGGGACTACCGCTGCGGACCCTCTGCCCCATATGGCGCCAGGTGAGGGGCTGGTGTGCAACGGAACGAGCGAGAATTTCCACCACACGTACCCGTTCGATTACCTGCCGGCCCACCGGCCGGGTCTCGCGGTGATTCCTTGCCGCGGCGGCGACACCGCCTCCGCCTGGGCTCAGAGCGCCCGCACCGGTCATTGCTCTGCCTCTCACCGGCGACTTGGCACGGCCCTCGCCACCCCTTGAGCAATTCCGAACCGAAAAGCGACTACATGCCCGAATCGAAACCTTCATGGTCGAACATGGAGGCGGTTGCCGAACGCGATTGGCAGTAGCGCGCGTGCTCCGATTGCACTCCGATCGGCATTCTGTCGCTGCTCGTGCCGAAGCGCATCGACAGGGCCGGAAGTCCGGTCAGATTGAACGGGACGGTGGCGGTCTGGATATGCGCCGCGGGCACCGTTTCACCGTTGATGACGAGTTCCGACAGACCGTGCTCGTGTGCGGGGACGGGCAACACGGGGAGAAGCAACGCGTCATAGCGCTGGAAGTACTCGGCGAATCCGTCCCGCAGCCGCTCGATCCCCTGCTCCGCGAGGATGTAGTCGTCCATGGAAGTGTCGGGACCGCGGAGCATCGACTTGGAGATCTTGAACATGTCGCCCTCGTGACCGGCCGTGGCG
Organism: Streptomyces aurantiacus; assembly: GCF_001418335.1. Taxonomy (GTDB): domain Bacteria; phylum Actinomycetota; class Actinomycetes; order Streptomycetales; family Streptomycetaceae; genus Streptomyces; species Streptomyces aurantiacus. The sequence continues at coordinate 18,859 of NZ_LIPP01000278.1, read as the reverse complement.
GCCCGGAAGGCCGGCTTGATCTCCATCACATGCTGCCGGTCGAACAGTTCGAGAGGGTTGTCCCGCTCAAGCGCCGGGATGTGCACGGGCTCGATCACGACTCCGACACTCCGAAGTGCTTCAGCTGCCTTCTGTACGGTCGCGGAGACCTCTGAGTCGATCGGCCCGAGTCCGGAGTCGACCAGCCAACCGACCCGGATCGGTCGATGCGGCGAGGATCCCACTCCCGCGTCGAACTCGCGCGGGGTGGTGGCAAAACCGTCGGCGCCGTCCGGGCCCGCGAGAAGTGAATAGGTCAACGCGATGTCGCGGACCGTGCGTGCCATCGGCGCGACATGCCAGTCACGACGCGGCGCCCTCGGCCGGATTCCCGTCATCGGGATGCGCCCGTGTGTGGGCTTGAGAGCCTGTCCAGAATGCTCTGGCGTGTCTCCACCTTGGTAACCGGCGTGAGGAAAACGTAGCATCGCAGTAGACCAGTCGTCTACGGGTCCCGGATCGCGCGACGCGGCGGCAACCACCGACGGGTTGCGGCACCCCGGGCGCCCGTGACTCCGGCTCGACTGCGCGGCACCGGAACCGGCACGGGAGTGTAGGGAATCGCCGCCGAAGTGGGCACGCGAGTGGGAGGTTCTCACCTCTCTTCTTTCCAGGACCGCACCTAGGGTGACTTGTGGCATCCAGCGGTTGCCACGTCGAAAAGACACTCACGAACGCGCATCCCCCCGTTCCGCCAAGTGGCAGGGCCGGACGGAGGTCTGTCCGAGCCCACGATTCCGGGAGAAGACCCATGCCTGATCAGTCCCGCGTCGCGGTCGTCATGGACGGGCTGATGCAGCCACGGCCGCTCACCATCGCGCACATCCTGGAGCGTGCCGAGCGGCTCTACGCGCACAAGTACGTCTCGACGGCCGGCGCCGAGCGGCTCACGTACGCCGACGTGGCCGACCACGCCCGGCGTCTCGCCACCGCACTGGAATCCCTCGGCGTCCCGGTCGGCGCCCGTGTCGCCACGTTCGCGAGCAACAACCGACGCCACCTTGAGCTCTATCTCGCGGTGCCGGCCACCAAGCGGGTGCTGCACTCGATCAACATCCGGCTCTCCTCGGAGCACCTCGAATACATCGTCAACCACGCCGAGGACGACGTGGTGTTCGTCGATCGCGGGCTGCTCCCGCAGATCTGGCCGAGTGTCGGCCGACTGCCCCGGGTGCGGTACTGGGTGGTGCTGCCCGACGGCAGCGACACGGAGATCCCGGCGGACTCCCGCATCCTGGACTACGACGAACTGATCTCCGGCAGCGGTCCGTTCACGGACTCGTTCGAGGACACCTTCGTACTTGCCGACGAGAACCTGGCCTCCGGGTTGTGCTACACCTCCGGAACGACCGGACCGCCCAAAGGCGTGCTCTACAGCCACCGGTCCACGGTCCTGCATTGCCTGGGGACGCTCGCGGCGGGCCTCATCGGCCTCAGCGAGGGCGACGTCGTGATGCCGATCGTGCCCATGTTCCATGCCAACGCCTGGTGCCTTCCCTACGGCGCGATGATGGCGGGCGCCTCCTTGGTCCTTCCCGGCAAGTCCGCCGAACCGGCCCACCTGGCGCGGCTGATGGAGGCCGAGCGGGTGACTGTCGCCGGCGCCGTTCCCACGGTGTGGACGAGCCTGGTTCCCGTGCTGGGGGCGTACGACCTGAGCGCCATGCGCTTCCTGCTCGGCGGCGGCTCCGCCATTTCTCCGGCGCTGTCCGAGACCTACCGCGCCGCGCTCGGCATACCCATCACCCATTCATGGGGAATGACGGAGGTCAGCCCCGTCGGGTCCATCGGCGGTACGCGCACCCAGCACCGGGACGCGACCGTGGAGGAGCAGGTGGCCGTGCGGGCCGCCCAGGGGCAGCCCCTGCCACTCGTCAACCTGCGGATCGTCGATGTCGAGACAGGCCGGGAGCTGCCGCGCGACGGCCGGGCCGTGGGCGAGTTGCAGGTGGCGGGCCCCTGGGTGGCGGGGGGCTACTTCCGGGTGGACGGGGGCGACAGCTTCACCGACGACGGCTGGCTGCGCACCGGCGACCTGGCCACCATCGACGCCGACGGCTACCTGCGACTCGTGGACCGTATGAAGGACCTGATCAAGTCCGGAGGCGAGTGGATCTCCTCGGTCGAGCTCGAAGCCGCCATCGTCTCGCACCCCGACGTCGTCGAAGTCGCCGTGATCGCCCGCCCGGACCCGCGTTGGACGGAACGCCCCGTCGCCTACGTCGTCCTGCGCGACGGCAGCGACACCACGGCCGAAGAGCTCTGGCAGCACATCACACCGATGGTCGTGAAGTGGTGGCTGCCCGACGAGTTCGTCTTCATGACCACACTGCCCAAGACAGGCACCGGCAAGCTGTCGAAGAGTGCCCTGCGGGATGCGATACGTATCGCCTGAGCCGTAGCCCACGGTCCGGTGCGGTGTCTTACGACGGGGTGGTCACGACCGCTCTGAGCTGGTGCAGCCGAAGCCCGAGCTGCAGTTCCAGGTCGTTCTCCTGGCGCCAGTCGAGGCCGAGGACGTTGCTGGCGCGGTCCAGCCGCTTGAGCAGCGTATTGACGTGGACGTGCAACGCTCGGGCGGTTGCCGCGACGTTGGCGCGGTGGACGTAGTAGGCACCGAGGGTGTCGACGAGATCGGTGCCACGTCGTTGGTCGTAGTCGAGGAGCGGGCCTATGGAGCCCGAGATGAAACGGTCGAGTTCGCGGACCCGTTCGGTGTCGAAGATCATGGCGTAGAGGGCGTAACGACCCGTTGTGGCGCCGAGGTCGGTGTGGCCGATAGCTCGCATCACGGCGCCGCAGCGACTGGCCAGGGAGAAGGCGCGTGACCAGTCGTGATTGACCGCCCGTTCGCCGACAACGATGACAGGTTCACCCAGCGTGCGACGCAGTCGATGGTGGACCTCCTCGACGGTCCGGTCGTCGTCGGCGCTGTGGAGGATCATCGTCGCCCTGCCCAGGTGTTCGCCGGCCAGCCCCGAGCAGTCCCGGGCGATGTCGTGCAGGTGGCGCGAGAGATCGGTTGACGACAACGCGACGGAGTCCACGACGACGACCAGGTCAAGGCGGTCGGCGTCGATGTTGCGGGCCCGGGTGCGGGCGCGCTGGGCAGGACTGATCCCGGGGCTGCCGACCATGAGTTCCGTGAGGAGCTCTCCGCTCAGGCGCTCGCTGGCCTCGGCGACAGCCCGTTCCTTGAGGATGAGCAGTCCCAGGACGTGGGTGGCCCGCTCCAGGGTTCGCAGGTTCATGTCGTCCGGGGCGTCGTGGCCGGCGGGGGCCTCCCGGCTCCACGCCAGTGCGCCGAGGTAACTGTCACCTGCCTGGATCGCGGCCACACTGCGAGCGACTCCTGCGGTGTCGACCGAGGTCGTGCAGCGGCCCGAACGGTGTGCGTCCTTGACGGCATCGGCCAGGTCGGTCCCCGAGGGAGTCCGGCACGGACTCGACGCCGAGTCCCGGCGCACGAGAGCGGCACCGGCCCTGTCGAGGAGTGTGACACTTCCGCCCAGTTGGTCGGCGAGAAGCTGCGCGACATCACCTGGTGTCCCGCCGCCCAGCACCACGCCGGTCAGGGCTTCATGGATCGCTTGCGCTCGTTCCATGACAGCCATGTGTTCCTCGTTCTTACGGTACGCAACCCGCAGTTCCTGCAAGGCGGTTCGGCTCGCCTCGTACAGCCGGGCGTTGTCGAGGGCGACCGCGGCATGGTCGGCGAACGCGATCAGCAGCGCGATCTCGTCGGCCTGGAAGGAACGTTCGGAGCGGTCCGCCGCGAACAGGGCGCCCACCGCTTCACCTCGTATGACCAGTGGCACACCGAGCAGTGCGACGAGTGCCTCGGTGGCGACCAAACGGTCGAAGTTCGGATCGTGGTCGATCAGGGTCGCGGCGGCGTAGTTGCGCACCCAGTGCGGGCTCCGGGAGGCCAGCACCTTGCCTCCGAGCCCCACATCGGCCGGTATGCACGCCGCCAGGAAGGAAGCAGAGATCGTTCCCTCCGACGCCCTGGCCGAAAGTCTGCCGTCCGTACCGACCAGCGAGAGGTAGGTGAAGTCCGTACCGATCAACTCGTGGGCGTGGTGGACGATCGACTGCAGCACCTCGTCGAGCTCGCCCAGTGCGGTGAGCGACTTGGCCGTCGCATACAACGACGCCAGTTCGCGCTGTCGGCGCAGGAGCGCATACGAGTCCACCTCGCCACCGGCGTCGCTGGCCACAGTGCTGTCACTCCCTCAGCATCAGGTGGGAGAAGGACCCACCGAATCGGCGCGAGGTGTGGGTGATGCACACCTGAGCCACAGGCTAACGGCGCCCTACCATAACCGCCATCACCTGCCCGCGTTATCGACAAAGGCGGCATGTATGGCAACCCCGCTCGCTCAACCCGAAGGCCATTCCAGCCACCTTGGCGTCGACGTGTCCCCGACTCGGCGCCGAGCCTTCCGCAAGCTCCTGGCCGCTGGACTCATCGCAAGCTCGCTTGAGTGGTATGACTTCTTCCTTTACGGAACCGCGGCCGCTCTGGTGTTCCCCGACGTGTTCTTTCCGCACTCCTCGGCTCTGACGGGGACCCTCCTCGCCTTCAGCACGTTCTGGGCAGGCTTCGTGGCACGTCCCATCGGCGGGGTGCTCGCCGGGCACTTCGGTGACAAATACGGACGCAAGCCGGTCGTTGTCACCTGCCTTGCACTCATGGGTGCCGCGACCTTCCTGATCGGCTGCCTTCCCAGCGCGGCGACCGTCGGCGCGCTGGCCCCGACACTGCTGGTGACTCTGCGCTTCGTACAAGGGCTCGCGGCCGGCGGCCAGTGGGGCGGCATCATGCTCCTCCTCACCGAGTCCACCGGCCCCAAGCGGCGTGGCTTCGCCGGCACCTTCGGACAGACCAGCGTCCCCGTCGCCGTGATCATCTCGAACCTGATCTTCGTGGCTGCCAGCGGTCTGATGCCGGACGACGCCTTCCTCAGCTGGGGCTGGCGCATCCCCTTCCTGGTCAGCGTCGTGATGTTCCTGGTGGTTCTCTACATCCAGGCCAAGGTGGAGGACACACCGGAGTTCCGCGGGCTGCAGAAGGAGGTGTCGCGGCCGGAGAGCGCGGTGGTCCGGGCCCCGCTGGCACAGGTGGTCCGAAGCAAGTGGGGAACCATCCTTCTCGGCTGCGGGCTCCTCTCGGCCACCAACAGCCTCTTCTACGTCAGTATCTCCGGGCTCCTGAGTTACGGCACCGGCACTCTCGACCTCGACCGCAACCCCCTGCTCGCGGTCGTGCTGGTCAGTAGCGTGGCGATGCTCGTGGTCCTTCCCTTGTCCGGCCACATCTCGGACAAGGTGGGTCGCCGGCCGCTGATCCTGGTCGGGGGTGCGGGAGTTGTCGTCTGGGCCTTCCCGTACTTCCGGCTCGTCGACACCGCGTCGCTGCCGCTGATCTTCGTCGCGGTGACGGTGGGTTTCGTGTTCCAGTGCCTCACCTACGGCCCGATCGCGAGCTTCCTCGGCGAACTCTTCGCGCCCAATGTCCGCTACTCGGGCGCGTCGCTGGCCTACCAGCTCTCCGCGATCGCGGTCAGCGGCGGCACGCCGTTCCTGATGACAGCACTCATCGCAAAGACCGGGAGCACCATGCCGGTGGCCGCCTACATCATGACCATGGGGCTGATCACCTTCGCCAGCGCGTGGTTCCTGCCCGAGACGAACTCCGCGGCGGTCCGCGACGACCCACAGGCAGTCCCGGGCACGCACCTTTATCACTGAGGTGTCCGATGCCGAGAGTAAAGCCAGGACCAGTCAGGCTCAGGACGAAGGCGAGGAGAACGTGGAAACACAACAACACGTGGCTACGCGGTTGAGAGAGGGGGCGGCGTGAGCAGAGCATGGACAGGGAGCGCAGGGAGTGCGAGGACTCGTCGGCTCGCCGTGGTGGCGGCCATGGTCCTGTTGGCGGGCGTGACCCGGTTCCTCGGAGCCGAACCCGCCACCGCGACGGCCGGGACGATCGCGACGACTTCGACCGGGGCCGACCACTCAACGACGGTGCCGGGGTGCGCCGGACTGGAACAGACGAGGATTCCGTCATCGGCCATGAGCCTGCCGACAACCGGCGGTCGCGTCGTGTCGGCCTCGGTCATGACCAGCCTTGTCAGCGGCGAGACGATCAAGTACTGCCAGGTCGACGCCGAGATCCACCCCGTTGATCCGGCCGCGCCCGACATCAGGATGCGTATCGACCTGCCTTACGACTGGAACCGTAAGGCGATGATGTTCGGTGGCGGCGGCTACAACGGCACCATCCCCGACCTGACGGCGAAGGTGCCGTTCGGACCCACGGATCAGCCGACGCCTTTGGCCCGGCGATACGCGACATTCGCCAGCGACTCCGGCCACCGGCAGAGCCCGGACGCCGTTCCGTCACTGGACGGGTCGTTCGGCGTGAACGACGAGGCTCTGAACAACTTCGCTGCCGGTGACGCACTCAAGAAGACGCGCGACGCGAGCCTGTTCCTCATCCGGCACGCCTACGGGACGAAGCCTGCCGAGGTCTACTTCGCAGGAGGCTCGACAGGCGGCCGTGAAGCCCTCAACGTCGCGCAACGGTGGCCGAAGGCGTTCGACGGCGTGATCTCTGCCTTTCCCGCGTGGAACAACCTCAGTGAGGTCCTGGACCTCGGGTACCTGGCTCAAGTCCTGTCCCGGCCCGGTGCTTTCCCCGGACCCGAGAAGCAGACACTCCTCTACGACAGCGTCATCAACGCGTGTGACGGTCTGGACGGTGTCAAGGACAAGGTCGTCTCGAACCCGCGCGGGTGTGACTTCGATCCTCGCGAGCTTCGCTGCGCGGGCGGTGTCGATACCGGTCCGAGTTGTCTGTCGGATCCGCAGATCAAGGCCGTGACCGCCATGTCCTCGCCGTTCAGGTGGCCGTACCGGATCGCCAGTGGCGAGACGCAATACCCAGGCTTCCCGTTCCTCTCGGGCGCGGACATGAGAACCCCGTTCCTCGGCTTCGGCACGACCGCGCCGGCCAATCCCATGCCGGTGACCAGCGGCTATGGGCTGCAGTACTGGGAACAATGGGTCAAGTACTTCCTGACCCGAGACCCTCACCACAACTCGCTCGACGTGGACCCCCGCCATCCCGGGAAGTGGCTGGACCGGATCAGCTACTTGTCCACGGTCCAGGATCGCAACAGCGTGGATCTCCGCCCGTTCGCCCGCGCCGGCGGCAAGCTGATCCTGCTCCACGGCGCCGCGGACGAACTGGTCTCCGTCCGCTCCACAAGTGACTACTACCAGCGAGTGCGCGATGTCGTGGGCCCCCGGGCGACCCATGCGTTCACGCGCTACTACGTCGTGCCCGGGGCCAACCACGCGAACTTCGGCACACCGGCGTTCGCCGCCGGCTGGGACTCGCTCTCCGCGCTGGAGCGCTGGGTCGAAAGGGGACAGCCGCCCACGAACCCGATCGTGGCCGACGCGCACCACGACCGCACCCGTCCGCTGTGTGAATATCCGGACTGGCCCAGGTACCGCACGGGCGATCCGGACAGCGCCGCGAGCTACGTCTGCACACGCTGACGTTCGGAAGCCCGGGGCCGGAAGCTATGTCTGTGCCGAACCCCTGAGTGCGGTGGCAACTTGGGGGTTTCCGGCACATAACAGGATCTAGGAGGCGTTGCTCAGGGCTGGATCGGTGCGCCAGACGGTGGCGAGGTCGGGCAGCGGTACGCCGAGTACCTCGCTGAGCCGGACGATGGTGCCGAACGCGGGCGTCGGCAGCCGGCCGGTCTCGATCTTGCGAAGGGTCTCCGGGGAAATCTCTGCCGCCAAGGCCACTTCGACGGGGCTGCGTCCGGCTCGGGCGGAGCGCAACGCGGCCCCGAGGCGTCGGCCCGCCTCGATCTGTTCGGGGGCGAGCGGGTGACGAACCATGCGCTCATGCTAGAGCCGCAGGTGTCCGGCGGCAACCACCTCACCCTCTGGTATAAATATACCTGTCAGCGCCCAGGGGAATCGAGGATCGCAGTGATCGAGCACAAATCTCCCAGAGACATCGAGCGTATGCACGTCACTGGACAGTTCGTCGGCCAGGTGCTGGCTGAGCTCGCCGACCTCGCCGCAGTAGGGGTCAACCTGCTGGACCTGGAGCATCACGCCCGCCGCCGGATCAAGGAGCGCGGCGCGGAGTCCTGCTACTGGGACTATGAGCCCTCGTTCGGCAAGGGCCCGTTCCGTAACGTGGTGTGCCTCTCGGTCAATGACGCCGTACTGCACGGCCTGCCGCACAGCTACAAGCTGCGTGACGGGGACCTGCTGACCATGGATATGGCGGTGACTGTCGACGGCTGGGCCGCGGACTCGGCCCACTCCGTCGTCGTCGGCACCCCGGCCGCGGAGGACCTGCGGCTCATCGAGGCCACGGAGGTCGCCCTGGAGGCCGCGATCAAGGTCGCTCAGCCGGGCAACAGGATCGGGGACATCTCGGCGGCCATCGGTGCGGTCGCCGCGGAGTACGGCTACCCGGTCAACCTGGAGTTCGGCGGTCACGGTATCGGTCGCACCATGCACGAGGACCTGCACATCCCCAACGACGGCCGTCCTGGCCGCGGTTGGAAGCTGCGTCCCGGTCTGACGATCGCGATCGAGCCCTGGTTCGCCGCCGGCACCAACAAGATCGTCTACGACCCCGACGGCTGGACGATCCGATCGGCCGACGGCTCGCGCACCGCCCACTCCGAGCACACGGTTGCTGTCACCGAGACGGGCCCGCTCGTGCTGACCGGGCGTCCGCAGAGCGGTAAGGGAATGGACGACCAGCGGGAAGGGTCGGCGACCGGACGCTGACGAGGCTTCATCGGCGATGAAGCCGGTCCACGTTTCCCGACGATCGGCGCTGGAGCGGTCAGCGGCCGGGCAGCAACTCCACGAGAAGAGAGGCGATACGGCGCTCGATCTCGTCGCGAATGGGCCTGACCGCCTCAACTCCCTGGTCGGCCGGGTCGTCGAGCGTCCAGTCCAGATACTGCTTGCCGGGGAAAACGGGGCAGGCGTCGCCGCAGCCCATGGTGATGACCACGTCGGATGCCTGAACGGCCGCGGTGGTCAGTACCTTCGGGGTCTGGGCGGAGATGTCGATGCCGATCTCGTTCATCGCCTCGACCACGGCAGGGTTCACCGAGTCCGCCGGGGCGGATCCGGCCGAGCGGACCTCGATGCGGCCTTGGCCGTGGTGGGTGAGGAAGGCGGCGGCCATCTGGGAGCGTCCGGCGTTGTGGACGCACACGAACAGCACCGAGGGCCTCGGCTGGGATTCAGACACGGGCGGAACCTTTCTCGGTAGTCGTAGCTGCGGGGCCAGGGGGAGGGGCAGGCAGGGGCTCGGCGCTGGGAAAGTAGCGGCGGGCGGCGAGAGCGACATGGACCAGGCCGATCAGGACCGGCACTTCGATGAGCGGGCCGACGACACCGGCCAGGGCCTGCCCGGAAGAGGCGCCGAACGTCGCGATGGCGACCGCGATGGCGAGCTCGAAATTGTTGCCCGCAGCCGTGAACGCCAGAGTGGTCGCCCGGGGATGGTTCAGGCCCACCGCCTTGCCGAGGGCCATGGATCCGGCCCACATGACGGCGAAGTACACCAGCAGTGGCAGCGCGATCCGCAGCACGTCCACCGGCTGCGAGGTGATCGCATCGCCTTGCAGGGCGAACAGCACCACGATGGTGAACAGCAGGCCGTACAGGGCGAACGGGCCGATCCGGGGGATCAGTTCCGCCTCGTACCAAGTGCGTCCCTTGGCCTTCTCGCCGAGCTTGCGGGTGAGGAATCCGGCCGTCAGCGGGATACCGAGGAAGATCAGTACGCTGCGGGCGATCTCCCACACCGACACGTCCAGCCCGGTCGTCTCCAGGCCGAGCCAGCCCGGCAGAACGGACAGATAGAACCAGCCCAGCAGGCTGAACGCGATCACCTGGAACACGGAGTTGAGGGCGACCAGAACGGCTGCGGCCTCGCGGTCGCCGCAGGCCAGATCGTTCCAGATGATCACCATGGCGATGCACCGGGCCAGACCGACGATGATCAGTCCCGTCCGGTATTCCGGCAGGTCCGGGAGGAAGACCCAGGCGAGCGCGAACATCAGCGCCGGACCCAGAACCCAGTTCAGGACCAGGGACGGAATCAGCAGGCGTCGGTTGCGGGTGACGGAGTCGAGCCGGTCATAGCGGACCTTGGCCAGCACCGGATACATCATCACCAGCAGGCCCAGCGCGATCGGCAGCGAGACACCGGTGACGGTGACCTCGGCCAGCGCGTCCCCGAGGCCGGGCACAAGACGGCCCAGACCGAGACCGGCAGCCATCGCGATCAGGATCCACACCGCGAGGAACCGGTCCAGGAACGACAGCCGAGCCACCACCGGACCCACGGTGGTCATGGTCACGGTCGTGACCGGGGTCGGGGTCGGGGTCGCATCGCTCACGAGGCGGCGCCGGCCGGCTCGGCGGAAGCCGCCGCGACCACTGATCCCGGGCCGGTGAGGACCGCCGCCAGCTTGTCCGTCGTCTCGGTCAGCGGCCGGTAATACACCCACGTCCCACGGCGTTCGGAGGCGATCAGCCCCGCCTGCTTCAGCAGCTTGAGGTGGTGGGAGATCGTCGGCTGGGACAGATCGAAGGCCGGGGTCAGATCGCAGACGCAGATCTCTCCGCCGGCCCGCGAGGCGATGATCGACAGCAGTCGCAGCCGCACCGGATCACCCAGGGCCTTGAACACTTTGGCCAGATCGACGGCCTGCTCCTCGGACATCGGGGCGCTCAACAGGGTCGGGCAGCATCCCTCGGCGTCCTGGCCGAGCACCACCAGTTCTTGTTTCGACATGCTTCTATATTGACGTTTTTCAATCCAACGCGCAAGCTTGCATCGAGAAACGTCAATGCAGCCTGATCGGAACCCCGCTGAACCCCACTGGGACCACCAGGCCCTGTCATCGAGGAGTGAAGGTCATGACCGAGCAGTCCACCGATCTGCGTGAGACCGTCCGCCGGCGCTATGCCGCGGCTGCCGTCCAGGTCACCGAGGGCGGCACCGCCTGTTGCGGACCGGCCGCGATCGAGGTCGACGAGAACTTCGGCTCCACCCTCTACGCCGCCGAGGAGCGTGACCAGTTGCCCGCCGAGGCCGTCGCCGCGTCCCTGGGCTGCGGCAACCCCACGGCCGTCGCCGAACTCCACGAAGGCGAGCGTGTCCTCGACCTCGGATCCGGCGGAGGCATCGACGTCCTCCTCTCCGCCCGACGCGTCGGCCCCACCGGCAAGGCCTACGGACTCGACATGACCGAGGAAATGCTCGCCCTCGCCGTGGCCAACCAGAAGAAGGCCGGTGCCACCAACGTCGAGTTCCTCAAAGGCACCATCGAGGCCATACCTCTCCCGGCGAACACCATCGACGTCGTGATCTCCAACTGCGTGATCAACCTGTCCACGGACAAGTCCGCGGTCTTCGCCGAGACCTTCCGCGTCCTGGCCCCCGGCGGCCGGATCGGAGTCTCCGACGTCGTCGCCGATGACACCCTCACCCCCGAACAGCGGGCCGAACGCGGCGACTTCGTCGGCTGCATCGCCGGCGCGCTCTCCTTCACCGAATACCGGGCCGGCCTCGAAGCTGCCGGATTCACCGGCATCGAGATCACCCCGACCCACTCCGTCGCCGACGGCATGCACTCGGCCATCGTGCGCGCCACCAAGCCCACTACCGGCGGAGACTCCAGCAGCGAGAACGCGGCCGCCGACCCGGCAACGACGGTCGCCGATGCCAAAAGCGCGTCGGGCTGCGCCTGCAACAACTGAAACCACTCCCGCTTCTGCAGCCCTGGCAGGTCTAAGCTCAGCGGGTGACCTTGGAATGGGAACAGGTAGTTGTCCACTCGGCGGACCCGGTGGCCTTGGGGCAGTGGTGGGCTTCGGCACTCGGTTGGGTTGTGGTCCATTCCTCTGCTGAGGAGTTCGAGATCCGTCCGGAGCCGGATCGCCTGCCGGGGCTGGACTTCGTCCGGCTTGACGAGCGCAAGAAGGCGAAGAGCCGACTGCATCTCGACTTCAGGCCTGATGACCAGGACGCCGAGGTGGCTCGTCTGGTGGCTCATGGCGCACAACGGGTTGACATCGGCCAGGGCGATCAACCGTGGGTTGTATTGGCAGACCCCGAGGGCAACGAGTTCTGCGTCCTGGGCCAGCGACGCCAGTAGGTGACTGGCTCGTGGTGCGGGCCCGTACCTGCACTTTTTTGGTCCCAGGGGCCTGGCTGTGGTGCTCGATAGGTTGTGGGCATGGTTGCGGATGAGGGTATGGCCGGCACACGGACGGACGTTGATGACCGAGGCTGGTCCGACACGCGGGCCTGGGTCGAGGAGCGGGCAGGCGGAGGTGGCCGCGTCGATGCCGTCGAGCGACTGCGCGGTGGTTGGACTTCCGAGATGCGGCGTCTGCGTATCAGCGGAACAGGAGAGCCGCAGTGGCTGGTGCTGAGGTCGTTCGTGAAGCCCTTCTTCGTCCAGCACGCGAAGGGGTTACTCACTCGCGAAGCGGACATCTTGCGCCTGCTCAGCGAGACCGCTGTGCCAGTGGCGGCTTTGCGTGGTGTCGACGCGACAGCGGCGTACTGCGACCACCCGTCGTTGCTGATGTCGCTGCTGCCCGGCAGCGTGCAGCTGGGTGAGGAGGAGGCGGGGCTGCGGGCCGAGCTTCTGGCCCGCCAACTCGTCGGCATTCACCAGGTGCGCGTTCCGCCCGGGGCCAGGCCGCGCGTCTACCAGACCTGGGCCTCGCCCGACCGGGTGCGGCCGCCCGAAGCTACCGAGCGACAGGACTTGTGGCAGCGCGCTGTGGACATCATCCGCCGCGATCCTCCTGACTACCGGCCTTGCTTCCTGCACCGGGATTTCCACCCAGGCAACGTGCTCTTCACCGGGCAGGGCGCCCGTTTGAAGATCACCGGTGTCGTTGACTGGGTGGAGACGTCCTGGGGGCCGGCCGATCTGGATGTGGCGCACTGTTCCACGGCCCTTGCCCTCCTGCACGGCGCCCAGGAGGGAATGCGGCTGGCTGATCGCTATCTGGCTTCCGGGGGCACGTTGAGCGAGGACCCGGCAGCTCACTTGTACTGGCGCGTCCTGGACGCGCTCGCGTTCGCGCCGGATGCCGAGAAGGTCGCGGTGCCCTGGCGGGAGCTGGGGCGCGAAGACCTGACTCCGGTCCTGCTCACACGCAGGCTGGAGGACTACCTTGAGCAGCTCTTCCGCCGCTTCGGCTGAAGGAAAAGGCAAGGAGAGCACTCTCCTTGCCACTCTCAACATATAGCGCGCCGGGGGGCTTGCGGCAAGGCCCGGGTGATGGCGCAGAATCGGCGGCCGATGCCACAACCTGCGGAGATGAGGGCGCGACGTGCGTGTGTTGTTGTCGGCGTATGGGGGAAGCGGTGACGCCGGATCAGTGGCGGGACCGGCAGTGCGGTGGGTGGTAGGCGAGCTCGGCGCAAAGGTGCGGGAGTGCGCGCCGCCCGGGGTGAGGACGCGCTCGACGAGGAGTTCGACAGAGTTGGAGACGGTGGTGCTTCGATCGGCCACCGCAGTGCAGCTGGGCACGGCTGCCTCGGCGGTGTCGCGATGATCGAGCAGTACGTATTGGATCTCCAGGATGTTGACGAGACGCAGGTCGCGGTCGTTGGCGGCAAGGGTGCGCAGCTGGGCGGGCTGTCGCGGATCGAGGGCATCCGCGTGCCGGGTGGTTTTTGCGTGACGACGGACGCCTTCCGGCGCATCATGGCGGAAGTGCCCTCGATCGACGATCAACTCGACCAGCTCGATCAGTTGTCGCGTTCGAACGCGGACGACCGGGAGGCGATCGGCACGCTCAGCGCGCAGATTCGTCGGGCCATCGAAGGGGTTGTCATCCCAGGTGACCTCGCGATGGCGATCACCCGCGCGCTGGCCAGGTCCGGCGAGGACACCGCGTACGCCGTACGGTCCAGCGCGACGGCAGAGGACCTGCCGACGGCCTCCTTCGCCGGCCAGCAGGACACGTACCTGAACGTCGTGGGGCCGGCGGCGGTCCTCCGGCACGTCAGCCGGTGCTGGGCCTCGCTGTTCACCGAGCGGGCCGTGACCTACCGTCGGCGCAACGGCATCGACCACCGTACGGTCCGCATGGCCGTGGTCGTGCAGCAGTTGGTCTTCCCGCATGCGGCCGGCATCCTGTTCACGGCCGACCCCGTCACGGGCAACCGGAAGGTCGCCACCGTGGACGCCGGCTTCGGCCTCGGTGAGGCTCTGGTCTCCGGCCTGGTGAACCCGGACGTCTTCAAGGTGCGACACGGCGAAGTCGTCGCCAAGGCGATCGCCGCCAAACAGCGTGCCATTCACGCCGTGCCGGCCGGCGGTACGCAGGAAGTGGCGATCGACTCGCAGCAGCAGGAGCAGCCCGCGCTGACGGACACGCAGGCCGTGCGGCTCGTGCGACTCGGGCGGCGGATCGAAGCGCACTTCGGCCGCCCGCAGGACATCGAATGGTGCCTGGTCGACGATGACTTCCAGATCGTTCAGAGCCGGCCGATCACGACACTGTTCCCCGTTCCCGTACCCGGCCCCGACCTCCTCCCCGTCTCCGAGACCGAGACCGTCGCCGAGACCGGCGACCAGGAGAATCACGTCTACGTCTCCGTCGGTCATCAGCAGATGATGACCGACCCCATGAAGCCCCTGGGCTTCTCCATGTGGCAGCTGACGGCGATGGTGCCGATGCACGAGGCCGGCGGGAGGCTGTTCGTCGACGTCACCCGGCGTCTGGCCTCGCCCGCGAGCCGCGCCGGCCTCCTGGACGTCATGGGGAGAGGCGACCCACTGACCAGGGACGCTCTGGAGACCGTCCTCGACCGCGACGATTTCGTCCTGCCGCTCCCGCCGCTCGCCCCGCTCCCGTCACTTCCGGGTGCGGGTCCCGGCAGGACGCCGGCCGGCGCCGCGTCCGCCCCGATCGAGACCGACCCGGCCATCGTCACCGAGCTGATCGAGCGCAGCCAGACGTCCGTCGCCGCCCTACGGCGCGACATTCGGACGAAGACCGGACCGGCACTGTTCGACTTCCTGCTGGAGGCCTTCGAGGAGCACAAGCGAGTGCTCGGTGATCCGCTGAACGTTCAGGTGATCATGGCGGGGATGGAGGCCACCTGGTGGCTCAACGACAAGCTGCGGGAATGGCTGGGTGAGAAGAACGCGGCTGACACGTTGACGCTGTCCGCCCCCGACAACGTCACCTCCCAGATGGGCCTGGCACTGCTGGACGTCGCGGACGTGATCCGCCCGCAGCCGGAGGTGGTGGCGTTCCTCCAGGGCGTCGAGGGAGACGAGGGCTTTCTGGACGAGTTGGCGAAGCTCGCGGGCGGGACCGAAGCGCGCGACGCCATAGAGACCTACCTCGACCGGTACGGCATGCGCTGCGCCGGCGAGATCGACATCACGAGGCCGCGGTGGCGCGAGCGTCCCACCACGCTCGTGCCCGCGATCCTCGACAACGTCAGGAACTTCGAACCGGGCGCCGCCGAGCGTCACTTCGAGCAAGGGCGGCAGAAGGCGCAGAGGAAGGAACAGGACGTACTGTCACGCCTGCGGGCCCTGCCGGACGGGGACGAGAAAGCCGACGAGACCAAGCGGATGATCGACCGGGTCAGAACCTTCATCGGGTACCGGGAGTACCCGAAGTACGGCATCGTCAGCCGCTACTTCGTCTACAAGCAGGCCTTGCTGGCAGAGGCCGAGCGTCTCGTGCGGGCCGACGTGCTTCCTGAAAGGAGGACATCTTCTACCTCACGTTCCAGGAACTCCATGACGTCGTGCGCTCGCACCAGGTGGATGACCAGCTCGTCCAGCAGCGCAAGGACGCGTTCCGGTCGTACCACGCGCTCACACCACCCCGGGTGCTCACATCGGACGGCGAGGCCGTCACCGGGGCGTACCGGCGTGACGACGTGCCGGCCGGCGCCCTGGTCGGCCTGCCGGTCTCCGCCGGGACCATCGAGGGGAGGGCCCGCGTCATCCTTGACATGGCGGAGGCCGATCTCGAAGCGGGCGACATCCTGGTCACGACCTTCACGGACCCCAGTTGGTCGCCGCTGTTCGTCGGAATCGCGGGCCTGGTGACGGAGGTGGGCGGTCTGATGACCCATGGCGCGGTGATCGCCCGCGAGTACGGCTTGCCGGCCGTCGTGGGTGTGGAGCAGGCCACCCGGCTGATCCGGGACGGGCAGCGGATCCGCGTGCACGGAACCGACGGGTACATCGAGATCCTGCCTTGACCGACCGACCGACCGACCGACCGACCGACCGCACCGCCCGCGCCCACATCCCCGTGACGGCCGGATGAGAAGCGGGCGCGGCAGCCCTCAAGCGAAGGGAACCTCCCCATGCCTCACCCCCTCAGCCCGGTGCCCACCGCCGACCTCGTCGACCGGTACGGCACCCAACTGCGCGTCTGCGACCTGCAGTTCCGCCAGTTCGGCGGCCACCGGGGCTTCGCCGGGCCCGTCCGCACCGTCTCCTGCCACGAGGACAACGGACTGCTGCGCGACCTGCTGCACACGTCCGGCGACGGCCAGGTCCTGGTCGTCGACGGAGGCGGCTCCCTGCGCACCGCCCTGGTCGGCGACCTCATCGCCGGTGCCGCCCAGGACAACGGCTGGGCCGGCCTGGTCCTGCACGGCGCCGTCCGCGACAGCGCCGCCCTCTCCAGACTCCGGCTCGGTATCAAGGCGTTGGGCACCATCCCCCGCAAGAGTGCCAAGAACAGCGTCGGAGCCGTCGACGTCCCCGTCACCTTCGGCGGTCTCACCTTCCGCCCCGGCGACATCCTGCACGCCGACGACGACGGCATCGCTCTCCTCCCCGAGAACACGTGACCACACGGCGCGGGGAAACCGGAACGGCCCGACCGGACGGAAGGGGCGGAAGGGATGCAAGGGACGGAAGAACTCCAGCGGCAGGTCGTCAGGCTGCCTTGCTCACCGAAGCTGGACCTGATCCTGGGGGACATCGTTGAAGAGGTCGATGAATCCGTGCGGTGCGCGGTCGCCGAGGCAGAGGTCCAGCATTTCGTGCGCGTCCGCGTAGAACGTTTCGGTGCGCGGGAACAGCGCCCCTTCGTAGGCAGTGAGCGCCGCCTCGAAGTCATCGGGGTGCGCGGCTATCGCCTTACCGAGTTCGGCGCCGTCGAACATCGCCAGGTTCGCGCCGTCACCGGACGGCGGCATCAGATGCGCGGCATCGCCCAGGAGCGTCACCCCGGGCACGCGTTCCCATCGGTGTCCGTCCGGGAGCGTGTGGATCATGCGTGCGACCGGAGCGGTCTCGCCGTCGGTGATCAGCGCGGTGAGTTCCGGAGCCCATCCGTCGAACTCGGCCGCGACCCGGGCGGTCGCGGCAGCGGGGTCGGTGAAGTCGATGCCGGCGATCCACTCGGCGGAGCGGTTCAGTTCGACGTAGGTGTGGAGGACGTTCCCCGCCTCGCGGTGCGCGATGATCCCCTTTCCCGGGGACAGCGCGTACATCGCGCCGACACCGACCGCCTCGGCCGTCGCGGTGTGCCGCTCGTCGGCGTCGTACAGGTAGGTGTCGATGAACGTCGTGCCGGTGTACCGGGGCTCGGCGTCGGAGAGCAGCGGGCGGACCCTCGACCAGGCGCCGTCGGCACCGACGAGGAGACCGCTGGTCACGGTCGAGCCGTCGGTGAAGGTCAGCTCGTGCCGGCCGTCGCCGAGGGGCCGGACGCCGGTGACCTTGTGGTTCCACCGGACCGTCCGGTCGGGCAGGGAGTCGAGCAGAATCCGGCGCAGGTCTCCGCGGAGCACTTCGGGGCGCCGCGCCTTGCCGTCGTCGGGGGCGTCGAACAGCAGCTTGGCGTGCTGGTCGAGTACGCGCGACGCCTCAGCGCCTTCGTGGATGATCGCGCGGAACTCGTCGGTGAGGCCGGCGTCGGCGAGCGCCCGCTGCCCGTCGTCCTCGTGGATGTCGAGCTGGCCGCCCTGCGTACGGGACTCTGCCGAGGGGTCGGCCTCGTAGACCGTCGCGGGGATGCCGTGGACGTGCAGGACACGGGCGAGGGTCAGGCCTCCCAGGCCGGCGCCGACGATGGCGATCGGGTGGTTGCTGGTGTTCATGGGCTTCCTCGTTTCTGTGCGGACGAAGCGCCGGACGGGGCCTGGCCGACCCCAATATGGTTCGGTGTTCCATTAGGAATATGGAACACCGGACCAGGATGTGTCAAAATGAGGTCATGCAGCGGACACGAGGAAGAGCACCCACCGGGGGGCGCGCCGGCGCCCTGTCGCGAGAAGTGATCGTCGGCGCGGCCGTCGCGCTGCTGGACGAGCGCGGCGAGCGTGGACTCACCTTCAGGCTGCTGGCCAAGCAGCTGAACACCGGACCTGGGGCGCTGTACTGGCACGTGACGAACAAGGACGAGCTGGTCGCCCTGGCCGCCGATCAGGTGCTCGGCGACGCCCTCGCCGCGGCCCCGCGCCCCGAGGAAGGCGCCGCCGCCGGGTCAGGGCTGCGCGTGCTCGCCACCGCCGTCTTCGACGCCCTTGACCGGCATCCGTGGGCGGCGTCCCACGTCAACGCGCCGGCCACGCGGGAGAACGCACTGCGCCTGCTCGACCGTATCGGCACCCTTGTCGCCCGAACCGGGCTGCCCGCCGAACGGCATTTCGCGATCTCCACCGCGATTTCCTACTACATCACCGGCGTCAGCGCCCAGATCGTCGCCCCCCGCGCCCCGGACGCCC
>NZ_LIPP01000277.1 GCF_001418335.1 Streptomyces aurantiacus | reverse complement strand
CAACCAGATCGAACTCTTCACAGCCCTGCTGCTCTCGCTGCCCGGCTCACCGATCCTCTACTACGGCGACGAGATCGGCATGGGCGACAACATCTGGCTCGGCGACCGCGACGCCGTCCGCACCCCCATGCAATGGACCCCCGACCGCAACGCCGGCTTCTCCTCCTGCGACCCGGGGCGGCTGTATCTACCGACGATCATGGACCCGGTCTACGGCTACCAGGTCACCAACGTCGAAGCGTCGATGTCCTCCCCGTCCAGCCTGCTGCACTGGACCCGCCGCATGATCGAGATCCGCAAACAGAACCCCGCCTTCGGCCTCGGCACCTACACCGAACTCCCCTCCTCCAACCCCGCCGTCATCGCCTTCCTGCGCGAACACAAGGACGACCTCGTCCTGTGCGTCCACAACTTCTCCCGCTTCGCCCAGCCCACCGAGCTCGACCTCCAGACGTTCACCGGCCGCCACCCCGTCGAACTCATCGGCGGTGTCCGCTTCCCCGCCATCGGCGAACTCCCCTACCTCCTCACCCTCGCCGGCCACGGCTTCTACTGGTTCCGGCTCCGCAAGGACGCCGTCTAGGACTCCATCTCGGACTCCGTCCCGGACTCCGTGGACAGCGGACGGCGGGGCGGTTTCCCCCGCCCCGCCCTGGGCACGCATCAGTAACACCCCGACTCCGGGGAAAGGACGCGACGCCATGTCCGAAGCCGTCACCCGCTCAGTGCACTCCGCTTCGACAAGCCCCGGCCTCCTCGCGTCCCTCGATCCACTGCTGCGCGAGTGGCTTCCACGACAGCGGTGGTTCGCGGGAAAGGGCCGTCCCGTCACCGGGTTCTCGCTGGTCTCGGCGACGGAGGTGCTGCCTCCGAGTTCCACGCCGGCGCTGCTCCATCTGCTGGTACGGGCGCATCAGCCGCTCGTCCCCACGCAGAGCGCCCCCACGCATCCGGCCGACTGCTACCAGCTGCTGCTCGGCGTGCGCGAGGCACTGCCTCCGCGGCTGGCGCCCGCGCTGATCGGCCGGCCGACGGCGGGCCCGCTGGCCGGGCTGACCGTGTACGAGGCGCTGCACGACCCACGGCCCGCCGACGTCCTCCTGGAGGCCCTGCGAGAACGGGCGCGCATCGGTGAGCTGCGTTTCGAACGGGACGCCCGGCAGGAGATCCGAGGCGATCTCATGCCGCGCCTGGTGACGGCAGAGCAGTCCAACTCCTCGATCGTCTACGGAGATACGTTCATCCTGAAGGTGCTGCGCCGGATCGTGCCGGGGATCAACCCCGATCTGGAGCTGCCGCTGGCGCTGGCCCGCGAGGGCTGCCCGCGGGTGCCGGCGCCCGCCGGCTGGATGGTGGCGGACCTGGCCGGCGACACGTACGTACTGGGTGTCCTGCAGCCCTTCGTCCGGGGCGCCTCGGACGGCTGGGACCTGGCACTGCGCGAACTCGCCAAGGGCGAGGACTTCAGCGGTGAGGCGCGGGCGCTCGGCCGGGCCACGGCCGAGGTGCACACGGCGCTGGCCCGTGCGCTGCCCGTGGTGACCATGGGACGCGCGCAGATGGAGCCGCTCGCGGCCGCCATGACCGAGCGGCTGAAGGCGGCCGTCCAGGCGGTGCCCACGCTGCGGCCGTACGCGTCCGGTCTGCGATCCGCGTTCGACGCGCTCGCCGAACTGGCGAGCGAGGGCAGGACCTGGACGGCCCAGCGCATCCACGGAGACCTGCACCTGGGGCAGTGTCTGCGGTCACCGTCCGGGAACGCCTCCCACGCGTCCGGCGGTGAAGGTGGCTGGTCGCTGATCGACTTCGAGGGCGAGCCCTCCAAGTCGCTGACCGAACGGCGCCTGCCCCAGCCGACCGCACGGGACGTGGCGGGCATGCTCCGCTCCTTCGACTACGCCGCGCACACGCTCCCCCGGGTCACCGGCTGGGCCGACGCGTGCCGGGCCGCGTACTGCTCCGGGTACGCCGAGGCCGGCGGGCTCGACCCGCGAACGGACCCGGTGCTGCTCCGCGCGTACGAGACCGACAAGGCGATCTACGAAGTCGTGTACGAGGCACGGCACCGGCCCGACTGGCTGCCCGTGCCGATGGCGGCCGTCCACCGGCTGGCCCGGCAGGAACCCGAACCCGAACTGTCATGATCCGTCCAATCCTGACCAGTCCCGCCCCAGCTCTCACTCCACCGAGGAGGCTCCGCCCGTGACGCCCCGCCCGAACCCGCCCGCCAAGAAGCCGAAGAGCGCGAAGGCCAAGGCCAAGGCCAAGGTCAAGGCCAAGTCCTCGGGCGAGGCCGTCGGCAAGGCGAAGGCCAAGCCCGCGGACGAGGACGTACGGGCCGAGACCGCCGAGGTCGCCGAAGTCACGGAGACCGCGCCCGTGCAGCCCGTGCAGCCCGAACAGCCGGTACAGGAAGTGCGCTCGCCGGTCGTGCTGGACCGGGCCGACCGGGAGCGGCTGCTCGGGGGCGCGCACCATGATCCGCACTCGGTGCTCGGGGCCCACGCCGTGCCCGACGGCGTGGTCTTCCGGGCGCTGCGGCCGTACGCGCTCGCCGTGACCGTCCTCGCCGAGGGGCTGCGCGCCGAACTGCACGACGACGGGGAGGGGTTCTTCTCCGCGGTGCTGCCCCTGCGGGAGGTGCCGGAGTACCGGCTGTCGGTGGAGTACGAGGGTGTGGTGCAGGACATCGAGGACGCGTACCGGTTCCTGCCCACGCTCGGCGACCTCGATCTGCACCTGTTCGGGGAGGGGCGGCACGAGCAGCTGTGGACGATCCTCGGTGCGGAGCCGATGGAGCACCAGGGTGTGCCCGGCACCCGCTTCTCGGTGTGGGCACCGAACGCGCGCGGTGTACGGATCTCGGGGTCCTTCAACTTCTGGGACGGGACCGCGTTCCCGATGCGGTCGCTGGGCTCCTCCGGGGTGTGGGAACTGTTCGCTCCCGGTGTCGGCGAGGGGGAGCTGTACAAGTTCGAGATCACCCGGCCCGACGGCACGAGGACGATGCGGGCCGACCCGATGGCGCGGCGTACGGAGCTGCCGCCCGCCACGTCCTCCGTGATCCACACCTCGCGGCACGAGTGGCGGGACCAGGAGTGGATGGCGCGCCGGGCCGACCGCCCCGCACACCGGGCCCCGTTCTCCGTCTACGAACTCCACCTGGCCTCCTGGCGTCCGGGTCTGACGTACCGTCAGTTGGCTGAGCAGCTCCCCGTCTACATCTCCGACCTGGGCTTCACGCACGTCGAGCTGATGCCGGTCGCCGAGCATCCCTTCGGCGGCTCCTGGGGCTACCAGGTCACCGGCTTCTACGCGCCCACCGCCCGCCTCGGCACCCCCGACGACTTCAAGTACCTCGTCGACGCGCTGCACCGGGCCGGCATCGGCGTGATCATGGACTGGGTGCCCGCGCACTTCCCCCGGGACGAGTGGGCACTGGCCGAGTTCGACGGACGGCCGCTGTACGAGCACGAGGACCCGTTGCGGGCCGCGCACCCCGACTGGGGCACTCTTGAGTTCGACTACGGGCGGCGGGAGGTGCGCAACTTCCTCGTCGCCAACGCCGTGTACTGGTGCGAGGAGTTCCACATCGACGGGCTCCGCGTGGACGCCGTCGCCTCCATGCTCTACCTCGACTACTCGCGCGAGGCCGGCCAGTGGACACCCAACGTCCACGGCGGCCGGGAGAACCTCGACGCGGTCGCCTTCCTCCAGGAGATGAACGCCACCGTCTACCGGCGCTCGCCCGGTGTCGTCACGATCGCCGAGGAGTCGACCGCGTGGGACGGCGTCACCCGGGCGACCCACCACATCGGTCCCGGCGGCTTCGGCGGCCTGGGTTTCGGGCTGAAGTGGAACATGGGCTGGATGCACGACTCGCTGGACTACGTCACCCACGAGCCGGTCCACCGCAGGTACCACCACGACGAGATGACGTTCTCGATGGTGTACGCGTACAGCGAGAACTACGTGCTGCCGATCTCGCACGACGAAGTCGTCCACGGCAAACGGTCGTTGGTGTCGAAGATGCCGGGCGACTGGTGGCAGCAGCGGGCCACCCAACGGGCGTACCTGGGCTTCATGTGGGCCCACCCCGGCAAACAACTCCTCTTCATGGGCCAGGAGTTCGCCCAGGGTGCCGAGTGGTCGGAGGCGCACGGGCCCGACTGGTGGCTCCTCGACCCGTCGTACGGGGCGGAGGCCGACCACCGGGGCGTACGCGATCTCGTCCGTGACCTCAACGCGGTCTACCGGAGTGTGCCGGCTCTCTGGGAGCTCGACACCGATCCCGCCGGGTTCGGCTGGGTCACCGGGGACGCCGCCGAGGACAACGTCTTCGCCTTCCTCCGGCACGCCGCCGACGGGGCGCCGCTGCTCGCCGTGTCCAACTTCTCGCCGGTGGTGCGGCACGAGTACCGGCTCGGGGTGCCGGACGATGTGCCCGCGTGGCACGAGGTGCTGAACACGGACGCCGGGCGGTACGGCGGGGGTGGCGTCGCGAACGCGGATCCCGTCAAGCCGGACGACCAGCCGTGGCATGGTCGGCCGGCGGGCATCCGGGTCACGCTGCCGCCGCTGTCGACGGTGTGGTTGCGGCCGGTCTAGGCGTTTTTCTCGCCCCCGCCGCCCCTA
>NZ_LIPP01000276.1 GCF_001418335.1 Streptomyces aurantiacus | reverse complement strand
GCGGCCCACCGGACCCTCGCGCACAAGGGCCCGGCGGACCCGTAGGACGGATGGCGGCCGGGGCCCGGTCGTCTCAGTGACGGTGGTGACCGGCCCTCAACTCGCCTATGAAGGCGGCCCATGCGGGGGCTTCGATGCACAGCGCCGGGCCCTGCGGGACCTTGCTGTCACGGACGGGGACGACGGTCAGGAACTCGTCGGCCACCTCCACGCAGTTGCCGCCCGCCTGGTTGCTGTAGCTGCTTCTGCGCCAGACTGCGCCGTTCAGATCTGGAGGGGACATTCGTTCCATGGTGGTTGCCCTTCATCGCGGATCGGATCATGTCAAGGGACATGAGCGGGGGCAGGGCTGCCGCCTGGAGTCGATCGTAAATCAGCTTGTAGCGGTCTACATCGGTCGGTTCTTCGATGAGTTGGCCAAAGTCTGCACCCTCCGTGTAGGCCACATGTGAGCCGTCCGGCATCGTCAGGACCGTCAGGGATCCGCCCATCGCCTCATGACCGCCCTGCGCGAACGGCAGCACCTGGACGATGACATGACGCAATGCCGCCGCGTCGAGCAGCCGCTGCAACTGGTCTCGCATCCCGGTGTCGCCGCCGATCGGTCGCCTCAGCACTGCCTCGTCCAGAATCACCCATAGCTCTGGTCGGTCAGGTGAGTCCAGTCGCTCCTGCCGCACCATCCGGGCGGTGAGGCGTTCTTCCAGCTGTTCTTCGCTGCCGAGCAACGCGTCCAGGCTGAGTACCGCCCGCGCGTAGCCCTTCGTCTGTAATAGACCAGGGACCACATGGGCCGCGTACTCACGAATCGTCACCGCGTCCTCCGCGTACTTCATGAACTTCCGTGACCAGTCGGGGTAGGTCTCCCGATACACGTACGGCCACAGCTCGACCAGCATGTTGTCCGCACCCAGGACAGAGTCGAGGGCTCGCGCCAAGGCAAGGGTGGGCTTCGCCCCGGACACCCGCTCGATCTGCGTGATCCGCGTGCCCACCACGTGCGTCCGGGCGCCGAGTTCGGCCTGTGTCAGTCCGGCCGCCGTACGGAGTCTGCGTACCCGCGAACCGAACAGCGCGGCCATCGACGCACTGGGGTCAATTGCGTTGGCCAAGACGTCACTTCCGTTTCTTACGGGAGGAAAAGTAATGCTCTGTCATCTGTCGAGCGTAGATCGGTCGGTCGATTCTTGGGTACAGAACGTGATGACTTGCTTACAGAGCGGGTCACTTCGGCTCGACAGACAAGGACGGACCAGCCGTGCCGACAGGAACAACCACCGCGGAAGACGAGTCGCGGCGGAGCACCGCCCTGATGGCAGAACCCGTCGCACTCGCCGACACGGGAGGCGAACTCCCCGCTTTCACCGCACAGTTCGCCTCCTGTCCCCGAGGTGCGCAGCTCGCCCGGCGTGCCGCTGTCCGGCACATGGAGGAGTGGGGCCACCCGCCGACGTCGGACGCGTCGTGCACGGTCGCCCTCGTCGTCAGCGAACTCGCGGCGAACGCCGTGCGGCACGGCCGGGTCCCCGGGCACGACTTCGGACTCCGGCTCACCCGCGACGAGACCGCGGGCCTGGTGCGCGTCGAGGTCGCCGACGCCGCCTCCGCGAAGCGGCCACCCGAGGCCCCGCCCTCGTCGTACCCGGAGGGCGAGTCCGGCAGAGGGCTGCTTCTGGTGGACGTCCTGGCCGCGCGCTGGGGCACAACCCCTCGCGAGCCCCTGGGGAAGACGGTCTGGGCGGAGGTGCCGATCGAAGCATCAGCCAGTTGATCCAACCCGGGTTACCGGCGCGTCTCGACTGTGGGGAAACGGGGTGATCCGGGCCCAGCCGGCTGCGTTTTGCTGGTAAATGGCACGAATTAAACGCACTCTTCGGGTGTGACCCTCGTACGAGCCCTCGCGCCGCCCACCGCCGTCACAACGCCACCCGCCGCCGCCCGCCGCGCCCGGCGGCCCCGCCCCGCGCCGACCGCGTCGATGGGAACGGCCCTCGGGCTCTTCATCGCCGCCCGGCTGCTGGGCACCGCGGCCGTGGCCGTGACCGCCTGGGCGGCCGGCCGGCATCCGGTTCTGCTGCTCGGGCGGTCCTGGGACTCCATCTGGTATCTGGGGATCGCCGCGCACGGCTACGGGCGCAGCCAGTACTTCCACGCCGACTCCGTCCACAGCGACCTGGCGTTCTTCCCGCTCTATCCGGGCATGCTGCGGGCCGTCACCGAGCTGACCCCGCTCAGCGGCCTCGGCGCGGGCCTGCTGACCGCATGGACGGCCGCCGGGGCCGCCGCCTGCGGGATCTACGCGATCGGGGCCCGGCTGCACGACCGGGCCGTGGCCACCGCCCTCGTCCTTCTCTGGGGCCTGCTGCCGCACTCGGTCGTGCTGTCGATGGCGTACACGGAACCGGTGCTGACCGCCTTCGCGGCCTGGTCGCTGTACGCCGTCCTCACCGGCCGCTGGGTGTGGGCGGGCACCCTCGCGCTGTGTGCGGGGCTGGCCCGGCCGAACGGATTCGCGGTCGCCGCGGCGGTCCTCGCGGCGGCGGCGTACGAGGTCTGGAGGCGGCGCGGAAAAGTTACCCACAGGCTGTGGACGGGCGCGGCGCTCGGGCCCCTCGGCTGGGTGGCGTACGTGCTGTGGGTGGGGCGGCGGCAGGGCGATCTGCTCGGCGGGTACTTCGAGGTGCAGCGGCTGTGGGGCTCCCGCTTCGACTTCGGCCTCGGCGCGCTGCGCTTCGTACGGCATCTGCTGCTGGAGGGCGACCTGCTCGTCTTCCCGGTGTCGATGGTGATCGTGGCGGCGGCGCTGCTGCTGTACGGGCTGCTGCTCGCGGACCGCGCGCCCCTGCCGCTGCTGGTCTACGCGGGCGTGCTGCTGTTCGTGGCGGCCGGCGGCGACGGCTTCTTCGAGTGCAAGCCGCGGTTCCTGCTGCCGGCGTTCCCACTGCTGCTGCCGCTGGCGTGCGCGCTGGTACGGACCGCAAGAACCCGGCCGTGGCACGCGACCCTGGTGGTCGGCGCCCTGGCCGGGCTCTCGTTCGCGTACGGGGCGTATCTGGTCGTACTCGCCCAAAGACCGCTGTGAGTGCGATGCTGGTCCGGGTGTGAGTCCGGGTGTGAGTCCGGGTGTTCCGAGTGGGAACTACTCGTCCTCTTCGGGCTTCTCTGCGTCGTCGATCTCCTGCTCAAGGCCGAGCTGCTCGACGAGCCACTTGTCGAACTCGATGGCGGCCCGCACCCAGCTGACCGTCGACGACACGAAGTGCTCCAGGCTGACGCCCGTGCCGATCAGCATCTGCGCCTCGCCGATCAGACGGACGGTGCCGTCGTCGTGCGTGTGGCTGTAGACCTTGGGCCACAGCGTGCGCCGGTTCCAGTCGTCGATCGATTCGAGCAGCTGGGGCTTCTCATCGATCTGGTGCGGCCGGTCGTAGAACGTCCGCACCGAGAAGACCTGCTGGTCGTCCTCGCCGCGGAACATGAAGTACGTACGGAACTGCTCCCACGGCGCCGCGAGGTCACCCTCGTCGTCGACGACATACTTCAGCTCCATCTGGTCCAGGAGCTGCTTCACAAGGTCCTGATCCGGGACGACGGGGCCCGCCGGTCCGCCGGGGTTCGGCTCTGGCTGGCCCCCGAAGTTCGGAATCGAGGACGGGTCGATGCTCACCGTTTGATTTTCCCTTCGTACGGATTCCGCCATCCTCTCCCATCCGGGGTGGGGGCTCACAACCCCCGCCCCCACCGGTGACGGAATTCCGCTCAGAGCGTTTTGCCCAGTGCCGGACCGGTTCCGGGGCCTTCCGGCGATCCTGTGTCCGCGCCCGCCGCCGGGCCCACGATCAGCCCGTCCCCGAAGGCGTCCACGCGGACCGTGTCGCCGTCCTTGACCTCGCCCGAGAGGATCTCCTTGGCGAGGCGGTCGCCGATGGCCGTCTGGACGAGGCGGCGCAGGGGACGGGCCCCGTACGCGGGGTCGTTGCCCTCGTCCGCGAGCCAGGCAAGGGCCGCGTCCGTGATCTCCAGGGTGAGCCGCCGCTCGGCGAGCCTCGTCGCGAGGCGGCCGACCTGAAGGCGCGCGATGCGCTCCAGCTCCGCCTTGTTCAGCGCCGAGAAGACCACCAGGTCGTCGAGCCGGTTGAGGAACTCCGGCTTGAACGAGGCCCTCACCACCTCCATGACCTGATCCTTCTTCTGCTGCTCGCTCGTCAGGGGATCGACCAGGTACTGGCTGCCCAGGTTCGAGGTGAGGACCAGGATGGTGTTGCGGAAGTCGACCGTCCGGCCCTGCCCGTCGGTGAGGCGGCCGTCGTCCAGGACCTGGAGCAGGATGTCGAAGACCTCCGGGTGCGCCTTCTCCACCTCGTCCAGGAGCACGACGCTGTACGGGCGCCTGCGCACCGCCTCGGTGAGCTGGCCGCCCTCCTCGTAGCCGACGTAGCCGGGAGGCGCGCCCACCAGGCGGGCCACGCTGTGCTTCTCGCCGTACTCCGACATGTCGATGCGGATCATGGCCCGCTCGTCGTCGAAGAGGAAGTCCGCGAGGGCCTTGGCCAGTTCGGTCTTGCCGACGCCGGTGGGGCCGAGGAAGAGGAACGAGCCGGTCGGGCGGTCCGGGTCGGCGATGCCCGCGCGCGTGCGGCGTACGGCGTCGGAGACGGCCTGCACGGCCTCGCTCTGGCCGATCAGGCGGCGGCCCAGCTCCTCCTCCATGCGCAGCAGTTTCTGCGTCTCGCCCTCCAGGAGGCGGCCCGCGGGGATGCCGGTCCAGGAGCCGACCACGTCCGCGATGTCGTCCGGGCCGACCTCCTCCTTCACCATCGTGTCCTTGGCGACCTCCTCCTCGGCCTCGGAGGCTTCCTCCAAGTCCCTCTCCAGGGTGGGGATCTCGCCGTAGAGGAGCTTGGAGGCGGTGTCGAAGTCGCCGTCGCGCTGGGCCCGCTCGGCCTGGCCGCGCAGTTCGTCGAGCTTCTCCTTCAGCTCACCGACCTGGTTGAGGGACTTCTTCTCCTTCTCCCAGCGGGCGGTGAGACCGCGCAGTTCCTCGTCCTTGTCGGCGAGGTCGCGGCGCAGCTTCTCCAGCCGCTGCTTGGAGGCTTCGTCGGTCTCCTTGTCGAGGGCCAGCTCCTCCATGCGCAGCCGGTCGACGACCCGCTGGAGCTCGTCGATCTCGACGGGGGACGAGTCGATCTCCATACGCAGCCGGGACGCGGCCTCGTCGACGAGGTCGATGGCCTTGTCGGGCAGGAAGCGGGAGGTGATGTACCGGTCGGAGAGGGTCGCGGCGGCGACGAGCGCACTGTCCGCGATGACCACCTTGTGGTGGGCCTCGTAGCGGCCCTTGAGTCCGCGCAGGATGGCGATGGTGTCCTCGACGCTCGGTTCGGCGACCAGCACCTGCTGGAAGCGCCGCTCCAGGGCCGCGTCCTTCTCGATCCGCTCGCGGTACTCGTCCAGGGTGGTGGCGCCGACCATGCGCAGTTCGCCGCGGGCGAGCATGGGCTTCAGCATGTTTCCGGCGTCCATGGCCGAATCCCCGCCGGCGCCCGCGCCCACGACGGTGTGCAGCTCGTCGATGAAGGTGATGATCTGCCCGTCGGAATCCTTGATCTCCGCGAGCACGGTCTTGAGCCGCTCCTCGAACTCGCCGCGGTACTTGGCGCCCGCGACCATCGCGCCCAGGTCGAGCGAGACGAGCTTCTTGTTCTTGAGGGACTCGGGCACGTCGCCCTTGACGATCCGCTGGGCGAGCCCTTCCACCACGGCGGTCTTGCCGACGCCCGGCTCCCCGATGAGGACGGGGTTGTTCTTGGTGCGCCGGGACAGGACCTGGACGACCCGGCGGATCTCCTGGTCGCGGCCGATGACGGGGTCGAGTTTGCCCTCCCGCGCCGCGGCAGTGAAGTCGGTACCGAACTTTTCGAGCGCCTTGTACTGGCCCTCGGGATCCGGGGTGGTCACCCGGCGCCCTCCCCTGCTCTTCTGGAACGCGTCCAGCAGCTTCTTCGCACTGGCCCCTTGCTGGGAGAGTACGTCGCCCGCCGCGCCGCCCTTGGCGGCGATGCCGATGAGTATGTGCTCGGTGGAGAGGTACTCGTCCCCGAGTTCCTTGGCCCGGTCGGCCGCGTCCGCGATGACCGCGAGCATCTCGCGGTCGGGCTGCGGCGGGGCGACGGTGGAGCCGGTCACGCTGGGCAGCGCGCTCAGGACGCGCTCGGTGCCGGCCCGTACGGCCGCGAGGTCGGCCTCGACCGCGGCCAGCAGGTCGATGATGTTCGCGTTCTCCTGCCCCTCCAGCAGCGCCAGCAGCAGGTGCGCGGGGGTCAGGTCCGGGTGACCTGCGGACACGGCCTTGTTGCTGGCCGCGTTGATCGCGTCCCGGCTCCTGTTGGTCAGCTCGGCGTCCACGTTCGCGTTCTCCTCCTCGTACTCACGCTCGTGCGGGTACCCCCGCGCGTACTCGTACCACTCGTACTCGTACGCGCATACGTGTACTCCGGCTCCGGCGTGCTCCACTCCGGCGTTGGCTGACCCAACCAACGTACACAAAGTTGAGTCTATTCCACTCAAGGGGCTCGGCGGGTGCGTACGTTAGATTCCGGGGCATGGCCTCGCATCCCGTGGACTCGCACGATCCCGACGACCCGTACCTCGGTTTCTGGCGGGAACGTCATCTGTGCACCCTGACCACCCTCCGTCCCGACGGCACGCCTCATGTGGTGCCCGTCGGCGTCACATACGATCCCGAGGCCCGCCTGGCTCGGGTGATCACCAACAAGTCCAGCAGGAAAGTCCGGAACGTGCTGGCCGCCGGAGCCGACGGGATGACGGTCGCCGTCTGCCAGCTGGACGGGCGGCGGTGGGCGACACTGGAGGGGCGCGCGACGGTGTCCACGGACCCCGAGCGGGTCGCGGACGCGGTGCGCCGCTACGCCGAGCGCTACGGCAGGACGCCCTCGCCCAATCCGGCCCGGGTGGTCATCGAGATCGCGCTGACGTCGGGGATGGGGAACTACTGACATCGACGAGGACGGACGGGCCCTCTTGCGCAATGCCGGGGGCAGCCTGGAACATGCCTGGAAACTGCAGCGGCGTCACCGTGTTCAGGTCACGGTGACGCCGCTGCGGGGGGAAGCGCCTGGGCGATTTACAACGACGGGGGAATCGCGTCAGGCGCTGCGGGGGGTGGCTGAGATGGTTCGTATGTCCGGGGCTACCGGCTCGACCAGCCGATGATCGCGCTGATCGAGGTTCACAAAGATCATTCCGTACCGGATGGCGCACCGTACCGGCTGCGGCGCCCCCCGCGGCCGTCGCAGACAGCGGTATGCCCGTACGTCATCGTCGTCGTCCCGGGTCACCACGACCGGTTCTCCGAAGACGGTCACCATCAACGAGTCACCGCTGTGGGGGATGGCGGTGGCCAGGTCGATGAAGTGCCAGCCAGAGCGATAGGCCGTGGCCATCTCTCTACGGAAGGACCGGTCGTCGGGAGGAGTGCTCATGTCAGCCCCCGATACTGCCGTCTATCGGAGCCACCGGCCAGCTGGTGTCAGGGGGGACAGCAACCTCGGCGTTCCCGGCAGCCGCCGGCCAACTGGTGTCCGCTCGAACGTCGCCCTTCGCGTCGGAGAGGCCATTCAGTGCTCCGAAGGCCACAACGACGGAGAAGATGGTGACAAGCACCGAGCGAAGCATTTTCTTACCCATAGTCGGCTTCGTCCTCACTTGAAAGTCCCTCTTCCCCCGTCGGATACGACGATGGCTCATTCGGGCACGTCATGGCCACATAATCGATGCATCATGTTCCTGCATGTTCAGGACCCTGGGGGGTGGAGATTTAATGGCGAACAGGCATAAACCGACACATCCTCACGCGGTGACCGAGCTGTGCGAGGAAGGCGGCCGCCTCTATGCGAATGCGCTCCGTACGGGACGTATCGCCCGCGAGGAGGTCGAGTCCGCTCCCTGCTTGATGGAGTTCGCCCTTCTTCACCCCGATCCGGACGACGCGAGCTGGCTGCGCCCGGTGTCCCCGACGGTCGCCCTGGCTCAGCGGCTCAACCCCATAGAGCGTGAAATCACGGCGCACCGGCGGTTGTCGATCGAACTGACGGATGTTTTCGAGCCGTTCATGGCCCTCAGCGCTCAGACGACAGCGCCCACGCACGCCATCACGGTGCTGGAGGGCGGCGACCGGATCAACGCGGCACTCAACCTGGCCACGGCCCAGTGCCAGACCGAGGTGCTCACCATCCAGCCGAGCAACCGCATCTCCGAACGCAACCTCACCCACGGCCTGGAACGGGACAGACCCCTGACCGAACGTGGTGTGAAGATCAGGACCCTCTACCAGCACACGGCCCGATACAGCCAGGAGAAGCTGGCCTACGTGGCCCAGCTCTCCAACGGCAAGGTGGAGTACCGCACCATCGACGAGCTGGTGGAACGTCTCATCATCTGCGACGAGACCGTCGCTTTCATCCCCACACGTGACGACCAGCAGGTCGCCCTGGAACTTCGCCACCCGGGCCTCGTCCGCTACCTGATCAAGGTCTTCGAGTTCATCTGGGGCCGGGCCATCCCGCTGAGTGCCGGCGCCCCGTACGAAACCGCCCCCGACGGCATCACGAACATCCAGCACTCGATCGCCAAGCTCCTCGTGGAGGGCCACGTCGACGAGGCCATAGCCCGCCGACTCGGCATGAACGTACGAACATGCCGCGCGCACATAGCGAAGCTGGCCACAGCCCTGGGCAGCGGCAGCCGGGCGCAACTCGGCTATCTGATCGCCGAATCGGGAATCCTGAAGCAGGACGCCGCGCAGTGACGGCTCCGCACCCGGCACACAGCGTGGAGGACCTGTGTGCGGCGGGCTCGGAGTTGTACGAACGGGCCCTGCGCGAGGGGCGCGTACGCAGTGCGGACACCGCCGAGGCCCCCTGCCTCGTCGACTTCGGGCTGCTGCACCCGGCTGTCGAGGATCCGAGTTGCCTGGAACCCGTCGCGCCAGTCGTCGCCCTGCATCGGTTGCTGCAGAAGTCCGGGGACCGCATAGCGGACGAGCGACGGCGCGAGGCCCGGCTGACGGCGGCGTTCGAGCCGCTGATGCGGATCGACGGCCACCAGACGGCGCCTGCGCACACGCCGGCGATCAGTGTCCTCAGCGGTTCGAAGCGGATCAACCAGGCCATCACCGATGCCATGGCCCACACGTCCCGTGAACTCCTCACCATCCAGCCCCACACCCACACCGGTGAGCGCCGCCAAAAGGCTGAGGCCGTCTCCCTGGACCGCGACCAGGCCCTGCTGGACCGCGGCGGCCGGATCCGCACCCTCTACCAGCACACAGTGCGCCACTCACTCACCGTCCTCGCTCGTTACGAACGGCTGAAGGGTGACGTCGAGACCCGTTCCCTGGACGAACTCACGGACCGGCTCATCGTCGCCGACCGCACCATCGCCTTCATCCCCGCCGACAAGGACGGCACCCTCGCCCTGGAAGTCCGCCACCCGGCCCTCGTCGGCTACTTCGTCACCGTCTTCGACCGCCTCTGGCGCCTGGCCACGCCCATGTACCCCGAAGCAGTCCAGCGTCCCTCGCTCAAAGGCATCACTCCACGTCAGCGCGCCATCGCCACCCTCCTCATCGAGGGTCACACCGACGCCGTCATCGCCGAGCGCCTCGGCCTGAACGTCCGCACCGCCCGGGTCCACATAGCCAAACTCGCCACGACCCTCGGCAGTGAGAGCCGGGCCCAGCTCGGTTACCTCATCGGCCGGTCGGGGATTCTGGACGATCAGGAGCGGTGAGCGGCTGGAGTTCCGGGAAGCGCGGAGGGTCGTCGAGCCCCGCCTGGGCGATCCGCACCCCCAGCTGCGTACGGCTGGCGGCGCCCAGCGTTTCCGAGAGCCGGGCTATGTGCGCTCGGCATGTGCGGACGCTGATGCCCAGCCGTTCCGCGACCACCGCGTCCTGGTGTCCTTCCGCGAGCAGTGCCGCGATGGAGCGTTCGCGATGGGTGATGCCGTCGATGCCCGTGTCCGGGAGGGGTGCGGTGAGGGGGATCGCGAGGCGCCAGAGCCGTTCGAAGACGGTGACCAGGTAGCCCACCAGCGCCGGGTGCCGCAGTTCCAGCGCGACCGTGCGGTCGGGGCTGGCCGGGATGAACGCGACCGTGCGGTCGAAGACGATGAGCCGCTCGGTGACCTCGTCGAGGGTGCGGGCCTCCGCCGCCTCCTCCATCAGCTCCATGTAGTTCAGCAGGCCCTGCCCGTGCCGGGCCACGTGCGTGTACAGATCGCGCATGCGAACGCCCCGGCGGCGCAGCGCGAGCGCCCGGTGCAGGCCCTCGGAGAGTTCGTCCTCGCGGCGGATGCCGCCCGGCTGGACGGCCAGCACCTCGGACGTGCAGGCCTCGGTCGCCTCGTCCATCGCGGCACGGATGCGGGGCAGTCCGTCGAGCACCCGGATCGCCGCTCCCTCGGCGGGCGAGCGCGCGTTGCCGCCGAGCGCCGCGTACCACTCGAAGGCGGACACCGCCTTGCCCATGCGTGACTGCGTCGCGACGACGTGCTCGTGCATCTCCCGCAGCAGGCGCGTCATGACCTCCTGCGGCGAGGTGGGCACCAGCCAGCCCATGTCGTCCGGGTCGGGGTGCAGCAGCGCGAGCTCGACCAGACAGGGCACCGTCTCGGCGTCCTTCCTGGACACGCGGCCGCGTCGTACCGCCCGGGAGTAGACCCGGTCTCCGGCATCGCACAGGCGGTCAGCACCGTGCGGATGCGCTTCCGTCCTGTGCCCGGCCATTGCCCAACCCCCGGTTCCAGCCTCTTCCGCAGCGCAACTATGCGCGGCGTCCCCCGGCTCCGCAACACGGCTTCCCCGTTCCCATGCCCCTTATCGCACCACTTGGGCCACCTTTGGTCCCTCCTCCGTATGACTCGTTGCAGCAAGCCGAAGGTGCCGGTGGCACAGTCACGCGCGCGGGGCGCGTCGCCCCCGTGAGCTGCCGGAAGCCGTCGAATGGCCGCCGTATCCGGGCAGCGTCCGACGTCAGGCCACGCGAAACGTAGGTGCCCGGTACACGTGGACCGACGTGCGGGGCGGGCCGCCGGGCCGGCGGTGGACCGGCGGCGGGCGGAGTCTGAGGGCACCCCACCCGACGGAACCGGCCGAACTTCGGCCAGGGGGCGCGCGCCTGGGACGCGCGCCCCGGACATGCCTCTCCAGTGCACGCCTCCAGTGCACGCCACCGGTACGCACCTCCGGTACGCGTCCCGGGTGCGGGATACGAGTGCGGGATACGAGCGGGGTGCGAGCGGGGTGCGGTTACGAGTGCGGGGTGCGGCTACTTGATGCCGAGCGAGTCGCACTCCGCCTTGTACTTGTCCGTGCAGATCTCCTCGACCGTGTAGATGCTGTCCTGGATCACCGTCGACTCGATGGTGTTCCGGGTCAGGGAGGAGACCTGGACGAGGTTGGCCGGAATGCTCTTGTCGGTGGGGCTGGAGACCTTGTCGGGGGTGAGCGAGTCGAACTCGATGCCGAAGCCGCGGACCACGGCCACAGCCACCTCGGCGGCGGTCTCGGCCTCCTCGGGGTACGGCTTGTAGACGCTCATGAACTGGTCGCCGCTGAGGATGCGCTGCACCGCCTCCAGCTCCGCGTCCTGGCCGGTGACCGGCGGCAGCTTGGTGGCACCGGCGGCCTTGAGCGCCGAGATGATGCCGCCCGCCATACCGTCGTTGGCGGAGTACACCCCGGCGATGTTGTCGACGCCGATGGAGGAGATGGCCGCCATCATGTTGGCCCGCGCGTTCGCCGGCTTCCACTCCTTGGTGTCGTACGACTTGGCGACGGTCACCTTGCCCTTCAGTTCGCCGAGGGCACCCGCCTTGAACTGGGCGGCGTTCGGGTCCGTCACCGCGCCGTTCATCATGACGATCTTCTGGGACTTGCTGCCGTCCAGCCGGTCGGCGAGGGCCCGGCCCTGCACCTGTCCGACCTCCTCGTTGTCGAACGAGATGTACGCGTCGATCGGGCCCTCGGCCAGCCTGTCGTACGCGATGACGGGAATCCCGGCGGCCTTGGCCTTCTTCACTCCGGAGGCGATGGCGTGGGCGTCCACGGCGTCCACAAGGAGCACGTCGACCTTGTCGTCCACCATCTTCGCGAGCTGCCGGTTCTGCACGGCGGCGTCCTGCTCGGCGTTGGCGTAGACGACCTTCCCCTTGCCGTCCGTCAGCGTGTTGATCTTGTCCTTGATGATGGGGTGGTCGAACTTCTCGTAGCGGGAGTTCGCCTTCTCCGGCAGCAGCAGGCCCACCGTGATGTCGTCGCCCTTGGTTGGCTTCGCGTCGGCGCCGTCGTCCCCGCTGCCGCATGCGGCAAGGGTCAGGGTCATGGAGGAGGCGGCGATGGCCAGAGCGGTACGACGAGCGGTACGACGTATGGCGCGGTTCACTTCAGGTGCCTTCCGGACGAGGGCGACAGTGCGGGCCCAGGTGACAAAAAGCCAACGCGGGGGTGCCCGAGGCGTCAAGGAGTTACGGCTAACGACCTCGCAACGGAAACCTGTGAAGAGACCGGGGTGAAGTCGGGCAGATCCGCAGGGTGACAATCCACAGCGCCCACGCCTTTTTCGCGGGGTTCCACCAGGCTCGGTCCGGCCAGTCGAACGTCCGGCCAGTGGAACGCCGGCCCCCTCAGCCCTCGCTCAGCCCCACCCGGCCATCGTCGGGTCCCGTCGGCCACGGTCGAGTCCGGTCCGTCGCCGTCAGGGCCCGTCGTTCGGTAAGGGTCCGGGATCCGGTGCGCGCTCATGGTCATGTACGCGTTCGTGGCCCGGTGCGCTTTCATGGCCCGCGGGGCGTTCGGGGAAGGGGAGGAGGCGGGCCGGTGGGCGGTCCGGGCCCACCAGGTCCTCCTCGCCGGAGGCGCGGGCGTGTTCCTCCCAGCCCGCGCGGAACCAGCTCAGCTGGTGCCGCTGGAGCTCCTCCTCGGTGAGCACGCGGACGGAGTCCGGGCCCGCCGAGCGGACCTTCTCGGCCAGTGCGCCGAGGAGTTCACCGACGAGCCCGGCGACGCGCCGCGCCTCGGCCCCACCGCCACCACCGCCACCGCCGCTGCCACCACTGCCACCACCTGGGTCACCCATGCCGTGCTCCGGTCCCTTCGCCGTCAGCCGCCCTCCGGCAGGAACTGCCGCGCCACCTTGGCGAACAGCTCCCGCAGCTCCGGCGGAACGCCCATCCGGCGGGCGGCCTCCTCGGGGCTGAGCCGCAGGTGGTCCTCGCCGTCCGCGGGGCGCCCTCCGCCGGCGAGCGGCAGATCGTCCTCGGTCAGCCGGCCCGAGCGGATGAGCATCTCCCGCAGGGGTACGCCGAGTACGGCCGCGATGCGCCGCATCGTCTCCAGGTCGGGCATGGACTGCCGCTGGAGCAGCCGGCTCACGGCGGCCCGGTGCACGCCCGCGTCGTCGGCGAGCTTCGAACGGCCCCCGCCGCGCGGGCTGTCGATGTCGTAGCCCCGGGCGCGCAGCAGTTCCTCGATCCAGCCGGCGAACTCCGCAAGCCCGGCGGCCCGGTACGTCTGGTCGGTACGGGCCCCGGCCCGTGAGCTCGACGCCATGTGTCCGCTCTCCCCTCGTCGCCCGGGCAGCGTACCGATCGCACCCGCACCAAGGTGTGTGCGCGCTCGCGCGTAACTGTGGAGATTCGGCAACTCCTCCCAGCTCAGGACGGATTGACGGCCAGTCATCGGACCACCGTTCACGGAACGTAACCACTTGCGTACGTGCTCGCAACATGCGACCCTGTCCGCTCGTTCGCAACTATCGAACGTATGTTCCCATACATGAGGAGGGGTTGCACGTGCCCGACCAGCCGTCCAGAGAGGCCGCCTGCGCCCACCTGTCCGAGAGTTCGGTGTTCACCCGCGTCCCCGCCGAGGCCGAACCCGTATTACGCGCCTGCGACCGGTGCCCGATCCGTAAGCGGTGCGAGGCTGTCGTCGACCCCTCGCACACCTGGTTCGACGGGCTCGGCGGTGGCCGCCTGTGGCGCAACGGACGCGAGGTCACCCGATGAGTGACGACCGCGCTGGAGCCGCGTGGATCGCCTCGCTCGTCCGCCGGTGGCCGGACCTCGTCGACGAGTTGTCCCCCTCGGGCCGCGGGGCGCTGCGGGAGCGGCGTGGCGGTGGGCCTGTCGGCGGTACGACCGCCCCGGTCCGCCTCTACGTCTCCGACGCCGTACGGGACATCACCGACGGAGTCGTCGAGCTGGAAGAGGCCGTACGTGAACGGCTCGGTCTGCGACCGGTGCCCCCGGCCTCCGTACCGGTACGGCTGCGCCGTATCGCCGGACTGCTGGACCGCGTCGCCGCCGACCCGCTCCTCGCTCCGCACGTCGAGGACGAGACCCGGCGGATGGCCGCGCGCTGCGCCCGCGCGCTCGGCGACCCGGAGCAACTCG
Organism: Streptomyces aurantiacus; assembly: GCF_001418335.1. GTDB lineage: Bacteria > Actinomycetota > Actinomycetes > Streptomycetales > Streptomycetaceae > Streptomyces > Streptomyces aurantiacus. Next base: position 4,489 of record NZ_LIPP01000276.1, on the reverse strand, counting down.
TACGGCTGCCCGGCCGCTGCCCCGCCTGCGACTGCGTCTCACTGCGGGCGCTCCCGGAACGGGCCGAGATCAGATGCGTCAATCCCGCGTGTCGACGGGTACTGGAGACCGATCGTTCGTGAACAGAGCCCCACAGGCCCCCTCGACCGACACCCCCTTGATCACCACTGAACTGGCCGCCGACGAGGCCGGCGTCACGACCGCGACCATCCGCAAGTGGGTGCAGCGCGGCCATCTGAGGTCCGCGGGCACACAAGGCCGACGACGTCTTTTCCGCCTGGAGGACGTCTTCGCGGCCGAGCGGACGGCGTACCGCGCCCGCCGCCACGACCGCTGATCCCGCAGTACGGGCGAGGGGTCCCGCCGCACAACGCGGCGGTACCCCTCATCCGTCATGCCCACATAGTCGTACGGCATAAGCCAGTTGCACGTTTCCCCGACCAGTGTCACATTGGATGCAGCGGCAGAGCTGCGCCCGGAGGACGGGCGGCGGACCTGCCGCTTTGTGTTGCCCGGAAACCCCGGGCAACGACGCCGGAGATCCCCCGAGCCTCCCAGGACTCCCCGTGGCTTCCCTTGGCTTCCTGGGAGTTCTCCTCGGAGATCCCCGGAAAAACCCGTCTCCCCAGGGGAGCGTGTTCGCGACGATCAGCCGGAACGAGGACAGCGAACCGCTGGAGTTTTCCTCTGATCCGTCTCTGATCACCCTCCGAGGGCTCTTCACGGTTTCAGGCGCCGAAGAACAGCATGAGCAGCGAGAAGGCGAGCACCAGACCGGAAAGGACGGCCGTCGGCAGGGACATCCTTCCAGTCATCACATTGCCCGGGATTTCGACATTGGACAGGTCAGCAGGGTCATAGACCACATCAATGATTCCCCCTACGAGGGCAGGCGGCTTCCTGAAGGGCCCCACCTTCACCTGCAGCTTCCTGCCGTCCTCCGCCGTGAACTGCATCGTAAGATTGCTGATGCCCTTTGCATCCCGTTCCCTGTTCACGCATTTCGCGGCAATGCGTACGCCGCGCTTTCTTAATGCTCTACCTCGCCGGAAAACCGTGGTGGAGAACCAGAAGGCCAGAGCCGTCAACATGACGACAGGTATCGCAGGACCGTACATACAGAACCCCCACTCGGACGTGAAACGACCCATTGTTGAGCCTTCGGCATGCCTGCGTCAAGGCTCGATCTGCATCCGAGGCTGGAAGTTGGAGAAGGTTTGCGCATGACTCAGCATTCCATAAAAAGGAACTCGAAGTGAACTCGAAGAAGAAGCACAAAGAGGAGCCGAAAGAAGAACCGTCCCAGGTCGATATCTGGGCCAAGTCGACAGGCTTCGGCCTGGATGAACTGGTCAAGACCGTAAAAGATTGCAAGGCCAGTTCCATTGCAGCGTGGTGCCGTCATGGCCCTGCTCACTCTGCTCGGCAGTCTCCCGTATCCGCAGCCGGCCGGAGCGGCGGACAACCCATGCACATCCAGTCACTCGCCGAGGCCGTGGACGGCCGCACCGTGCTGCGGTTCGCCGTCAGCACCGCCCGGGACATCAAGGTGACCGCCCCGGTGGCGGGCATGATCTGCCGGCTCAGCACACCGAAGCGGTACTGGTACTACACCGGCAGTATCTGGACGCAACTCGCGCCCGCTCCGGTCCACAAGGCGAAGCACGAGAAGCACAAGAAACACGCACGAGGAGTACGAGGAGTACGAGGAGCGTCATGATGACCGATGCGCTGCGGACGATCACGGGAGGTACCCGATGACAGCGACCGAGACCGAGGAGGTCGTCCTGGAGCTGGAACGCCTGCGCCGCTCGGTCGACGTCGGCTTCGCCACCACCCGGGGCGACCTGGCGCTCCTTCTCCAGCGTGCCGACCAGACCGACAAGACCCTCGACGAACACGAGACCCGTATCGAGGCGCTGGAACGCACGCGCTGGCCGCTGCCCTCGCTCGCGGCGGCCACGTCGTGCTTAGCCCTGGCGCTCACGGTCTGGCAGTCGCTGGGCCGGTAGCTACTACCTCCTTTTCTTTGCCCGCGCGGGGCCCGTGATCGCCTCCGTGACGGCGAAGCCCTTGGCCGGGCCTTCGGGGATGGCGACCTCGGTGCCGTAGGACACCCGGTGAACGCCTACCCAGTCGGCCTCCTCGGGGCGGGGTTCGGTGAGGACGGTTACGGTGCCCTGGGCGTCGTAGTCGTCGATGACGACGTACACCGGAATGCCGGCGCGGGCGTATTCGCGACGCTTCTTGACTCGGTCACGGTCCTGGCTGCGCTTGCCCGGGGAAACGACTTCGAAGACAACTCGGACGCCTGCAGCCGCAAGGCCGAGCTCGTCGTCCGTCACATAGCGCTCGGCGTCCCTGGCAATGATGAACAGGTCGGGCACCCAAACGCAGCCTTCATGAACGACGTTCGTGTCCTGCCTGACCGCGAAATCACCACCCCTTAGAAAGTCTCCCAGCTCCTCCTTGAGCAGGAAGATGATCTGGCTGTGCGAGTAGCGGCCGGTGGGTGACACCTCGATGGCTCCCTCGATGATCTCGGCTCGGTAGCCCTCGGGGAGTTCCATGGCCTCCCATGCCTGCCACAGGACCTCGTCGAGGCTGGGCCCGTTCTTTGACAGGTTCGGAGGCTCGGTCCTGATCTCGGTCATGGTCTCGGGCCTCTCGTGTGCAAGAGCGGTCATAGTGGCGTCACCTCCTCAAGTGTGAGCTGGGTGTGCTCGCGGCACAAGCAACGCGATCACAGTAGGGAGCCACATGGGCTCACCTGCGGAAACTTCGCCAATTCACTCGAACAAGCGAAGCAGAAACGACTCACCCACCCGACCGCAGCTCGAACCACACCCCCTTCGCGTACCGCCCCGAACTGCCGTCGGCGACGCCCCACGCGTCCGCCACCTCCTCGACCAGGGCGAGCCCTCGCCCCCAGCAGGCGACGGCCTCTGCGGCGGGCCGTGCCACGACGGGTGGATCGGGGCTCTCGTCGAAGACGCTCACGTGAAGGCGGGCCGAGTTCAGGCGGACTCGGAGTATCGCGGTGCCCTTCGTGTGCAGGTGGACGTTGGTGACCAACTCCGAGGTGCACAGCGCGGCGGGCATGACGAGAGGTTCACGGCCGTGAGTGAACAGCACGGCCCGCACGAAGTCCCGGCAGACGCGGGGAGAGGTGGCGTCTGCGGAGGCGAACAGGCTGTATTCGTGGACGAGTTGATCGAGCCGGTGTGCGGCACGACGGGCAGGGTCCATGGGCGTCGGCTCCAGTCGGGAGGGCCCCGAGCCCGGCGATGGCAGTGCCCGCGCGCTCCTGGGTGGAGGGGCGGGTGCGCTGTCGGCTTGTGGGCAGGGGGAGTTGAATGGTTCCAGTCAGTGACTGATCCGACACTGACGGTAGAGGTTTCGGGCTCTTATGCGCAACCGAATCACTCGAAAGCGGTGGACCAACTCCCGCCAAGGCGGCAGACTCCGAGCACACCATCAAGGAGATACACGTGGGACTGCGGACCACTATCAGCGAACGGCAGCGTCGCCTCGGCCTCGAACTCAAACAGCTGCGCGAGCAGGCAGGATTGAGCGCCGGAGAGGCAAGCGAACGCATTGGCATGAGCCGTGGTCAACTCAGCCACATCGAGCTGGGTCGGACCTCGATCGTCACAGAACGACTTCGCGACCTGTGCCAGGTATACGGGTGCGCGGACGAGCCCTATGTCGCGGCACTGGTCGCCATGTCCGAAGCGAGCGGCCGAGGCTGGTGGAGCGCACATAAAAAGCGCAGGGACCCGGGCGCGCTCGACCTGGCCGAGTTGGAATCGGAGGCCGTACACATCCGGACACACGAACCACTGTTCATCCCGGGGCTGTTCCAAACCGCCGATTACGCACGCGCCATCTTCGCCAGCCCCAAACTGGGGTTGGACAACATCGAGGAGGGCCTGCAGTTCCGTATGGAACGCCAGCGCGTTCTCACACTCGACAACCCACCGTCAGTGCACGCCGTCATCCACGAAGCGGCGTTGCACATGCGGTTCGGGGGCGCCGATGTCGTACGAGAGCAGTTGCTGCGCCTTGTCGAACTGGCTCGGCTGCCTCATGTGACAATCCAGATCTACCCGTTCAGCGCCCAGGCTTACGCGGCGCTCAGCGGTAACTTCGCTCATTTCGTGCCCAGCAATCCGAAGTTGGGCACCGTCGTCCTTGAAGCACCCCTGGGGTCACGCTATTTGACGGAGCAAGGCGATCTACTGGAGTACACCGCGCTGTTCGATCATCTGACCGAAAGTGCCCTCGCCCCCGTCGACGTATCGTTGGCCCCCGAAGCACACTCGGTGAAGGACTCGCTGGCCCTCATCCAGCATCTTCTCTACACCCTTTAGGGATGCCCACATGTCTGAACTGAGCTGGCAGAAGTCGTCCTTCAGCGGCGGCCCGGAAGGCAACTGCCTCTATATAGCCACCGCCCCCGACGGCACCCTCCGCCTCCGCGAAAGCG
>NZ_LIPP01000275.1 GCF_001418335.1 Streptomyces aurantiacus | reverse complement strand
CTCTCCCGGCCGTCCGTCGTTGTCTTTCAGCCCGTCCGGCGTTTGAGGACGAGCGCGCAGCGCGATTGCGGGGGTCTGGGGGCGGCAGCCCCCAGTAGTGACGGGAAGGGTAGGGGCGGCGGGGGCGAAAGCACACCCTTCCCCGCCGCGGGCGCGGTCATTCGACCGTTCACGCGATGGTGCGATCATTGCCCGCCACACGGATGCCCGCCCACACCCCCGGGTAGTGCCGGGCCATGACGCAGCCGTTCGAACTCCCACACTTCTACATGCCGTATCCCGCGCGGCTGAACCCGCATCTCGACGAGGCCCGCGCCCACACCACCGAGTGGGCGCGCGGAATGGGCATGCTGGAGGGCTCCGGCATCTGGGAGCAGGCCGACCTCGACGCGCACGACTACGGACTGCTGTGCGCGTACACGCATCCCGAATGCGACGGTCCCGCCCTCTCGCTCATCACCGACTGGTACGTGTGGGTCTTCTTCTTCGACGACCACTTCCTGGAAACCTTCAAACGCAGCCAGGACCGCTCCGGCGGCAAGGCCTACCTGGACCGCCTCCCGCTCTTCATGCCGCTCGACCTCTCGACCCCCGTGCCCGAACCGCGGAACCCGGTCGAGGCCGGGCTCGCCGACCTGTGGGCGCGCACGGTCCCCTCGATGTCCATGGGATGGCGCAGGCGGTTCGCCGAGTCGACCGAGCATCTGCTCAACGAGTCGATGTGGGAGCTGTCCAACATCAACGAAGGGCGGGTCGCGAACCCCGTCGAGTACATCGAGATGCGCCGCAAGGTGGGCGGCGCCCCCTGGTCGGCCGGGCTCGTGGAGTACGCGACCGCGGAGGTCCCCGAGCAGGTCGCCCGCTCCCGGCCGCTGCGCGTGCTGATGGAGACCTTCTCCGACGGGGTCCACCTGCGCAACGACCTCTTCTCGTACCAGCGGGAGGTCGAGGAGGAGGGCGAGCTCAGCAACGGAGTGCTCGTCCTGGAGACGTTCTTCGGCTGCACGACCCAGCAGGCCGCCGACACCGTCAACGACATCCTCTCCTCGCGGCTGTACCAGTTCGAGCACACGGCGCTCACCGAGGTGCCCGCGCTGGCCCTGGAGAAGGGCCTCACCCCGGCCGATGTCCGTGCCGTCACTCAGTACACCCAGGGGTTGCAGGACTGGCAGTCCGGCGGCCACGAGTGGCACCTGCGGTCGAGCCGGTACATGAACGAGGGCGCCCTGGCGACCTCCCCCCTGAGCGGCCGCAGCGGCCTCAGCGGGCCCGGCACCTCCGCCGCCGACGTCGGGGCCCTGCTCGCCGCGGCCGGCGCCGAGCGGCTGCGCGCCTACACGCATGTGCCGTACCAGAAGGTCGGTCCCTCCCTGCTCCCCGACTTCTACATGCCGTTCCAGGTCCGGCTCAACGCCGACCTGGACGGGGCCCGGCGGCGCGTCACCCCGTGGGCCCACAGCATGGGCCTCCTGCGGGAGGGCGTCTGGGACGAGGACAAGCTCGACGCCTACGACCTGCCGCTGTGCGCGGCGGGCCTCGACCCGGACGGCACACCCGAGGCCCTGGACCTCAGCTCGCAGTGGCTCGCCTGGGGGACGTACGGCGACGACTACTACCCGATGGTGTTCGGGCACCGCCGGGATCTGGCCGCCGCGAAGCTGTGCACCGCACGGCTGTCCGCCTGTATGCCCGTCGAGGGCGAGGAGATCCCGCCCCCGGCCAACGCGATGGAGCGCGGCCTCGCCGACCTCTGGCGGCGCACGACGGCCTCGATGACCACGGAGGCGCGCCGCACCATGCGGGCCGCGGTGGAGGTCATGACGGAGAGCTGGGTGTGGGAGCTGTCCAACCAGCTGCAGCACCGCATCCCCGACCCCGTCGACTACCTGGAGATGCGCCGCGCCACCTTCGGCTCCGACCTCACCAAGAGCCTGTGCCGCCTGGGACACGGCCCGAAGGTGCCACCGGAGGTCTACCGCAGCGGTCCCGTCCGGTCGCTGGAGAACGCCGCGATCGACTACGGGATGCTCATCAACGACGTCTTCTCGTACCAGAAGGAGATCGAGTACGAGGGCGAGGTGCACAACGCGCTCCTGGTCGTGCAGAACTTCTTCGGCTGCGACTACCCGGCGGCGCTCGGCGTCGTCCACGACCTCATGACCCAGCGCATGCAGCAGTTCGAGCATGTCGCGGCCCATGAACTGCCCGTCCTGTACGAGGACCTCGGCCTCTCCGACGAGGTCCGCGAGATCATGCAGGGCTATGTCGTGGAGCTGCAGAACTGGATGGCCGGCATCCTGAAGTGGCACTACGACTGCCGCCGTTACGGAGCCGCCGACCTGGCCCGCCGCGCCCACGGCTTCGTACCGGGGCAGCTCCCGGAACTGCCGTTCGGCCCTGCCCGGCGCACAGCCTCGATCGCGGCCCTCTGAACCAGGACCGACCGGCAACCCGGCAACCCGGCACCGGGCCGGGAGCGCGGGCGACGGCGGGCCGCACATCCGGCGCGGCCCGCCGCCCGCGCGCTCCCCTTCCGACACCGATACCGATACCGATACCGACACCGGTTCCGGTCCGGGTTCCGGTTCCGAAAGTAGGGCTTACCGGCTCGCGTCGCCTCCGCTGTCCGGGCAGGATGCTGACCGTAGCCCCTACCGCCCCACGGAGGATCCGGATCATGACCGGCACGCCCGCGCCCTTCACCGTCGACGACTACCGGGCACGCATGGAGCGCGCCGCACGGGCCGCCGCCGAGGCGGGGCTCGCCGGTGTGCTCGTCGCGCCCGGACCCGACCTCGTATGGCTCACCGGCTACGCGCCGCCCGCGGCCACCGAGCGGCTCACCCTGCTGGTGCTCGCCGCCGGACGGGACCCCGTGCTCGTCGTGCCCACCCTGGAGGCCCCGGACGCCGAGAAGGCGGTGGGCGCGCCCGCGCTGACCCTCCGCGACTGGACCGACGGCAAGAACCCGTACGCCATCACGGCCCCGCTGCTCGACGCCTCCGGCCTCGCCCACAGCCTCAAGGGCGACAGCGGCGCCCCCATCGGCGTCAGCGACAACACCTGGGCGCTGCACCTGCTGGGCCTCCAGAAGGAGCTGCCCGGCACCTCGTACGTCTCCCTCACCGACGGGCTGCCGATGCTCCGGGCGGTCAAGGACGCCGCCGAACTGGACCGGCTGGCAGCCGCGGGCGCCGCCGCCGACGACACGTACGAGGAGATCCTGAAGGTCGCCTTCGCGGGCCGGCGCGAGTCGGACGTCGCCGGTGACCTCGCCGATCTCCTGCGGCGGTTCGGGCACGAACAGGTGGACTTCACGGTCGTCGGATCGGGCCCGAACGGCGCCGACCCGCACCATGAGGCGGGCTCGCGCGTCATCGAGCACGGCGACACGGTCGTCCTCGACTTCGGCGGCCTGAAGTACGGCTACGGCTCCGACACCTCCCGCACGGTGCACGTCGGCGAGCCGACCGCCGAGGAACAGCGGGTCCACGACATCGTCCGCGCCGCCCAGCAGGCCGCGTTCGAGGCCGTGCGGCCCGGTGCCGCCTGCCAGGACATCGACCGGGCCGCCCGCGCCCTCATCACCGAGGCCGGATACGGCGACCGCTTCATCCACCGCACCGGGCACGGCATCGGCGTCACCACCCACGAACCGCCGTACATGATCGAGGGCGAGGAACAGCCGCTCGTGCCCGGGATGTGCTTCTCCGTGGAGCCCGGCATCTATCTGCCGGGCCGCTTCGGGGTACGCGTCGAGGACATCGTGACGGTCACCGAGGACGGCGGACGCCGGCTCAACGACACCTCCCGGGAGATGGCCGTCGTGAACTGACCACTCCACTCCGTCCCATTTCCGTCCCCTTCCACTCCAGTTCACTCCACTCCACTCCACTTCCGGCAGATTCCGCACCCCGGACCTCCCCACGGCGGACGGCGCGACCATGACCCAGGCAGCGACACCCACCACGGACACCGTGCGACGCCTCGTCCGCTCCCTCCTCCCGGACGGCGGCGGGCCCCGGATCACGCCCGTCGCCGAGGGCGGCGAGCACTTCACCTGGTTCGTGGGCGCACGCCATGTGCTGCGGCTCGCCCCGGACCGCGAGACGGCCCGGCGCCGGCGCCGCGAACTGCGGCTGCGCGACCTGGTACGCCCCCACATCGGCGTCGCCGTCCCGGTGAGCATCGCCCACGGCGAATGGGCGAGCGGGCTGACGTACACGCTCGACACACTGATCCCCGGCGACTCCGGCGAGCAGCAGGACGTCTCCGCCGTCGGCGAGGCCGACCTGGCGGGACTGCTCACCGGACTGCGCGAGGTGCCGGAGCGCCAGGCCGAGGCACTCGGCGTGCCCCGCGTCAGGCCCCGGTCCCTCGAAGCGCTCCGGACCGCCGCCGGGCGCGCCGCCGAACAGCTCGCCGCCGCCGACGAGTTCGACCCCGCCCGGCTCCAGCAGCTCACCGCGCCCGCCGCCGTCCAGCTCGCCCCGCAGCCGGGCGCGGCCTTCCTCGTCCACCACGACCTCAAGGGTGAGCACCTCGTGGTCAGCGGCGACGGACGGGTCCGGGGTGTCCTCGACTGGACCGACGCCGCGGTCGGCGACCCCACCGAGGACATCGCGGGCCTGGCCCTGGCCGTCGGCGCGCCCGCGGCGGTGCGCGCGGCCACGCTCGCCGGTTACGGGGCCCGGCCCTGTCTGCGCGGCCTGTGGCTCGCCCGCTGCGACACGCTGACCCGGCTCGCGGACGGTCTCCGCCGGCCCGATGCCGACCCCCTGCCGCTGCTGCGCGCGCAACTGGCCCGCGCCTGGGAGGCGATCCTGCTTGAACGGGTAACAGAACTCCGGTGAGGAGTCGCCTGCGGGCCCGGTGGGGGCTGGTCGCGCAGTTCCCCGCGCCCCTAAAAGACTGCGCAGTTCCCCCGCGCCCCTGCTTTTCAGGGGCGCGGGGAACTGCGCGCTCAGCC
>NZ_LIPP01000274.1 GCF_001418335.1 Streptomyces aurantiacus | reverse complement strand
CAGTTCAGAGAGGGCTTCTTCGTGTTCGGGCGCCCGCAGGCCCTGGCAGGGCGGATGCGGTGGTGTTGCGGTGGCTGCGGTTCGTCGTCCGAGGCGGCCGTGTACGGGCCGCCTGAGACGCCTCGTACACGCGGAGTACGCCGACATCGGCGCCCGTCGTTTCTTCGTACGCTGAACCCATGTCCTCACGTCGCCGAAACTGTCCCGAGTGCCGTCGCGAGATCGCTGTCGTCGCCGGGCGGTTCGCTCGGCACGACCCGCCGGGAGCTCGGAGGAGCGGGGAACTCGTGTCCTGCCCGGGGTCGCGCAGGCAGGCGGAGCTCGGTGCGGCGCAGCCCGCGCTGGACGGGTACGTCGTGGCGGAGTTTCCCGGGCAGCTTCCACTCTTCTGATCTTCTGACCCGCGCCTGTCCACGGCCGGCCCCGCCGGGCAGCCGACCGCCGCCCCGCCTTCCGCCCCGCCTCGTCCCGTCCCCTCCGCAGTTTCTCCTCAGCTCAGCTCTGCTCAGCTCAGTTTCCGGCCACCGACTTGACCGCGACCGACACCGGTGTCGAACCGCTGATCAGTTCCAGGGTCAGGCCGGCCGTCGCCGGGGTGTCCACCAGTTCCGCCAGGACCGCGGCGACGTCGTCGCGGGGGACGGGCCCGCGGCCCGTGGCGGCCTCCAGACGGACGAGGCCCGTGCCCGCGTCGGTCGTCAGCATTCCAGGGCGCAGGATCGTCCAGTCCAGGCCCCGGTGAGCCCGTACGTACGAGTCGGCCTCGCCCTTGGCGCGCAGGTACGCGTCGAAGATGTCGTCCCCGGGATGCTCCGGATCCGCACCCATCGACGACACGACCACATGGCGGCGCACCCCGGCCCGGGCCGCCGCGTCCGCGAAGAGCACGGCGGCGCCCCGGTCCACGGTCTCCTTGCGGGCCACCCCGCTGCCGGGACCCGCGCCCGCCGCGAAGATCGCGGCGTCCGCGCCCCGCAGATGCGCGGAGACCTCTTCCTCCGAAGCCGACTCCAGATCGCACAGCACCGGCTCGGCGCCGGCCGCCCGCAGATCGTCGCTCTGCTCGGCTCGGCGAATGATCCCCGCCACCTCGTCACCGCGTGCGGAGAGCAACCGCTCCAGCCGCAACGCGATCTGACCATGACCTCCAGCGATAACAATGCGCATGTCTTCGACGGTACGCCGGGATGGCCTCAGTTGCCGCACAACCCTGTGGATAACTCATGTGTCTCATGAATGATCACGCTGTACGAGGGGGGCGCCGTCAGGCGTCATAAGGAGACCGTCATCACCGCTACAAGCATGAGCCCCGCCACCCGCATGAGACCTGTCATACGCAGGACCTTCACCGCGGTCGGCTGTACCACCGTCCTGCTCGCCGGCGTGTCCGCCTGCGGCACGGTCGAGAATCTCACGGCCGGTCAGAAGGTGGACCACGCCGTCGAGGGGCTCGGTCAAAAGAAGTCGCTGTCCTTCGAGTTGGGGCTCCCCGCCAAGCCCTCCGCACTCGTGAAGCTGGCCGGGGAGGCGGAGCCCGGCGACGAGATGCCGATCAAGTTCGCGGAACTCTTCACCGAAGCGCGGGTCAAGGTATCCGTCGAGTCGCGCAAGCCGCTCGCCGACTCGGGTGAGAAGGACCTCGTCGGTACGGGTGTGGAGATCTCGGGGCCCGACGGTGTCCTGGCCGAGTACCGCATCGTCGGCGACTACATGTACTACCGCGCGGACATGAAGGCGTTCGGTGAGGCGATGGGCTTCCCGATGCCGACCGCCGATGAACTCCCCGAGAGCGAGAAGGAGTTCAAGCAGGTACTCGAAGGCAAGTGGGTCAAGGTCGACAGCCGCGAGGTCGGCCGCGCCGCGAAGGGCGCCTCCGGCGCGGACAAGGGCGACGAGGCCGGCCGGGGCGACGAGATCGACAGCAAGACCCAGCAGAAGCTCCTCAAGGCCGTACGGTCGGTCGTCGCCCACGAGGTCACCTTCAGCAACAAGGGAGGCAGCGACGGCGTCGAGCGGATCGTCGCCAAGGCCTCGTTCCGCGACCTGCTCACCGGCATCCTCGGCAAGCTGCGACCGCTGGCCGACGAACTCCCGGAGGGCATCGAACTGCCCACCGACAAGGAATTGAAGGGGGCTCCGGACAAAAAGGTCGCCGTCAGCTTCTCGCTGAAAGACAACGACCTGACCCGCGTCTCCATCGACCTCGCCACTCTGGCGGACGACCCGAAGGGCGCCAAACTCCCGCTGGTCATCACGTTCGGTGAGGCCGACGACGTCAGCGCGCCGTCCGGCGCCACGAAGCTGCCCACGGGCGAGTTCGGCGGCCCGGGCAACCCGTTCACCAGCGGTCTGCTGGGCGGCTTCTGACACACCGCTCGCCTCGTTCACCCGGAAACCGGAACCGGAAACGGAAACGGGAAATCGGAAACAGGGCGCGCGCTCACCGCCGCAACGCACGCGCGCGTGGAGGCAAACACCCCTCCACGCGCGCGTGCCGCCCACCGGCGATACGGACCACACCGGCGACACCAGTCGCCTTCCAACCCCACGCGTCACCCGGCACGCGTCACGACGACCCGCCCGTCCGCCCCTGGCGAGGCAGATCCAACGGCAGGGCCGCCGCCGAGTTGCAGTACTCCCGCACCGCACTCGTCCGAGCCACCACCCGCCCTCGGTGCACCACGATCCGGCTGTACGCGAGCGACAGCGCGCCGTCGAGCCGGTCCCCGCGCACCGCGAGCAACTCCGCCGGGAATCCGGCCTCCACGCGCACCTCGGGCAGTCCCAGCACCGCCCGCGCCGACGAACTCACCGCGTCGTACGCGTCAGCGGCCCGCAACCCGTACCGCGAGGCCAGCAGATACGCCGCCTCCAACGGGTCCCCGCGCCCCACGGGGTTCGACACATCCCTGAGGGCGCCGCTCCCGGCCGCGACCCGTACCCCGGCCGCCCGCAGCAGCCGTACCGGAGCCGTCCCGCGGCGGTCCACGCCCGAGCAGCCGCCCTGGGGCAGGCAGACGACGGTCACCCCGGCCGCGGCGAGTCGGTCGGCCGACCGCGAGGCCACTTCGGAGGGCAGCCGGCTCAGCCCGCCACAGGGGCCGAGCGTCACCCCGGGCCGCAATCCGCCCGCCATCGCCGCGAGCCGCCCGAGCCGCGCCGGATCGTCACCGTCCGTATGCAGGTCGACCGGGCAGCCCTGCTCCGATGCGACCTCCAGGACCGCCTCCACGTACCCCGTCGGATCAGGGTCCAGATCTGGACAACCGCCCACTACGGAGGCGCCCATTTTCACCGCGTCCCGCAGCATCGCCAGGCTGTCCGCCCCCGCGAGCCCGGTCAGTACCCGGGGCATCGCCACGACCGTCAGCTCGACCATCCCTCGCAGCGCGCGCCGCGCCTGGAGCACCGCCGCCATCGAGCCCAGCCCCTGCACATCGCCCACGCGCACATGCGAGCGAACGGCGGTCGCCCCGTGCCCGAGCTGCAGGAGAGCGGCCTCGGTCGTACGGCGCTGGACCCCCTGTCCCTCGTACGAGACCGGGCCCTCGCCGTCGGCCGACAGAGCCGTGTCGCCGTGGGCGTGGGGCTCGGCGGGGGCCGGCAGCAGCAGGTGGCCGGCGAGGTCCACGCGCGCGGTGTGCGCGCTGAGGCTGCCGGCCGTGCCGACCGCCTCGATACGTCCGTCGGCCAGCCGCACGTCCACGGTCCGGCCGTCGGTGAGCCGCGCACCGCAGAGCAGAAGTTCGGAACCGATGCCCCGGCCGGAAGAGCTGGAAGAGCTGGAAGAGCCGGAAGAGCTGGAAGAACCCGGCGAACCCGACGAACCCTGCGAGGGCGATGAGCCTGACGAACCCGACGAGAAGGGGCCCGACGCGGAGTGGTGCGGCTGCGGCTGACTGTCGGGCATCGCGCTCCTGGGCTCGGCGGCGGCTGCGCAGGAAGGGCACAGGATCACGCAGCGTGAGTCGAGCCTAGGGTGACGACGCGCGTGCATCGAGGAGGAGCGAAATAGTCGTACCGGTGTGGCCCGCCGGGCCTGAGAGGCGCCTGAAACGGCCCGTGAGGGCCCGGGAACGAGCGGGGGCAGGTGCCGCGAAACGGATTTGGGCGATCGGTGGCCGAGCGTGTAATGTCTTCATCGCTCGCCCCAATAGCTCAGTCGGTAGAGCGTCTCCATGGTAAGGAGAAGGTCTACGGTTCGATTCCGTATTGGGGCTCTGGTGTGGGAGGTTTCCGTCGCGAGACGGGAACCGCTCGCATCAAAGCGGTGTAGCTCAGTCGGTAGAGCAAGCGGCTCATAATCGCTGTGTCACCGGTTCAAGTCCGGTCACCGCTACTGACAGTAGCCGATTGCGGGGTCGGTCCTTCGATCGGCTACTCTTCTATGCGTTAATACATGTCCCATCCGTCCCGGCAAGGAGCACTCACGTGGCTGCCACCGACGTCCGCCCGAAGATCACGCTGGCCTGCGTGGAGTGCAAGGAGCGGAACTACATCACCAAGAAGAACCGGCGTAACGACCCGGACCGACTTGAGATGAAGAAGCACTGCCCGCGCTGCAACTCGCACACCGCGCATCGCGAAACGCGATAAACACAGGCTCGTTCACGAGGCCGTCCCCTGCAACGGGGGGCGGCCTCGCGTCGTTACACCAGCTGCGAACCAGGAGGTGCCGAGCCGATGGCGCTCGACCAGTCCTTCGTGGGGCGGTCCTACCCGCCCACCGACCCGTACGAGGTCGGCCGGGAGAAGATCCGCGAGTTCGCGGAGGCCGTGGGGGACCCGAACCCCGCCTACACGGACCCCGAGGCCGCCAAGGCCCTCGGCCACCCGGATGTGATCGCCCCGCCGACGTTCGTGTTCGCGATCACCTTCAAGGCCGCGGGGCAGGTCGTCAGGGACCCCCAGCTGGGTCTGGACTACAACCGTGTCGTGCACGGCGACCAGAAGTTCGTTCACCGGCGCCCGGTGCGCGCGGGAGACCGGCTCACGGTCACGTCCACCATCGAGGCGATCAAGTCGATGGCGGGCAACGACATCGTGGACATCCGCGGCGAGGTCCACGACGAGGCGGGCGAGCACGTGGTGACCGCCTGGACCAAGCTCGTGGCCCGCCCGGCCGAAGGGGCGTAACAGATGACCGCGAAGATCTCGTACGACGACGTCGAGGTCGGCACCGAGCTGCCGGCCCAGTCCTTCGACGTGACCCGCGCCACGCTCGTGCAGTACGCGGGCGCCTCCGGGGACTTCAACCCGATTCACTGGAACGAGAAGTTCGCCAAGGAGGTCGGCCTCCCGGACGTCATCGCGCACGGCATGTTCACCATGGCCGAGGCGATCCGGGTCGTCACCGACTGGACCGGCGACCCGGGTGCGGTCGTCGAGTACGGCGTCCGCTTCACCAAGCCCGTCGTCGTCCCGAACGACGACAAGGGCGCCACGATCGAAGTGAGCGGCAAGGTCGCCGTCAAGCTCGACGACAACACCGTCCGCGTCGACCTCGTCGCGATGAGCGCCGGCCAGAAGGTGCTGGGCATGTCCCGGGCCGTCGTACGACTGGCCTGACCGAACCGCCGCAGGTAGTAGTAGCGAGTAAGGGGCGTCCGCAATGGCGGACGCCCCTTACTCGTCGTCCAGCACCCCACTTGACGTAGTTAGTGATTGAGTACTAACTTAGCCGCATGGTCAGGATGAGCGCAGAGGAACGGCGTGAGAGCGTCATTCGCGCGGCGATGAGCGAGTTCGGCCGCGGCGGCTATCACGGAACATCCACCGAGGCGATCGCCAAGCGTGTGGGGGTCTCGCAGCCGTACCTCTTCCGGCTCTTCCCGGGCAAGAAGGCGATCTTCCTCGCAGCCGCCGAGCGCTGTCTGGACGACAGCGTGCGCATGTTCAAGGAGGCTTCCGAGGGACTGCGGGGCGAGGAAGCCCTGCACTCCATGGCGAACGCGTACACGAAGGTCATCGCCGAGGAGCCGGAGCGGCTCCTCATGCAGATGCAGATGTACGTCGCGGTGGCGGCCGCCGAGCAGGCCGGCGACCACGAACTCGGCGAGGCGGTGCGGGCCGGCTGGATGCGGCTGTGGGACGCCGTTCATCTGCCGCTCGGCGCCGACATCGACGAGACCACCGAGTTCCTGGCCTACGGGATGCTCATCAACTGCCTGGTCGCCATGGGGTTTCCGCCCCAGCACCGGGTGTGGGAGGGGCTCTATCCCTCGGCCCGGAGCAAGGGTCGGCTGGAGAAGGGCTGAAGCCAGGCGGAAGGAACGCCAGGGCGAGAGGGTGGTGAAAAATTGCCGCCTTTTCATGATCGTGAAAGTTAGTCAGCAATAACTAACCCACCGCAGATAACCAACCGCAGAGATAACCAACCACAGAGATAACCCGCTGGGGGAGCGATGTCACAGAAGGTGCCACAGCAGACCGAACGTCGCGGGGGAGCCGTCTGGGCCCTCGTCATCACCAGCGTCGCCGGCTTCATGGCGGCCCTCGACAATCTCGTCGTCACCACCGCCCTGCCCTCGATCCGCGAGGACTTCGGTGGAGCGCTCGACGACCTGGAATGGACCGTGAGCGCGTACACGCTCACCTTCGCCGTGCTGCTGATGTTCGGCGCGTCCCTGGGCGACCGGTTCGGCCGCCGCCGGCTCTTCCTCGTCGGCATCACCGTCTTCACCGGGGCGTCCGCCGCGGCGGCCATGGCGCCCGGCATCGACTCGCTGATCGCCGCCCGCGCGGTCCAGGGCGTCGGCGCGGCCATCATGATGCCGCTGACGCTGACCCTGCTGACCGCCGCCGTTCCGGCCGCCAAGCGCGGGACGGCGTACGGGATATGGGGCGCCGTCAACGGGCTCGCGGTCGCCTCCGGGCCGCTCATCGGCGGCAGCCTCACCGAACACCTGTCCTGGCAGTGGATCTTCTGGCTGAACGTTCCGCTGGGCCTCGCCCTGCTGCCGCTCGCCCGGCTGCGCCTTACGGAGTCGTACGGTTCCGGCGCCCCGCTCGACATCCGCGGCACCCTGCTCGCCAGCGGCGGCCTCTTCGGGATCGTCTACGGGCTGGTCCGCGCCCCTGTCGTCGGCTGGAGCGACGGGATCGTACTGCTGGCCCTCTTCGTGGGTACGGCTCTGCTCGTCGGCTTCGTGCTCCACGGCATGCACGCCAAGAACCCGATGCTGCCGATGCGCCTCTTCCGCAGCCGCGCTTTCGCCGGGATCAACGCGGCGAGCCTGCTGATGTTCCTCGGGATGTTCGGCTCGATCTTCCTGCTCAGCCAGTACATGCAGGGCGTGCTCGGCTACTCGCCCACCGAGGCGGGCCTGCGCATGCTGCCGTGGACCGGCATGCCGATGATCGTCGCGCCCGTCGCGGGCTACATGTCCGACCGGATCGGCGGTCGCCCCGTCGTCGCGGCGGGCCTGTTCCTCCAGTCGATCGGGCTCGGCTGGTTCGCTCTCGTGGTCGAGGCCGACACGTCGTACGCCGCGCAGCTGCCCGCGCTGATCATCAGCGGCATCGGGATGTCCCTCTACTTCGCTCCCGCGTCGAGCCTGGTCATGTCCAGCGTCCGGCCGCAGGAGCAGGGCATCGCGTCCGGCACCAACAACGCGCTGCGCGAGGTCGGCGGTGCCCTGGGTATCGCGGTGATGGCCTCGATCTTCTCCTCCCGGGGCGGCTACGAGAGCGCGGGGACCTTCGTGGACGGCATCCAGCCCGCCCTGTGGGTCGGCTCCGCCGCGGTGGCCGTGGCGGGCGCGGCGGCGCTGTACATACCGGGCCGCCGCCGGCGCGGGACCGAGCCGGCGGAGGGCGTGCCGGCGGAGGGCGTGCCGGCGGAGGGCGTGGAGGCGCCCGCATCCGTACTGGAGACGGCCTCGCACTGAATTCGGAATCCCACGTCCGGGCACCTTCCGGATCAGGCCGGATCCGGAAGAACGGCCCCGCCAACCCGGCGGGGCCGTCCTCGTTTGCCTCTCTCGTACTCTGGGCATGTGCAGGAACTCCGTGACACTCCCCTCGCCCCGCTGACCACCTTCCGGCTCGGTGGCCCCGCTGACCGGCTGATCACCGCCACGACCGACGACGAGGTGATCGCCGCCGTCCGCGAGGCCGACGACTCCGGTACGCCGCTGCTGCTGATCGGCGGCGGATCCAACCTGGTCATCGGTGACAAGGGCTTCCCGGGCACCGCCCTGCGCATCGCCACGCGCGGCTTCGTGCTGGACGGTACGAAGCTGGAGCTGGCCGCCGGAGAGGTGTGGACCGACGCGGTCGCCCGTACCGTCGAGGCGCACCTCGCGGGCATCGAGTGCCTCGCCGGAATCCCCGGCTCCGCCGGTGCGACGCCGATCCAGAACGTGGGCGCGTACGGCCAGGAAGTGTCATCGACGATCACCGAGGTGATCGCGTACGACCGGAAGAGCCGTGAGACGGTCACTGTTCCGAACGCCGAGTGCGGCTTCTCGTACCGGCACAGTCGCTTCAAGGGTGACCCCGAGCGCTACGTCGTACTGCGCGTCCGTTTCGAGCTCGAAGACGCCTCCGGGCTGTCCGCGCCCGTCAAGTACGCCGAGACGGCCCGCGCGCTCGGCGTCGGACCCGGCGACCGCGTGCCCCTGGACGCGGCCCACGAGACCGTCCTGAAGCTGCGCTCCGGGAAGGGCATGGTGCTCGACCCGGCGGACCACGACACCTGGTCCGCCGGCTCGTTCTTCACCAACCCGGTCCTCACGCCCGAGGAGTTCGCCGTGTTCCACGCGCGCGTGGCGGAGCGGCTGGGCGACGGCGTGACCCCGCCCGCCTACCCGGCGGGCGAGGAGCACATCAAGACCTCAGCGGCCTGGCTGATCGACAGGTCCGGCTTCACCAAGGGGTACGGCACCGGTCCCGCCCGCATCTCCACCAAGCACACACTGGCCCTCACCAACCGCGGCGGCGCCACCACGGAGGACCTCCTCGCGCTCGCCCGCGAGGTCGTCGCCGGAGTCCACGCCTCCTTCGGGATCACGCTCGTCAACGAACCGGTGACGGTGGGCGTCAGCCTCTGAGACCGCCGGCCCCGCCACCGCGAGACCCCATGCCCGCCCTCAGGGGACCGGGGCGGTCAGCCAGGCGTCGATCCCGGACAGCAGCTCCTGCTTGGTCTCCTGCGGGGCCGCAGAGCCGCGTACCGACTGGCGTGCCAACTCGGCCAGTTCGGCGTCCGTGAAACCGTTGTGGCGCCGCGCCATGTCGTACTGGGCGGCCAGCCGCGAGCCGAACAACAGCGGGTCGTCCGCGCCGAGCGCCATGGGCACGCCCGCCTCGAAAAGTGTGCGCAAGGGGACGTCCTCCGGCTTTTCGTAGACCCCAAGGGCGACGTTCGAGGCCGGGCAGACCTCACAGGTGATGCCACGGTCCGCGAGACGTTTCAGCAGCCGCGGGTCCTCGGCGGCCCGCACCCCGTGCCCGATCCGCGAGGCGTGCAGGTCGTCGAGACAGTCGCGTACGGAAGCGGGACCCGTGAGCTCACCGCCGTGCGGCGCGGCCAGCAGCCCGCCCTCCCGGGCGATCGCGAAGGCCCGGTCGAAGTCCCGTGCCATGCCACGCCGCTCGTCGTTGGAGAGCCCGAACCCGACGATGCCCCGGTCCGCGTACCGCACGGCCAGGCGGGCCAGTGTGCGGGCGTCCAGAGGGTGCTTCATCCGGTTCGCGGCGACCAGGACCCGCATGCCGAGCCCGGTGTCGCGCACGGCCGTGTCCACCGCGTCCAGGATGATCTCCAGGGCCGGGATCAGACCGCCCAGGCGCGGCGCGTACGACGTGGGGTCGACCTGGATCTCCAGCCACCCCGAGCCGTCCTTGAGGTCCTCCTCGGCGGCTTCGCGCACGAGCCGCTGAATGTCCTCGGGATCTCTGATGCACGACCGTGCCGCGTCGTACAGGCGTTGGAAGCGGAACCAGCCGCGCTCGTCCGTGGCCCGCAGCTTGGGCGGCTCACCGCTCGTCAGCGCGTCGGGCAGATGGATCCCGTGCTTGTCGGCCAGTTCCAGCAGGGTGGTGTGCCGCATCGATCCGGTGAAGTGCAGATGCAGATGGGCTTTGGGCAGCTCAGAGACATCACGTACGTGCTCCATTCGAGGATCCTGCCGCACGTCGGCGCCGTATCGGTAGCGCTTTCACTGAACGTGGTCTTGCTCGCACGAAGACTCGAAGAAGCGGGAGCGCGCGAAGGAACTGGGAGACATGAGGAAGCGGGCCGCCTCCCCGAGGGAAGCGGCCCGCCTTGTCTACTTCCGGCGTACTCACGTGAGTACGCGTGAGGAGATCAGTCCTTGGCCTCCGCCAGCAGCTTCTGGATCCGTGAGACGCCCTCGACCAGGTCCTCGTCGCCCAGCGCGTACGACAGCCGCAGATAGCCCGGCGTGCCGAAGGCCTCACCCGGTACGACCGCCACCTCGGCCTCCTCCAGGATCAGCGCGGCCAGCTCGACGGAGTCCTGCGGGCGCTTGCCGCGGATCTCCTTGCCGAGGAGGGCCTTCACCGAGGGGTACGCGTAGAAGGCGCCCTCGGGCTCCGGGCAGAGGACGCCGTCGATCTCGTTGAGCATCCGCACGATCGTCCTGCGGCGCCGGTCGAAGGCCTCGCGCATCTCGGCGACGGCCGTCAGGTCGCCCGAGACGGCGGCGATCGCCGCGGCCTGGGACACGTTCGACACGTTCGACGTGGCGTGGGACTGCAGGTTCGTGGCGGCCTTCACCACGTCCTTCGGGCCGATGACCCACCCGACCCGCCAGCCGGTCATCGCGTACGTCTTCGCGACGCCGTTGACCACGATGCACTTGTCGCGCAGCTCCGGAAGGATCGCCGGCAGCGAGGTGAACTTCGTGTCCCCGTAGACCAGGTGCTCGTAGATCTCGTCCGTCATCACCCACAGGCCGTGCTCGACGGCCCAGCGGCCGATGGCCTCGGTGTCCTCGGCGCTGTAGACGGCGCCCGTCGGGTTGGACGGCGACACGAAGAGGACGACCTTGGTCTTCTCCGTACGGGCCGCCTCCAACTGCTCGACGGAGACGCGGTAGCCGCTGGTCTCGTCCGCGACGACATCGACGGGGACACCGCCGGCGAGACGGATCGACTCCGGGTACGTCGTCCAGTAGGGGGCCGGGACGATGACCTCGTCGCCCGGGTCGAGGATCGCGGCGAAGGCCTCGTAGATGGCCTGCTTGCCGCCGTTGGTCACCAGGACCTGGGAGGCGTCCACCTCGTAGTGGGAGTCGCGCAGCGTCTTGGCGACGATCGCCGCCTTCAGCTCGGGAAGGCCGCCGGCCGGCGTGTAGCGGTGGTACTTCGGGTTCTTGCACGCCTCGACGGCGGCCTCGACGACGTAGTCCGGGGTGGGGAAGTCGGGCTCGCCGGCGCCGAAGCCGATCACCGGACGTCCTGCGGCCTTGAGGGCCTTGGCCTTGGCGTCCACGGCGAGGGTGGCGGACTCGGAGATCGCACCGACCCGGGCGGAGACCCGACGCTCGGTGGGAGGGATTTCAGCGCTCATGGGCCCATCGTTTCAGACCGGAAACGTCCCCGGCACACCGGTTTCACAGACTGGGCCACGCGGGACGGAGCCGGGGTGGAGCCGGGGTTGCGCACGGACAAAGTCCGTAACGGCACTTTCTGTTCGACGACCGGCCGCCGACCACGTACACTCTCACCTCGTTGGCCTTCAGCAGCCGCGCCCTTCCGGTGCACACCGAGCACTCGGACCGATGCGGTACGTTGTGAGGTAGGCAAAGGGTCGTAGCTCAATTGGTAGAGCACTGGTCTCCAAAACCAGCGGTTGCGGGTTCAAGTCCCTCCGGCCCTGCTACACACTCCTTTCACCAGGATGTGTGCACATGTACATACTGCATTGCACCGCCGTGCGGCTCACACCGGGCGCGGCACGGCCACGACCCGGAATCAGGTGAGGACGAGTGACGGACGCCGTGGGCTCCATCGACATGCCTGATGCCCAGGATGAGGCGCCGGAGTCCCAGAAGAAGGGCCGCAAGGGCGGTAAGCGTGCCAAGAAGGGCCCGCTGAAGCGCCTCGCTCTCTTCTACCGCCAGATCGTCGCGGAGCTCCGCAAGGTCGTCTGGCCGACTCGCAATCAGCTGACGACGTACACCACAGTGGTGATTGTGTTCGTTGTCATCATGATCGGCCTCGTGACTCTGATTGACTTCGGACTCGACAAGGCTGCCAAGTACGTCTTTGGCTGAGCCAAGCGCGAAGGGCGCCGTACCCGGCGCCCGCTTTCGCGTGTTCCACCCCCATGATCCAGGAAGAAGCAGCCACCGTGTCTGACCCGAACCTGAACGATGCCGTCGAGCCGGTCGAGTCCGTTGACGACGAGCGCGACATCGTCGAGGGAGCGGACGTCGAGGACGAGGTCGAGGCTGCCGACGCCGCCGCGGGCGAGCCCGCCGAAGAGGCTGCCCTGCACGCCGAGGACGAGTCCGGCGAGGACCTCGAAGAGGACACCGCAGCCGACGCCGCCACCCCGGACGTCGATGACGCCGCCACCCCGTCCGTCTCCGACGAGGCGGACGAGGACAGCGACGAGACGGACGAAGCCGCCGAAGACTCCGCCGAGGCCGTCGACGACTCCGAGACCGCCGAGGACTCCGACGAGGAGGAGGCGGAGGAGGCCGAGCCGGTCGACCCCGTCACCGCCCTCCGCGAGGAGCTCCGCGCGCTGCCCGGCGAGTGGTACGTCATCCACACGTACGCCGGTTACGAGAACCGCGTGAAGACCAACCTCGAACAGCGTGCCGTCTCGCTGAACGTCGAGGACTTCATCTTCGCGGCCGAGGTGCCGCAAGAAGAGGTCGCGCAGATCAAGAACGGCGAGCGCAAGACCATCAAGCAGAACAAGCTCCCCGGCTACGTGCTGGTGCGCATGGATCTGACGAACGAGTCCTGGGGCGTCGTCCGCAACACCCCCGGCGTCACCGGCTTCGTGGGCAACGCCTACGACCCGTACCCGCTGACGCTGGACGAGATCGTCAAGATGCTCGCCCCCGAGGCCGAGGAGAAGGCCGCCCGCGAGGCCGCGGAGGCCGAGGGCAAGCCGGCTCCGTCCCGCAAGCTGGAGGTCCAGGTACTGGACTTCGAGGTCGGCGACTCGGTCACCGTCACCGACGGCCCGTTCGCGACGCTGCAGGCGACCATCAACGAGATCAACGCCGACTCGAAGAAGGTCAAGGGCCTCGTCGAGATCTTCGGCCGCGAGACCCCGGTCGAGCTGAGCTTCGACCAGATCCAGAAGAACTGACGTTCTTCGGACCGCAAGCCTCCGATCAGGTCAGACAGGCTCTCGCTGGGGGTACCTCCCCGGTCGCGGGAGACCGTCTGACCTGCTCGGTTTTTGGCCGCACAAGGATACCCGTTATCGTTGTGCGGTATGCCTCCATCCGGATGATCCGGAATGGATGGCTGGAAACTCTCACTAGGACCCGGAGAGAGCAATGCCTCCCAAGAAGAAGAAGGCCACGGGGCTCATCAAGCTCCAGATCCAGGCCGGTGCGGCCAACCCGGCTCCGCCGGTCGGCCCCGCACTGGGCCAGCACGGCGTCAACATCATGGAGTTCTGCAAGGCCTACAACGCCGCGACCGAGTCGCAGCGCGGCTGGGTGATCCCGGTGGAGATCACGGTCTACGAAGACCGCTCCTTCACCTTCATCACCAAGACCCCGCCGGCCGCGAGGATGATCCTCAAGGCCGCCGGTGTCGAGAAGGGCTCCGGCGAGCCGCACAAGACCAAGGTCGCCAAGATCACTCAGGCGCAGGTCCGCGAGATCGCCACGACCAAGCTGGCCGACCTGAACGCCAACGACCTGGACGCCGCGTCGAAGATCATCGCCGGCACCGCCCGTTCCATGGGCATCACGGTCGAGGGCTGAACCCCACCTTCGTAGAGCACACCGTGGCAGGGCCTGCTCGGCCCCTACCACGACTCCTCAACACACAGGAGCAGTAGTGAGCAAGCGCAGCAAGTCTCTCCGCGCTGCGGACGCCAAGATCGACCGGGAAAAGCTGTACGCCCCGCTCGAAGCCGTCCGCCTCGCCAAGGAGACCTCCACCTCCAAGTTCGACGGCACCGTCGAGGTCGCCTTCCGTCTGGGTGTCGACCCGCGCAAGGCCGACCAGATGGTCCGCGGCACCGTGAACCTCCCGCACGGCACCGGCAAGACCGCCCGGGTCCTGGTCTTCGCGACCGGTGACCGTGCCGAGGCCGCGACTGCCGCCGGCGCCGACATCGTCGGCTCGGACGAGCTCATCGACGAGGTGGCGAAGGGGCGTCTGGACTTCGACGCCGTCGTCGCCACCCCCGACCTCATGGGTAAGGTCGGCCGCCTGGGCCGTGTCCTCGGCCCGCGTGGTCTGATGCCGAACCCGAAGACGGGCACCGTGACCCCGGACGTGGTCAAGGCCGTGACCGAGATCAAGGGCGGCAAGATCGAGTTCCGCGTCGACAAGCACTCGAACCTGCACTTCATCATCGGCAAGGTGTCGTTCGACGACACGCAGCTGGTGGAGAACTACGGCGCCGCGCTCGACGAGATCCTTCGTCTGAAGCCGTCGGCCGCCAAGGGTCGTTACATCAAGAAGGCCGGGATCAGCACCACGATCGGCCCCGGCGTTCCGATCGACCCGAACCGCACCCGCAACCTCCTCGTCGAGGAGGACCCGGCCGCCGTCTGAGCCTGACGCTCACCCGGCAGCCGCGTCGCAGACGCGATTTCAGGACGGGCCCCGCAACCTTTCGAGGTGCGGGGCCCGTCTCTGTCTCCGGTGGCCGTTTCCGGGCCGACTGTCGGTGCCCTGCGCTAGCGTGCGGAGCACAGGAATCGCATAGGGGGACGAATGATGAGCACGACCGTGCGCCGCGTGACCGTCTCGATAGCGGTGGCCGCCGCTCTGACCGGGGTCGCGGCCTGTAGTGGCTCGTCCGACGGGGGCTCGGACAGGGGCTCGGGCGGGGACAGCAAGGGCGCCGCCAAGGCCAAGACCCGGATGAGCCCCATCGCGGCCCTGCGTTCCGTGGAGGCGAGCACCGACAAGGCGGACTCCGCCAAGGTCGAGTCCACCACGACCATGGGCACGATGATGTCGATGGAGGCGAACGGCGCCCTCGGCTGGGCCGACGGACTCACCGGGAACCTGACGATCACGTACACCGGCGGCACGATGGCCGACCAGATGCGCCAGCTGGGCACCACCTCCATGGAGGCCCGCTACCTGCCGGACGCCTACTACGCGAAGATGGGCGACAAGTTCGCCGAGCAGTCCGGCGGCAAGCACTGGATCAAGTACGCGTACGACGACCTGGCGAAGCTCGCCGGCGGATCGGGCGCGTACATGAAGGACCAGATGCAGAACACCACGCCGAACCAGTCGGTGAAGCTCCTGCTGGCCTCCGGGGACGTCAAGAAGGTCGGCGAGGAGAAGGTGCGCGGCGAGAGCACCACGCACTACTCGGGCACGGTCGAGGTCGCGGACCTCGCCGACAAGAGCTCGAACCTCTCCGCGGAGCAGCTGGCCGATCTGAAGCGCCAGCTGGAGCAGGCCGGGGTGACCACCGAGACGATCGACATCTGGGTGAACGACGAGGACCTGCTGGTCAAGAAGGCCGAGAAGGGTGAGCTCGCGACCGGCTCGATGTCCTCCACGGCGTACTACAGCGACTACGGGGTGAAGGTCTCCGTCCAGGAGCCCGCGGCGGGCGACACCGCCGACTTCAAGGACCTCATGCAGACCCAGCCGGCGAGCTGAGAGCCACAGCTGAGAGACACCGGCAGCTCACTCGGACGACTCGGACGACTCGGACGGCAGTCGACGACAGCCACCACAGGGGTCACTCAGGCCTCGTGAAACCCGTGGGACTGCTCGCGTTCCCCTGGGATACTCTCGCGGTTTGTCTGTGAATCGCTCATCTGTTTCCTAGGGGGGAACCATGAGGCTTTCCATGCACCGTTCCGTACGTCACAGGGCGACGGGCGCGGCCCTCACCGCACTCGTCCTCGGCGCAGGCGCCGTCGGCTGTTCCGACGGCGATGCCGCGAGTGAGCAGTCGCCGAACATGACGCCCGCCGCGGCCGTGGCCAAGGCGGCGAAGAAGACGGAGGACTTCACCTCCGTCAGCTACCGGATGACCGGCCGGGTCCCGGAGGAGGGGCGCATCAAGGCCGAGGCCCAGATGCGCATCAAGCCCGATATCGCCATGAGCATGAAGATGACGGCCCTCGACCAGGGAACGGACGGCAGCGCCGAGATCCGCCTGGTCGACAAGGCGATGTACATAGGCGGGAACGCCGCTTCCGCCAAGGAGATGGACGGCAAGAGCTGGATCAAGTTCGACATGTCCACGCTGGGTGACGACGCGCTGGGCGGCGCGGCCCCGGGGGCGGGGGCCGTCGACAAGAACCCGGCGCAGGAGTCCACCCTCCTCACCGGTTCCAAGAACGTGAAGAAGGTCGGCACCGAGAAGGTCGAAGGCGTCGAGACCACCCGTTACAAGGGCACGGTCACCCTCGACGAGTTCCGCAAGTCCCTGAAGAGCGAGAGCAAAGCCACCCGTGAGAAGCGGGAGGAGGCTCTCGAACAGTACGAGGAGATGGGCGTGGACACGCTCACGATGGACCTGTGGATCGACGGTGAGGACCACACCAAGCAGTTCCGTATGCAGGGCGACGCCGACAAGGGCAAGCTCGACATGACCATCACCTTCCTGGACCTCAACAAGCCCGTGACGGTCGAGGCCCCGCCGGCCAAGGACGTCATGGACCTGGCCGAGATGATGGGCGACCTCGACAGCTGACCTCCCCGCCGGCCGGTCCGGGAAGCCGGCCGGTGTACGGATTTGCTTGACGGTGCCCCGTTCACGTAATCTTCCACAGAAGCCAAAGACCGCTGGTCGTCGCCATGCTCTCGTAAGAGGCGTGGTGACCGAAGGATCCGCTGAATTGCGGACGACCCGCGCAGGTGACTGTGGATGAGCTCCCGGACAGTCCCGTACTTCGTACGGATTCCGTCAGGTAGAGCCACGCCCCGTGCGCCTGCGCCGGGGCGTTTCGTTTTCCCAGTCTCCTTCTGAGCGGTCCTCATCACCCGGAAGGAGGCCACGCTTATGGCAAGGCCCGACAAGGCTGCCGCGGTAGCCGAGCTCGCGGACCAGTTCCGCAGCTCGAACGCCGCTGTGCTGACCGAGTACCGGGGTCTCACCGTGGCGCAGCTCAAGACGCTGCGCCGTTCGCTCGGTGAAGACGCCCAGTACGCCGTGGTGAAGAACACGCTGACCAAGATCGCGGCCAACGAGGCCGGGATCTCCACGCTCGACGACCTGTTCAACGGTCCGACAGCGGTTGCCTTCATCTCCGGTGACCCGGTGACGTCGGCGAAGGGTCTTCGTGACTTCGCCAAGGACAACCCGAACCTCGTCATCAAGGGCGGTGTCCTTGACGGCAAGGCGCTGTCCGCCGACGAGTTCAAGAAGCTCGCGGACCTTGAGTCCCGCGAGGTTCTGCTCGCCAAGCTGGCGGGTGCCATGAAGGGCAAGCAGACTCAGGCTGCGCAGCTCTTCCAGGCGCTCCCGTCGAAGTTCGTCCGCACCGCGGAAGCGCTTCGCGTCAAGCTCGAAGAGCAGGGCGGTGCCGAGTAACTCGGCTCGCGCAGTGACCGCCGCCTGAGGCGACGGTCGTAGCGGGCCGAACGTACGCCCGCCTCACCAGTACATCCCGGCACCTGCCGAATTAGTGGAAGGACGCCATCATGGCGAAGCTGTCCCAGGAAGAGCTGCTCGCGCAGTTCGAGAACCTCACCCTCATCGAGCTCTCCGAGTTCGTGAAGGCCTTCGAGGAGAAGTTCGACGTCACCGCCGCCGCCGCGGTCGCCGCCGGCCCCGCCGCCGCTGCCGCTCCGGCCGAGGCCGAGGCCGAGCAGGACGAGTTCGACGTCGTCCTCACGGGCGCCGGCGAGAAGAAGATCCAGGTCATCAAGGTCGTGCGTGAGCTGACCTCGCTGGGTCTGAAGGAGGCCAAGGACCTCGTGGACGGTGCTCCGAAGCCGGTCCTTGAGAAGGTCGACAAGGCTGCCGCCGAGAAGGCCGCGGAGTCCCTCAAGGGCGCCGGCGCTTCCGTCGAGGTCAAGTAAGACCAGTAAAGCCCCGACGGGTCCGTCAGGACTCCTGTAGGGCCGTGACAGCCGTTCCAGTGACGCTGTAACGCTGACGCACCGAAGAGCGATCACCCATCTGGGTGGTCGCTCTTCGGCGTTCGAGGGGCCGTGCGG
The DNA here is from genome assembly GCF_001418335.1 of Streptomyces aurantiacus. Classification (GTDB taxonomy): domain Bacteria; phylum Actinomycetota; class Actinomycetes; order Streptomycetales; family Streptomycetaceae; genus Streptomyces; species Streptomyces aurantiacus. The sequence continues at coordinate 16,132 of NZ_LIPP01000274.1, read as the reverse complement.
CGGCTGCCTTGCACTGTCGGTGGCGACGAGTAGGGTGATCTTCGTTCGTGCCTCCGGCCGCCCGTGACGGGCCGTATGGCGGGTTGCAAGTGACGATGGCAGCACCCGGTTCGGGCATGGGGGGCCTTGACGAACCGCACGCAGCGCGCAATTCTCAGGACGCGTCGTCACAACGATCCGGATCCGAGGCATGGATCGGCGGCGAAGAGGGCAGTATCGATGTGCATCGAGGGCGTGGCTTGCAGCAGGGGTTGAGAACAACGAGGGTCTTCAAAAACCCGCACTGGACATCAGTGAGCCTTGTGGCTACACTGACCCTTTGCGCTGCCTGTTAGCTGCCTCCTGCCCGTCACCAGGGGCATGCCCTCGCTTGAGCACTGTGGATCGAACCGACTCCGACCTGGTCTTACTTGACTGGTTCGGAAAACGTCCGTCTCTGTGCCCCGCTTGGGACCGGTACGCGCGTAGTGAGTCCGAGCCCTCGGAAGGACCCCCTCTTGGCCGCCTCGCGCACTGCCTCGACCGCGAATACGAACAACGGCGCCAGCACCGCCCCGCTGCGCATCTCCTTTGCAAAGATCAAGGAGCCCCTCGAGGTTCCGAACCTTCTTGCGCTGCAGACCGAAAGTTTTGACTGGCTGCTCGGCAACGACGCGTGGAAGGCTCGTGTCGAGGCGGCTCTGGACAGTGGACAGGACGTCCCCACCAAGTCCGGTCTCGAAGAGATCTTCGAGGAGATCTCTCCGATCGAGGACTTCTCAGGGTCGATGTCCCTGACGTTCCGCGACCACCGTTTCGAACCGCCGAAGAACTCCATCGACGAGTGCAAGGAGCGCGACTTCACGTTCGCCGCCCCGCTCTTCGTCACCGCCGAGTTCACCAACAACGAGACCGGCGAGATCAAGTCCCAGACCGTCTTCATGGGCGACTTCCCGCTCATGACGAACAAGGGCACCTTCGTCATCAACGGCACCGAGCGTGTCGTGGTGTCGCAGCTGGTCCGTTCGCCGGGTGTCTACTTCGACTCCTCCATCGACAAGACGTCCGACAAGGACATCTTCTCCTCCAAGGTCATCCCGTCCCGGGGTGCCTGGCTGGAGATGGAGATCGACAAGCGCGACATGGTCGGTGTCCGCATCGACCGCAAGCGCAAGCAGTCCGTCACCGTCCTGCTCAAGGCTCTCGGTTGGACGACCGAGCAGATCCTGGAGGAGTTCGGCGAGTACGAATCCATGCGCGCCACCCTGGAGAAGGACCACACCCAGGGCCAGGACGACGCACTGCTCGACATCTACCGCAAGCTGCGTCCGGGCGAGCCCCCGACCCGTGAGGCCGCGCAGACGCTGCTTGAGAACCTCTACTTCAACCCGAAGCGCTACGACCTCGCGAAGGTCGGCCGCTACAAGGTGAACAAGAAGCTGGGCAGCGAGGCGCCGCTGGACGCCGGGATCCTGACCGTCGAGGACATCATCTCGACGATCAAGTACCTGGTGAAGCTGCACGCCGGTGAGACCGAGACCGTCGGCCCCAACGGCACCTCGATGGTCGTCGAGACCGACGACATCGACCACTTCGGCAACCGTCGTCTGCGCAACGTCGGCGAGCTCATCCAGAACCAGGTCCGTACGGGCCTGGCGCGGATGGAGCGCGTCGTCCGTGAGCGCATGACGACTCAGGACGTCGAGGCGATCACGCCGCAGACCCTGATCAACATCCGGCCGGTCGTCGCCTCCATCAAGGAGTTCTTCGGCACCAGCCAGCTGTCGCAGTTCATGGACCAGAACAACCCGCTGTCGGGTCTCACCCACAAGCGCCGCCTGTCGGCTCTTGGCCCGGGTGGTCTCTCCCGTGAGCGGGCCGGCTTCGAGGTCCGTGACGTGCACCCCTCGCACTACGGCCGCATGTGCCCGATCGAGACGCCCGAAGGCCCGAACATCGGCCTGATCGGCTCGCTCGCCTCGTACGGCCGGGTCAACGCGTTCGGTTTCGTCGAGACGCCCTACCGCCGGGTCACCGACGGTTTCGTCACCGACGAGGTCGACTACCTGACCGCCGACGAGGAGGACCGCTTCGTCATCGCCCAGGCCAACGCGCCGCTGAGCGAGGAGTTCCGGTTCGAGGAGGCGCGCGTCCTGGTCCGCCGTCGTGGCGGAGAGGTCGACTACGTCCCCGGTGACGACGTCGACTACATGGACGTCTCGCCGCGCCAGATGGTGTCGGTCGCGACCGCCATGATCCCGTTCCTGGAGCACGACGACGCCAACCGCGCCCTCATGGGCGCGAACATGATGCGCCAGGCCGTGCCGCTGATCACCGCCGAGGCTCCCCTCGTCGGTACGGGCATGGAGTACCGCTGCGCCGTCGACGCCGGTGACGTCATCAAGGCCGAGAAGGCGGGTGTGGTCCAGGAGGTATCCGCGGACTACGTCACCATCGCCAACGACGACGGCACCTACAACACCTACCGGGTGGCCAAGTTCTCCCGCTCCAACCAGGGGACCTCGGTCAACCAGAAGGTCGTCGTCGACGAGGGCGACCGGGTCGTCGAGAACCAGGTTCTCGCCGACGGTCCGGCCACCCAGGAAGGCGAGATGGCGCTGGGCAAGAACCTGCTCGTCGCCTTCATGCCGTGGGAGGGTCACAACTACGAGGACGCGATCATCCTGTCGCAGCGCCTCGTGCAGGACGACGTCCTCTCCTCGATCCACATCGAGGAGCACGAGGTCGACGCCCGTGACACCAAGCTCGGCCCCGAGGAGATCACCCGGGACATCCCGAACGTCTCCGAGGAGGTCCTCGCCGACCTCGACGAGCGCGGCATCATCCGTATCGGTGCCGAGGTCGTCGCCGGTGACATCCTGGTCGGCAAGGTCACGCCCAAGGGCGAGACCGAGCTGACCCCGGAGGAGCGCCTGCTCCGTGCGATCTTCGGTGAGAAGGCGCGCGAGGTGCGCGACACCTCGCTGAAGGTGCCGCACGGCGAGATCGGCAAGGTCATCGGCGTCCGCGTCTTCGACCGTGAAGAGGGCGACGAGCTGCCGCCGGGCGTGAACCAGCTGGTTCGGGTCTACGTGGCGCAGAAGCGCAAGATCACGGACGGCGACAAGCTCGCCGGCCGGCACGGCAACAAGGGTGTCATCTCCAAGATCCTTCCGATCGAGGACATGCCCTTCCTTGAGGACGGCACGCCGGTCGACATCATCCTCAACCCGCTGGGTGTCCCGTCCCGAATGAACCCGGGACAGGTCCTGGAGATCCACCTCGGCTGGCTCGCCAGCCGCGGCTGGGACGTCTCCGGGCTCGGCGAGGACTGGGCGCAGCGACTGCAGTCCATCGGGGCCGACAAGGTCGACCCCGGTACGAACGTCGCCACCCCCGTCTTCGACGGTGCGCGTGAGGACGAGCTCGCGGGTCTGCTCCAGCACACGATCCCGAACCGCGACGGCGACCGCATGGTCCTCCCGACCGGTAAGGCGCGGATGTTCGACGGCCGCTCCGGCGAGCCGTTCCCGGAGCCGGTCTCGGTCGGCTACATGTACATCCTCAAGCTCCACCACCTGGTCGACGACAAGCTGCACGCCCGGTCGACCGGTCCGTACTCGATGATCACCCAGCAGCCGCTGGGTGGTAAGGCCCAGTTCGGTGGCCAGCGCTTCGGTGAGATGGAGGTGTGGGCGCTGGAGGCTTATGGCGCCGCGTACGCACTCCAGGAGCTGCTGACCATCAAGTCCGACGACGTGACCGGCCGCGTGAAGGTCTACGAGGCCATCGTCAAGGGCGAGAACATTCCTGAGCCCGGCATTCCCGAGTCCTTCAAGGTGCTCATCAAGGAAATGCAGTCGCTCTGCCTCAACGTGGAGGTGCTGTCCTCGGACGGCATGTCCATCGAGATGCGCGACACGGACGAGGACGTCTTCCGCGCCGCGGAGGAGCTCGGTATCGACCTGTCCCGGCGCGAGCCGAGCAGCGTCGAAGAGGTCTGACGGGTCTGGCCGGGGCTCGCTGAACACGAGCCCCGGCTAACCAACCCCGGACCCCAGTCAGACCAGTGAAGAATCGACCCCGAAAGAGGGATTGACGACAAGTGCTCGACGTCAACTTCTTCGACGAGCTGCGGATCGGCCTTGCTACCGCTGACGACATTCGTCAGTGGTCCCACGGTGAGGTCAAGAAGCCGGAGACCATCAACTACCGCACCCTCAAGCCCGAAAAGGACGGACTCTTCTGCGAGAAGATCTTCGGTCCGACCCGGGACTGGGAGTGCTACTGCGGTAAGTACAAGCGCGTCCGCTTCAAGGGCATCATCTGCGAGCGCTGCGGCGTCGAGGTCACTCGCGCCAAGGTGCGTCGTGAGCGGATGGGCCACATCGAGCTGGCCGCTCCCGTCACCCACATCTGGTACTTCAAGGGCGTTCCGTCGCGGCTCGGCTACCTGCTGGACCTCGCCCCGAAGGACCTCGAAAAGGTCATCTACTTCGCCGCGTACATGATCACGTACGTGGACGACGAGCGTCGTACGCGCGACCTGCCCTCGCTGGAGGCGCACGTCTCCGTCGAGCGTCAGCAGGTCGAGAACCGTCGCGACTCCGACCTGGAGGCCCGCGCCAAGAAGCTTGAGACCGACCTGGCCGAGCTTGAGGCCGAGGGTGCCAAGGCCGACGTGCGCCGCAAGGTGCGCGAAGGCGCCGAGCGCGAGATGAAGCAGCTGCGCGACCGTGCGCAGCGCGAGATCGACCGTCTCGACGAGGTGTGGACCCGCTTCAAGAACCTCAAGGTCCAGGACCTCGAAGGTGACGAGCTGCTCTACCGCGAGCTGCGTGACCGCTTCGGCACGTACTTCGACGGTTCGATGGGTGCCGCGGCGCTGCAGAAGCGCCTGGAGTCCTTCGACCTCGACGAGGAGGCCGAGCGCCTCCGCGAGATCATCCGTACCGGCAAGGGCCAGAAGAAGACCCGTGCGCTGAAGCGGCTGAAGGTCGTGTCTGCCTTCCTGCAGACCTCCAACAGCCCCAAGGGCATGGTCCTCGACTGCGTCCCGGTCATCCCGCCGGACCTTCGCCCGATGGTGCAGCTGGACGGTGGCCGCTTCGCGACCTCCGACCTGAACGACCTGTACCGCCGTGTGATCAACCGGAACAACCGCCTGAAGCGGCTTCTCGACCTCGGCGCGCCCGAGATCATCGTGAACAACGAGAAGCGCATGCTCCAGGAGGCCGTGGACGCCCTCTTCGACAACGGTCGTCGTGGTCGCCCGGTCACCGGTCCCGGCAACCGTCCCCTGAAGTCCCTGAGCGACATGCTCAAGGGCAAGCAGGGCCGTTTCCGCCAGAACCTCCTCGGCAAGCGCGTGGACTACTCCGCGCGTTCCGTGATCGTCGTCGGTCCGCAGCTGAAGCTGCACCAGTGCGGTCTGCCGAAGGCGATGGCACTGGAGCTCTTCAAGCCGTTCGTGATGAAGCGCCTGGTCGACCTGAACCACGCGCAGAACATCAAGAGCGCCAAGCGCATGGTGGAGCGCGGCCGCACGGTCGTGTACGACGTCCTCGAAGAGGTCATCGCCGAGCACCCGGTTCTGCTGAACCGTGCGCCCACCCTGCACCGCCTCGGCATCCAGGCCTTCGAGCCGCAGCTGGTCGAGGGCAAGGCCATCCAGATCCACCCGCTCGTCTGCACCGCGTTCAACGCGGACTTCGACGGTGACCAGATGGCCGTGCACCTGCCGCTCTCCGCGGAGGCGCAGGCCGAGGCCCGCATCCTGATGCTGTCCTCGAACAACATCCTCAAGCCCGCCGACGGCCGTCCGGTGACGATGCCGACCCAGGACATGGTCCTCGGTCTGTTCTTCCTCACCACCGACGGCGAGCTGCGGGACGTCAAGGGCGAGGGCCGGTCCTTCGGCTCCTCGGCCGAGGCGATCATGGCGTTCGACGCCGGCGAGCTCTCGCTGCAGTCGCGCGTGGACATCCGCTTCCCGGTGGGCACCATCCCGCCGCGCGGCTGGACCCCGCCGGCCCGCGAGGAGGGCGACCCGGAGTGGCAGCAGGGTGACACCTTCCGCCTGAACACCACGCTGGGCCGCGCGCTCTTCAACGAGCTGCTGCCCGAGGACTACCCCTTCGTCGACTACGAGGTCGGCAAGAAGCAGCTCTCCGAGATCGTCAACGACCTCGCCGAGCGGTACCCCAAGGTCATCGTGGCGGCGACGCTCGACAACCTGAAGGCGTCCGGCTTCTTCTGGGCGACGCGTTCCGGCGTCACCGTGGCCATCTCCGACATCGTCGTTCCCGACGCGAAGCGCGCGATCGTCAAGGGCTACGAGGACCAGGACGAGAAGGTCCAGAAGCAGTACGAGCGTGGTCTGATCACCAAGGACGAGCGCACGCAGGAGCTCATCGCGATCTGGACCAAGGCGACCAACGAGGTCGCCGAGGCGATGAACGCGAACTTCCCGAAGACCAACCCGGTCTCGATGATGGTGAACTCCGGTGCTCGCGGAAACATGATGCAGATGCGTCAGATCGCGGGTATGCGTGGTCTGGTGTCGAACGCCAAGAACGAGACGATCCCTCGTCCCATCAAGGCGTCCTTCCGTGAGGGCCTGTCCGTCCTTGAGTACTTCATCTCCACGCACGGTGCCCGTAAGGGTCTGGCGGACACCGCCCTGCGTACCGCCGACTCGGGTTACCTCACCCGTCGTCTGGTCGACGTCTCGCAGGACGTCATCATTCGCGAGGAGGACTGCGGCACCGACCGCGGCCTGCGTCTGGCGATCGCCGAGCGGGGCGCCGACGGCGTCCTGCGCAAGGCGGAGAACGTCGAGACCAGCGTGTACGCACGTGCGCTGGCCGAGGACATCACCGTCGACGGGCGGGTGCTGGCCCCGGCCAACACCGACCTCGGCGACGTCCTCATCGACGAGCTCGTCAAGCACGGCATCGAGGAGGTCAAGACCCGTTCGGTCCTGACCTGCGAGTCCGCCGTCGGCACCTGCGCCATGTGCTACGGCCGTTCGCTGGCCACCGGCAAGCTGGTCGACATCGGTGAGGCGGTCGGCATCATCGCCGCCCAGTCCATCGGTGAGCCCGGCACCCAGCTGACGATGCGTACCTTCCACACCGGTGGTGTGGCCGGTGACGACATCACCCAGGGTCTGCCCCGTGTCGTCGAGCTCTTCGAGGCTCGTACGCCGAAGGGTGTCGCCCCGATCTCCGAGGCCTCCGGCCGCGTGCGGATCGAGGAGACCGAGAAGACCAAGAAGCTCGTCGTCACCCCGGACGACGGCAGCGACGAGACGCCGTTCCCGATCTCGAAGCGTGCCCGGGTCCTGGTCAGCGAGGGCGAGCACGTCGAGGTGGGCCAGAAGCTCACCGTGGGTGCCACCAACCCGCACGACGTGCTGCGCATCCTGGGTCAGCGGGCCGTCCAGGTCCACCTGGTCGGCGAGGTCCAGCGGGTCTACAACTCGCAGGGCGTGTCGATCCACGACAAGCACATCGAAATCATCATCCGGCAGATGCTGCGCCGGGTGACGATCATCGAGTCGGGCGACGCGGAGCTGCTGCCCGGCGAGCTCGTCGAGCGGTCGAAGTTCGAGACCGAGAACCGTCGTGTGGTGCAGGAAGGCGGCCACCCGGCCTCCGGCCGTCCGCAGCTGATGGGTATCACCAAGGCCTCGCTCGCCACCGAGTCGTGGCTGTCGGCGGCGTCCTTCCAGGAGACGACCAGGGTTCTGACGGACGCGGCGATCAACGCCAAGTCCGACTCCCTGATCGGCCTCAAGGAGAACGTCATCATCGGTAAGCTCATCCCGGCCGGTACGGGCCTGTCCCGCTACCGCAACATCCGGGTCGAGCCGACCGAGGAGGCCAAGGCCGCGATGTACTCGGCCGTCGGCTACGACGACATCGACTACTCGCCGTTCGGCACGGGCTCCGGCCAGGCCGTTCCGCTGGAGGACTACGACTACGGTCCGTACAACCAGTAAGCGGGTCGCTTGAGTTGGAGGGCGGTCACCCCGGTGGGGTGGCCGCCCTTCGGCGTGCCGGGAATTACTGACATGAAGTGGTGCGGGAACCTGTGCCGGAAATGCCGCGTTGGAGCATGATGGAGACCCAGTCCGCCGGGGAGGTGCTCCCGTGTCGTATCCGTCACCGTGGCAGCCGGGGCAGGGATGGCATCATCCGCGCCCCTGGCAGGAGCAGGCCGGCCACTCGATGCTCGCCTCGACCGCCGATCGGGAGCGTGCCGTGGATGTGCTCAGAGCCGGGTTCGCCGAGGGGCGGATGCAGCAGCCCGAGTTCGAGAAGCGGGTGGCGCGGGCGTACGCGGCCCGTACGGTGGGCGAGCTGGCCCTTCTGGTGGGAGACCTGCCGCAGGGGCCCGTACCGCTTCCTGCGGCCTCTGGGCCCGTGCCACGGACGTTCCTGCCCGCTGTGCCGGCGAAGACGAACGAGAAGGCCGTCGGGTCGGCGATCTGCGGGGTGCTCTGCCTGGTGACGGTCGGGCTCACCGGGCTTCCCGCGGTGATCCTGGGCCACACCGCCCGCTCCGAGATCCGGCGTACGGGCCAGGGGGGCGACGGTCTCGCGCTCACCGGTCTTGTCTTCGGCTGGCTGTCCACCGCGGGCTGGGCGCTGGCGCTGACGCTGGTGTTCGCGGCGCTTCTGGTGTCCGGATGAATGACGAGGCGGCTTGGCAGGGGAGCTCGGGGATGCTAGTGCGGTCCACTTGTTTTGACCGCAGCCTATGAGGTAGGTACGCTCAGACCTTGTGCCTGGGGTGTGCCCTGGCTCCCGTGCGTGCCTTCAACCGCACTAGGGGAGCCATCACCGGCCACCGCAATCTGCGCCCCTCTCGTCTCACGGCGGGAATCCGCAGTGTTCGACACACCCGACCGCGTGGGTCGGCGGTGTTCCAGGTTAGCTTCACCATTCGGCACACAGAAACCGGAGAAGTAGTGCCTACGATCCAGCAGCTGGTCCGGAATGGCCGGCAAGACAAGGTCAAGAAGAACATGACGCCCGCACTTGAGGGTTCGCCTCAGCGTCGCGGTGTCTGCACGCGTGTGTTCACGACCACCCCGAAGAAGCCGAACTCGGCCCTGCGTAAGGTCGCGCGTGTGCGTCTGACCAGCGGGATCGAGGTCACTGCTTACATTCCGGGCGAGGGACACAACCTGCAGGAGCACTCCATCGTGCTCGTGCGCGGCGGCCGTGTGAAGGACCTGCCCGGTGTTCGTTACAAGATCATCCGGGGTTCGCTCGACACTCAGGGTGTCAAGAACCGCAAGCAGGCCCGCAGCCGCTACGGCGCCAAGAAGGAGAAGTAGAAATGCCTCGTAAGGGCCCCGCCCCGAAGCGCCCGGTCATCATCGACCCGGTCTATGGATCCCCTCTTGTCACGTCGCTCATCAACAAGGTGCTGATGAACGGCAAGCGCTCCACCGCCGAGCGCATCGTCTACGGCGCCATGGAGGGCCTGCGCGAGAAGACCGGCAACGACCCGGTCATCACGCTCAAGCGCGCTCTGGAGAACATCAAGCCGACCCTTGAGGTCAAGTCCCGCCGAGTCGGCGGTGCGACGTACCAGGTCCCGATCGAGGTCAAGCCCGGTCGCGCGAGCACCCTGGCGCTGCGCTGGCTGGTCGGTTACTCCCGCGCCCGTCGCGAGAAGACCATGACCGAGCGCCTGCTCAACGAACTTCTCGACGCGTCCAACGGCCTCGGTGCCGCTGTGAAGAAGCGCGAGGACACCCACAAGATGGCCGAGTCCAACAAGGCCTTCGCGCACTACCGCTGGTAGTCGCAGCCCCCATCGAGACCGAGAGAAGACCGAAGCCTTATGGCTACCACTTCACTTGACCTGGCCAGGGTCCGCAACATCGGGATCATGGCTCACATCGACGCGGGTAAGACGACCACCACCGAGCGGATCCTCTTCTACACCGGCGTCAGCTACAAGATCGGTGAAGTCCACGACGGCGCCGCCACCATGGACTGGATGGAGCAGGAGCAGGAGCGTGGCATCACGATCACCTCTGCTGCGACCACCTGTCACTGGCCGCTTGAGGACAACGACTACACCATCAACATCATCGACACCCCCGGGCACGTCGACTTCACGGTCGAGGTGGAGCGTTCGCTCCGCGTCCTCGACGGTGCCGTCACCGTGTTCGACGGTGTCGCGGGCGTTGAGCCGCAGTCCGAGACGGTGTGGCGTCAGGCCGACCGTTACGGCGTGCCGCGCATCTGCTTCGTGAACAAGCTCGACCGGACCGGCGCGGAGTTCCACCGCTGCGTCGACATGATCAGCAGCCGCCTCGGCGCGCAGCCGATCGTCATGCAGCTCCCGATCGGTGCCGAGGCCGACTTCAAGGGTGTCGTCGACCTGGTCACGATGAAGGCCTTCGTGTGGTCCGCCGAGGCGGAGAAGGGCGAGATGTACGACGTCGTCGACATCCCGGCCACCCACACCGAGGCTGCCGAGGAGTACCGCGGCAAGCTCGTCGAGACCGTCGCCGAGAACGACGACGAGATCATGGAGCTGTACCTGGAGGGCCAGGAGCCCACCGAGGAGCAGCTGTACGCCGCGATCCGTCGCGTCACGATCGCGTCCGGCAAGTCCAACGACGTCACGGTCACCCCGGTGTTCTGTGGCACCGCGTTCAAGAACAAGGGCGTCCAGCCCCTGCTCGACGCGGTCGTGCGCTACCTGCCGACCCCCCTCGACGTGGAGGCCATCGAAGGCCACGACGTCAAGGACCCCGAGGTCGTCATCAAGCGCAAGCCGTCCGTGGACGAGCCGCTCTCCGCCCTCGCGTTCAAGATCATGAGCGACCCGCACCTGGGCAAGCTCACCTTCGTCCGGGTCTACTCGGGCCGCCTGGTGTCCGGCACTGCCGTGCTGAACTCCGTCAAGGGCAAGAAGGAGCGCATCGGCAAGATCTACCGCATGCACGCGAACAAGCGTGAGGAGATCGAGGCGGTGGGCGCCGGCGACATCGTCGCCGTGATGGGCCTGAAGCAGACCACCACCGGTGAGACGCTCTCGGACGACAAGAACCCGGTCATCCTGGAGTCCATGGACTTCCCGGCGCCGGTCATTCAGGTCGCCATCGAGCCCAAGTCCAAGGGTGACCAGGAGAAGCTGGGTGTAGCCATCCAGCGTCTCGCGGAGGAGGACCCCTCCTTCCAGGTTCACTCGGACGAGGAGACCGGCCAGACCATCATCGGTGGTATGGGCGAGCTGCACCTTGAGGTGCTGGTCGACCGTATGCGCCGTGAGTTCAAGGTCGAGGCCAACGTCGGTAAGCCGCAGGTCGCGTACCGTGAGACGATCCGCAAGGCCGTCGAGCGCGTGGACTACACCCACAAGAAGCAGACCGGTGGTACCGGTCAGTTCGCCAAGGTGCAGATCGCGATCGAGCCGATCACCGAGACCGACGGTCCGGCGTACGAGTTCGTGAACAAGGTGACCGGTGGCCGTATCCCGCGGGAGTACATCCCGTCGGTGGACGCCGGTGCGCAGGAGGCCATGCAGTTCGGCATCCTCGCCGGGTACGAGATGACGGGTGTCCGCATCACGCTTCTCGACGGTGCCTACCACGAGGTCGACTCCTCCGAGCTGGCGTTCAAGATCGCCGGTTCGCAGGCCTTCAAGGAGGGTGCGCGCAGGGCCAGCCCCGTGCTGCTCGAACCGATGATGGCCGTCGAGGTCACCACGCCCGAGGACTACATGGGCGATGTGATCGGCGACATCAACTCCCGCCGTGGCCAGATCCAGGCCATGGAGGAGCGTGCCGGTGCCCGCGTCGTGAAGGGCCTCGTGCCCCTCTCGGAGATGTTCGGCTACGTCGGCGACCTCCGCAGCAAGACCTCGGGTCGCGCAAGCTACTCGATGCAGTTCGACTCCTACGCCGAGGTTCCCCGGAACGTCGCCGAGGAGATCATCGCGAAGGCCAAGGGCGAGTAACGCACACCGTTTGCACGCTTTAGGCTTGACACCGACCGCAGGGCCTCAGCCGGCAGGGGACGAGAGATCGTCCCGGCCGGGGAGGATCCGGCGGGCGGCATCCCAGCAAAGATCACCCTGGCGCCGATGAGTAAGGCGTACCAGAACCACTCCGCAGGAGGATTCAGTGGCGAAGGCAAAGTTCGAGCGGACTAAGCCGCACGTCAACATCGGCACCATCGGTCACATCGACCACGGTAAGACGACCCTTACGGCCGCCATTACCAAGGTGCTGCACGACGCGTACCCGGACCTGAACGAGGCCTCGGCCTTCGACCAGATCGACAAGGCTCCCGAAGAGCGCCAGCGCGGTATCACGATCTCGATCGCGCACGTCGAGTACCAGACGGAGACGCGGCACTACGCCCACGTCGACTGCCCCGGTCACGCGGACTACATCAAGAACATGATCACGGGTGCGGCGCAGATGGACGGCGCCATCCTCGTTGTCGCCGCCACGGACGGCCCGATGCCGCAGACCAAGGAGCACGTGCTCCTGGCCCGCCAGGTCGGCGTTCCGTACATCGTTGTCGCGCTGAACAAGGCCGACATGGTGGACGACGAGGAGATCCTGGAGCTCGTCGAGCTTGAGGTCCGTGAGCTCCTCTCCGAGTACGAGTACGCGGGCGACGACCTTCCGGTCGTCAAGGTCTCGGCGCTCAAGGCTCTTGAGGGCGACGTCGAGTGGGGCAAGTCCGTCCTCGACCTGATGAAGGCCGTCGACGAGTCGATCCCGCAGCCCGAGCGCGACGTCGACAAGCCGTTCCTGATGCCGATCGAGGACGTCTTCACGATCACCGGTCGTGGCACGGTCGTCACCGGTCGTATCGAGCGTGGTGTCCTCAAGGTCAACGAGACCGTCGACATCGTCGGCATCAAGACCGAGAAGACCACCACCACGGTCACCGGCATCGAGATGTTCCGCAAGCTGCTCGACGAGGGCCAGGCCGGTGAGAACGTCGGTCTGCTCCTCCGTGGCATCAAGCGCGAGGACGTCGAGCGCGGCCAGGTCATCATCAAGCCGGGTTCGGTCACCCCGCACACCTCGTTCGAGGCGCAGGCGTACATCCTGTCCAAGGACGAGGGCGGCCGTCACACGCCGTTCTTCAACAACTACCGCCCCCAGTTCTACTTCCGTACGACGGACGTGACGGGCGTGGTGACCCTCCCCGAGGGCACCGAGATGGTCATGCCGGGCGACAACACCGAGATGACCGTCGAGCTCATCCAGCCCGTCGCCATGGAGGAGGGCCTGAAGTTCGCCATCCGTGAGGGTGGCCGGACCGTGGGCGCCGGCCAGGTCACCAAGATCAACAAGTAGGTCTCACCTGCCTGTTGGGCTTGATGCCTGGTAGCTCCGCACAGAGCTGCTGAGAGGGCCCGTACGACTTCGGTCGTGCGGGCCCTTTTTGTTGTACCGGCTGTGCGGTGTCGAAATGATTCGTCACGAAACTGTTCGGCGCCCACGACCCGTTCCGCTCGGCAGTCCCTCCCCGTCACCATCTGTCATGCCGCTGAGCACATCCGGATGCGGTACGACGACGTTCTAGGGGTGGGGTATGTCAGGAGGCGGCACAGGAGGGGTCAGCCGTAGAGCCGTGCTCGGGGCGACGGGGGCCGGACTGGTGGCGCTGCCCGCGGTGCCGGGGCTGTCCGGTGCCGCGTGGGCGCAGGACGCGCCGAGGACTGCGGCGGACCCAGGGGCGTACATCTCCTTCTCGCCGAAGCCGGGCGCCTTCCGGCTGGTGGGGGCCCCGGTCGTGGTCGGTGCCGAGGACCACCCCGGAGTCGTACGGGTGGCAGGGGACCTGCGCGACGACATCGAGCGAGTCACCGGGGTGCGACCGGGCAGCACGGTCGCACGCGAGGTGGTCCTGGTGGGGACGATCGGGCGCAGCCCGCTGATCGACGGGCTTGTCGCGGCCGGGAAGCTCGACGTCCGCGGCATCCGGGGCAGGTGGGAGACCTCGCTGCAGACCGTGGTCGAGCGGCCGATGCCCGGGGTGGAGCGGGCGTTCGTGATCGCCGGCAGCGACCAGCGCGGCACGATCTTCGGGGCGTACGACGTCTCGTACGGGATCGGGGTCTCGCCCTGGTACTGGTGGGACGATGTGCGCCCGGTGCGGCGCAGCGAGATCTACGTGCTGCCGGGGCGTTTCAGTCAGGGCACGCCGGCGGTGAAGTACCGGGGTGTCTTCATCAACGACGAGAACCCGGCGCTGGGGACCTGGGCGCCCGGGTGCTTCGGCCCGGGGAAGGCACCCGGCCACCCCGGCGGCTTCACCGCGGACTTCTACGCCAAGGTCTTCGAGGTGTTGCTGCGGCTGAAGGCGAACTACCTGTGGCCGGCGGTGTGGGGGCGGGCGTTCGCGGAGGACGACCCGGAGAATCACCGGCGGGCCACGGAGTACGGGATTGTCATGGGCACGTCTCATGAGGCGCCGATGATGCGGGGCATCGAGGAGTGGAACCGGCATGCCGTGCCGGCCGTGCGCGACAGCGAGGGGAACGTCGTGACGCCGGGGCGGGACCCGTACGGCGGCACGGGCGAGTGGTCGTTCCGGCGGAACGCGGCGGCCGTCAAGGCGTACTGGCGTGACGGCATCGAGCGCATGGTGGACCAGGACTTCGAGGGCGTCGTCACGCTCGGCATGCGGGGTAACGGGGACACGAGCCTGCCGGACGGCGACGGCATCGAGCTGATGCGGGAGATCATCGCGACGCAGCGAGCGATCATCGAGGACGTCACGGGGCGGGCTGCCGCCGAGACCCCGCAGGTCTGGACGCTCTACAAGGAGGTCCAGCGCTACTGGGACCGCGGCCTGCGGGCGCCGGACGACGTGACCGTCGTGCTGACCGACGACAACTGGGGCAACATCCGCAAGCATCCGGACCCGGCGGAGTCGGCGCGGGGCGGCGGTTACGGCCTGTACTACCACTTCGACTACGTCGGCGTCGGCCGCAACTACAAGTGGGTGGACACCGCTTCGCTGCCGAACCTGTGGGACCAGCTCCACCAGGCGGACGCGTACGGGAACCGGGAGCTGTGGATCACGAACGTCGGCGACCTGAAGGGCAACGAGCTGCCGACCGAGTTCTTCCTCGACTATGCGTGGAATCCGGGGCGATGGCCGCTGGAGAGCCTGGGGGAGTGGGAACGGCGGTATGCGCGGCAGAACTTCGGCGGTGCGCGCGGGGAGGAGATCGCCGAGCAGATCGCCGAGGTACTGGCGAGGTACGGGCAGCTCCAGTCGCGTCGCAAGCCGGAGCTGCTGAACCGGAGGATCACGCTGGTGGACGGGCAGGTCGTGTACGACGACCAGGAGACGCCGTTCCACTTCGGGCACCGGGAACTGGAGCGCGTCACGGAGGAGTGGCGGCGGCTCGGGAAGGACGCGGAGCGGATCGGCCGACGCCTGCCGGCCACGGACCAGGACGCCTGGTTCGAGCTGGTCGGGTACGAGGTGGAGGCGACGGCCAACCTGTACGAGCTGCGGGAGGCGGAGTTCACCAACCTGCTGTACGCCAGGCAGGGCCGGGCCGCGACGAACGACCTGGCGGCAGCGGCGGAGGCGGGCCTGGCACGGGACCTCGCCCTGGCCGACCGCTTCAACTCGCGGGTGGCGGACGGCAAATGGCGGGGTTTCCAGACGCAGCCGCACATCGGCTACGGGGATGTGGAACGGTACGGCCCGAACGCGCCCTGGCAGCAGCCCGAGCGGGACAACGTGGCGCTGCCGGACGAGATCTTCCCCGCGGTGCGGCGGATCGAGGTGGGGCCGGGGGCGGAGCTGGGTGTCGCGGTGGACGGGTCGGAGGAGTGGTGGCCGGGGGCGGCGGCAGGCGCGGCGGCCGTCGGCTCGGGCTCGGCCGTGCTGCCGGTGTTCAGCCCGTACCAGACGCGGCCGGACCGGTACATCGAGGTCTTCAACCGGGGGCGTACGGCCTTCGACTACCGGATCACGTCGGCTGTGCCGTGGATCAGAGTCGACCGGCCGAGGGGACGGGTCGAGAAGCAGGTGCGGGCCGTGCTGACGGTGGACTGGGCGAAGGCTCCGCGCGGACGGACCGAGGCGGCGGTGACCGTGGAGGGGGCGGGCACGGTGGTCACGGTCGGGGTGCT
>NZ_LIPP01000273.1 GCF_001418335.1 Streptomyces aurantiacus | reverse complement strand
CACCCGCACCCGCCCACCACGCGAACCACCCCCTACCTGCCAGACTGAACCAGTGACCACCCCCACCGACAAGACCGGCAAGGACCCGCGATGACTCGCGTAATCGCAGGCGTGGCCGGCGGCAGACGCCTCGCCGTCCCCCCGGGCACCGGCACGAGACCCACCTCCGACCGCGCCCGCGAGGGTCTCTTCTCCACCTGGCGGTCCCTGCTCGGCGGCCCCCTGGCAGGCGACCGCGTCCTCGACCTGTACGCCGGCTCGGGCGCCGTCGGCCTGGAGGCGCTGAGCCGGGGCGCCGGACACACCCTCCTCGTCGAGGCCGACCCCCGCGCGGCCCGCACGATCCGGGAGAACGTGAAAACGCTGGGCCTGCCCGGCGCCGAGGTGAGGTCCGGCAAAGCGGCGCAGATCATCGGGGCAGGCGCCCCCGAAGCCCCGTACGACCTGGTGTTTCTCGATCCGCCGTACGCGGTCACGGACGAGGATCTTCGCGAGATCCTGCTCACACTCCGTGCGGGGGACTGGCTCGCGCGCGAAGCGCTCGTCACCGTTGAACGCGGTACCAGAGGCGGCGAGTTCAGCTGGCCGGACGGCTTCGAAGCATTGCGTTCCCGTCGCTACGGCGAGGGAACGTTTTGGTACGGTCGCGCCGCCTCTACGTGCGAAGACGCACGATGACCGGACCGGAGAGCGAGGGATCTGAAGTGCGCCGCGCCGTCTGTCCCGGGTCGTTCGACCCGATTACCAACGGACATCTCGACATCATCGCCAGAGCCTCCAGGCTGTACGACGTCGTCCACGTCGCAGTGATGATCAACCAGTCGAAAAAGGGCCTCTTCGAGATCGAGGAGCGGATCGACCTCATCCGCCAGGTCACCGCCGAGTTCGGGAACGTCGAGGTGGAGGCCTTCCATGGGCTCCTCGTCGACTTCTGCAAGGAGCGCGACATCCCGGCCATCGTCAAGGGCCTGCGCGCGGTCAGCGACTTCGACTACGAACTACAGATGGCGCAGATGAACAACGGCCTCTCCGGCGTCGAGACCCTCTTCGTGCCGACCAACCCCACCTACAGCTTCCTCTCCTCCTCGCTGGTCAAAGAGGTCGCGACCTGGGGCGGAGACGTCTCCCACCTGGTACCGCCGGTGGTCCTCGAAGCGCTCGGGGAGCGGCTCAAAAAGGACTGAGGACGGACTGAGGAGCCGTCGGGAGCCGGGCAGTTCGCCATCCGGTGTCGGCTGGGGCAGGAGTGGTCGTACAGTCGAACCGTCCGTCTCCATCACAGCTGTAGAGAGTGGCGAGCACACGGTGGACGTGCAGAAGAAGCTCGATGAGATCGTCTCGGCGGTCGGCAGCGCCCGTTCCATGCCCATGTCGGCCTCGTGCGTGGTCAACCGCGCCGAGCTCCTCTCCCTGCTCGAAGAGGTGCGCCAGGCGCTGCCCGGCTCCCTCGCCCAGGCCGAGGAGCTGATCGGCGACCGCGAGCAGATGGTCGAGCAGGCCCGTCTGGAGGCCGAGCGGATCATCGAGTCCGCGCACGCCGAGCGCGGCTCGCTGGTCTCCGGCACCGAGGTCGCCCGCCGCTCGCAGAACGAGGCCGAGCGGATCCTGGCCGAGGCCCGCAAGGAGTCCGAGGAGGTCCGCGCCGAGGCCGACGAGTACGTCGACTCCAAGCTCGCCAACTTCGAGGTCGTCCTCACCAAGACCCTCGGTTCGGTCGGCCGCGGGCGCGAGAAGCTCCTCGGCACGGGCCCCGGCACCGACGAGCAGGGGTACGAGGACGAGGACGCCCCCGAGCGCAGCCACGACCCGGAGACCCTGCGCCGCAACGCGGACGCATACGTCGACGTCAAGCTCGGCGCCTTCGAGGCGGTCCTCGCCAAGACCCTGGACGCCGTCGGCCGCGGCCGACAGAAGCTGCACGGCCGGATCGCCAGCGACGACCTGAGCGACCTGGGCGCCTTCGGAGAGGACGGGACGGGGCAGCACACCACCGACGCCGAGTACCTGGACGGCCTCGCGGAGATGCCCGAGCAGTCCGCCCGGCCCCTGGCAGCCGACCCGTCCCAGCCGCAGACCCACCCCCGGGCCCAGCCATCGGCAGGCACGCCCCAGCAG
Source organism: Streptomyces aurantiacus (assembly GCF_001418335.1). Taxonomy (GTDB): domain Bacteria; phylum Actinomycetota; class Actinomycetes; order Streptomycetales; family Streptomycetaceae; genus Streptomyces; species Streptomyces aurantiacus. The sequence goes on along the minus strand of NZ_LIPP01000273.1, from coordinate 15,275 downwards.
CCGCAGTACGCGCCGCAGGACGCCTACGCCTACCAGCAGCCGGCCCCCGACCCCTACGGCTACCAGCAGCAGTACGCGCAGCAGGACGGGTACGGCTACCAGCAGCCCGCCGACCCGTACGCCGCCTACCCGCAGCAGGGCTACGACCAGCAGGCCGCGTACGACCAGGGTCAGCAGCAGGGGTACGCCCCGGATGTCCAGACGCCCCAGGTGCCCCAGCAGCAGCACGAGAACGCGCTCGACGAGACCAGTCTCTTCGACACCACCATGATCAGCGCGGAGCAGTTGCGGGCGTACGAACAGGGGCGCTGACACCGGATTGGGCCGTGAGCGAAAGGTCCAGTATCCTGGCTCTTCGGTCGTGTGCACAGCCACGACCAGCGCTGCCCGGGAAGCACCGAGGGCAGTACCCCGAGTTTCGAGATCGAAAGCAGGAACGGCTCTGAACGCCCGCCTAGACCACCGCAACCCTCTCGTGTTCGACACACACGAGCTGGGGCGGCGTCCCGGTGCGCTGCAGCGCCTGACCCCTGAGATCGACGCTCCCGGGGACTTCGGTCTCCAGGGAGTCATCGGAGTGCCGGAAGGCGCCCCGGTGAAGCTCCGGCTCCGGCTTGAGTCGGTCATGGAAGGTGTGCTTGTCACAGGCACCGCCCGTGCACTGGCCAAGGGGGAGTGCGTAAGGTGTCTGGAGCCGATCGAGCAACCGCTCGAAGCGGATTTCCAGGAGATGTTCTCGTACCCTGACGCCGACGACCGGGGCCGTGTGAAAGCGGAGCCGGCCGACGACGCCGAGGACGACGAGGACACGCTCTTCATCGAGGACGGCTTGTTCGACCTCGAACCCGTGCTGCGTGACGCGGTGGTGCTCGCACTGCCGATGCAGCCGGTGTGCCAGGACGACTGCCCCGGCCTGTGCTCCGAATGCGGAGCCCGGCTCGCGGACGACCCGGACCACCACCATGAAGCCGTCGACATCCGTTGGGCGGCACTGCAGGGACTCGCCGGTTCACTCGAAGATGGCGAGAAGGACGAGTTGAGCGGCGAAGCGCACACGTCAGAACGCGCCGCCGAGAAGCAGGAGAAGTAGCCGTGGCTGTTCCGAAGCGGAAGATGTCGCGCAGCAACACGCGCCACCGCCGGTCGCAGTGGAAGGCTGCGGTCCCCACCCTGGTTGCGTGCGAGCGCTGCCACGAGCCCAAGCTGCAGCACATCGCGTGCCCCGCTTGCGGCACCTATAACAAGCGCCAGGTCCTCGAGGTCTGAGCGGCTGGTGAGAGGCTCCATGTCTGACGCCAAGAAGTCTGTTCCCCGCGCGAGCGAGGCCCAGTCGGCGGACAACACAGCCTCGTCCCACACCCTTCTGGAAGGGCGGCTCGGGTACAAACTTGAGTCCGCCCTTCTGGTGCGTTCACTGACCCACCGTTCGTACGCGTACGAGAACGGCGGTCTGCCGACCAACGAACGCCTGGAGTTCCTCGGGGACTCCGTACTCGGCCTCGTGGTCACGGACACGCTGTACCGCACCCACCCCGACCTGCCCGAAGGCCAGCTGGCCAAGTTGCGGGCCGCGGTGGTCAACTCGCGTGCGCTTGCGGAGGTGGGCCGTGGGCTCGACCTCGGCTCCTTCATCCGGCTCGGCCGGGGCGAAGAGGGCACAGGAGGCCGGGACAAGGCATCCATCCTCGCCGACACCCTTGAAGCGGTGATCGGCGCTGTCTATCTCGACCAGGGTCTGGAAGCGGCGGGCGACCTCGTCCACCGGCTCTTCGATCCACTGATCGAGAAATCCTCGAATCTGGGCGCCGGCCTGGACTGGAAGACCAGTCTCCAGGAACTCACGGCGACCGAGGGGCTCGGCGTTCCCGAGTACCTGGTCACCGAGACCGGCCCGGACCACGAGAAGACCTTCACCGCTGCTGCCCGCGTCGGAGGCGTCTCGTACGGCACCGGCACCGGCCGCAGCAAGAAGGAGGCGGAGCAGCAGGCCGCGGAGTCCGCTTGGCGGGCCATCCGCTCCGCCGCGGACGAGCGGGCCGAGGCGGCCGCCGCAGTGGTCAAGGAGTCGGCAGACGCCTCCACGACGACGACGGACCCAGCTTCCGCCTGACGGTTGTCAGCGACCGCCCGCCCCTCCCGGTTACGGAGGGGGCGGGCGATCGTCATTCGATGGCGCGGAGCGCCTCGAAGGGGCGCGGGGAACTGCGCGACCAGCCCCCACGAACCCGCACCCGACAACTACACTGCCGCCCCGGCGCCGGTCCCGGCGCCGGCACGCCCGCCGAGTCCGCCCACTCCGGAGGAGAACCATGCCCGAACTCCCCGAGGTCGAGGTCGTACGGCGAGGCCTCGAACGCTGGGTCAGCGGCCGGATCGTCGCCGACGTCCAGGTACTGCACCCGCGCGCGGTGCGCCGGCACATCGCGGGCGGCGAGGACTTCGGAGCCCGCCTCAAGGGACACCGCGTCGGACTGGTGCAGCGCCGCGGCAAATACCTCTGGCTGCCGCTCGCGGACTCCGCGAGCGCCGTCCTCGCGCACCTCGGCATGAGCGGACAACTGCTCGTCCAGCCGCAGGACGCGACCGACGAGAAGCATCTGCGCATCCGCGTCCGGTTCGCCGACGACCTCGGCACGGAGCTCCGCTTCGTCGACCAACGCACCTTCGGCGGGCTCTCGCTGCACGAGACGTCGCCCGACGGGCTGCCTGACGTCATCGCGCACATCGCCCGTGACCCCCTGGACCCGCTGTTCGACGACGACGCGTTCCACGAGGCGCTGCGGCGCCGGCGCACCACCGTCAAACGCGCCCTGCTCGACCAGTCGTTGATCAGCGGCGTCGGCAACATCTACGCGGACGAGACACTGTGGCGCGCGCGGCTCCACTACGAGCGCCCCACCACAGGGTTCACGCGCCCGCGCACGGCCGAACTCCTGGGCCACGTACGGGATGTGATGAACGCGGCCCTCGCCGTCGGAGGCACCAGCTTCGACAGCCTCTACGTCAACGTGAACGGCGAGTCGGGTTATTTCAGCAGAGCATTGAACGTCTACGGGCGCTCTGACCAGGCATGTAACCGGTGTGGAACGAGGATCAGAAGAGCCCCTTTCATGAACCGCTCCTCCTACTTCTGCCCGAAGTGTCAGCCCATTCCGAAGAGCAGCGGAGGGCGTTTTCCCAGGTGAGAAGCGGTTCTACTTCGTTGGCTGCGTAGGGTCGACGTCGTCAAGATTCCTGATCCTCGGGTTCCTTCCAGTAGTCGCCTCGTTCGAACTCCCCCGACGCAACTTCCCCGTCCTCGGGGTGAGATGGGCATTCCAGATGGCGAAGCGGACGACTGCCTTCACCGGCGACGGACTGTGACTGACTCATTGCCGGAATGCTCCGATACAGCTGGGAGCATTCAACTCGACTGGCACGGCGACTGGAACTACACCCTCCACCCCCAGGAACACCGCCGGGACGGCATCCTTCCGATCCCGCCCCAGATCCCGCCCCAGAACGAAGCCGGCCCCGGCCGCGACTGGCTGACCCGTCCCGCCCTCACCGGCATCCCGCACGAGCAGTGGGACTCGCTGGTCACCGAGTTGGCAGCGGCCCGCGCGGCCCCGTCCCGGACAGGATCCGCACCTCGGAGACGACGCTCGGCGACCGCCGCGCCCTCGTCGTCGAACCCACCGGACGGCAACGCCCAGGAACGATCCTCTACTTCCACGGAGGCGCCTTCAGTCTCGGCTCGCCGGAGACGGCACTGTCCCTGACCGGCGCCCTCGTCGCCCGGACAGGCATACGCGCACTGTCCGTGGACTACCGCCTGGCGCCCGAAAACCCCTTCCCGGCGGCTGTCGACGACGGCGCGAACGCATACCGGGCACTGCTGGACAGCGGTGAAGACCCCGAGCGCATCGCTCTCGCCGGAGACTCCGCAGGCGGCTCACTCGCCGTCACGACCGCGCTCCGGGCACGGGAATCCGGCCTGCCCGCCCCCGCCGCGGTGATCACCTTCTCAGGCGCCTTCGACCTCACTCTCGGCGGCGAAAGCATGGACACCAAAGCAGGATCCGACCCGATCTTCACGCGGGAGACGCTCGGCCCCCTGGTCGGCCTGTACTGCGCCGGCCACGATCCACGGCACCCCCACCTGAGCCCCGCCCTGGCCGCGGACCTCACCGGCTTCCCGGCGACACTTCTCCAGACGGGCACGAACGAAGTCCTGCTCGACGACTCGGTACGAATGTCGGCCCGGGCCACCGCTGCCGGCATGGACGTGGTCCTCGACGTCACCGCCGATGTCCCCCACGTCTTCCAGGCCTTCCACGGCATCCTCGACGAAGCCGACCAGGCCATCGACCGCGCGGGCCTGTTCCTGTCCCAACACCTGCGCTGAGTATCCTGACCCCATGCCTCGGTGGGAGCACGGCACTGAAGAGCGGCTGAAACAAGCCGCCATGGAACTGTTCGAGGAGCAAGGTTTCGAGAAGACCAGCGCCGTCCAGATCGCACAACGCGCCCGCGTCACCACCCGAACCTTCTTCCGCTACTTCCCCGACAAGGAAGAAGTCCTCCTCGCCGACGCCGACGCAGTCAAGGAAACGCTCGTCCAACACCTCCTCCAGAAACCCGACGTCACCGACACACTCCAGGCAGTGACCCGGACCCTGGCCGACTTCGACTGGGAAAAACTCGGACCACGGCAATTCCTCCGTCAGCGGGACGCGATGATCGCATCAGACCCCCGACTGCTGGAGCGGGAACTGATCAAACAGCAACAGCTGACCGACGCACTCCGCGACGTGCTCTGCCGGCGCGGCACCGCCCCCGACATCGCAGAACTCGCCGCCAACACAGGAAGCCAGGTCTTCCGCACGGCCTACCGTAAATGGCTGGAAGACAACAACGACACCGACCTGACAACGATCACCGAGAACGTGATGTCCCTGCTCGCCGCGATCATGGCGCGCGGTCCCGTTCCCGCAACGGCCGCGCGGCTCCCCTGATTGACCTCGGCCATCGAGTCGGCACTCTGTGGCCTCGGGCTGAACCAGCGCGCTCGGCCTTCAGGCGCACCGCTCGTTCACCGTCAGCTCCGCATCGGGAGACGGTTCCTGCTGCTTCTGTTGCTTCTTCACCCAGCCGCGTAGCATCTCCGAGTTCAGCTCAAGCTTCCGGGCGACTTCGGAGATCGTCTTGCTTGATCTCAACGCCATCTGGACGGCTTCCTCACGGAACTCCGGCGAGTACTTACTGGGTGGTGCCAGTTCTTTCTCGTTTCCTGTTCAGGACAACCCTATTGGATGCCTGTTCGGAAACTTCGGGGCCCCTCGCTTGACGCTGCATTTTTTCGTCCGGACCCTCAGATCCATATCGACGCGATCGAGGCTTCCGCCCCTCCGCTGACAGAAGGGCAGAAGGGCAGGAAGCGCGTATTGCTGTGGCCCTTCGAGCTGGAAGCCCAAGGCGTACCGAAGCTGGTCGCGCTTTGACGTAGAGCAGCGGAGCCCGCTGACGAGCCTTCGATGCGACCTGGTGGGGATCGCAGCGGTGAGCGCGCGGGAACCGGCCTGACCCGCTCGACGGTGAGATCAACGGATTCGCCACAGGTGTACGCCCGCTCCGCCCTTACCCACGTGCCCGCTACTGTGCACCAGCCGAGCCATCGTCGCTGGTCAGTGGGCTAGCGTCGGCGCACAAGTCAGTAAAGCCCCGGATGAACGTCAGATACTGGCGTAGTCCGGCTGCTTCGACCGCTCGCTCGACGCGTACGGCCGTGAGGGCGAGCCGTGTCGGCGCTGCGGCACCGTGATGTGGCGCAGGCCCTGGATGAACCGGTCCAGCTATTTCTGCCCGCGCTGTCAGCGTCCGCCGCGCGCCGTGTCGTAGCGCTCGCGCGCTCCCAGCACCTCGTCCATGCGCCCCTCCAGGAAGTGGATGAGGGCCAGCAGTCGTCCGGCGACCTCGTGGCCCAGCGGCGTCAGCTCGTAGTCGACCCGTGGCGGGTTCGTCGGCTGGGCCTCCCGGTGCACGAGGCCGTCGCGTTCCAGCGCGTGCAGTGTCTGGGAGAGCATCTTCTCGCTCACGCCCTCGACGCGCCGGCGCAGTTCGTTGAAGCGGAGCGAGCCCTCGGCCAGCGCCCCGAGCGTGAGCGCGCCCCAGCGTCCCGTGACGTGCTCAAGGGTGCCCCTCGACGGGCAGGCCTTGGCGAACACGTCGTACGCGAGGTCCGGCCGGTCCGTGAGATCCATACACAAAGCGTACTCGCATACAGCGCTGACTCCCAGATTGCACTAACTCTGAGGCAGCGCTCTTCTCTCGCGGCCGTACGTCCTGACCAGGAGCCGCGGCCGGCAGTCATCGCCGGCAGTCGCGGCTAGTAGCCGAAGTTCTGCGTCCACCACGGGCCGCCCGACGCGAAGTGCGCACCGACGCCCAGGGTCTTGAAGTCGCAGTTCAGGATGTTCGCGCGGTGGCCGGGGCTGTTCATCCAGGCCTCCATCACGGAGGCGGCGTCGGCCTGGCCGCGGGCGATGTTCTCGCCGCCGAGGTTCGTTATGCCGAGTGCCTCCGCCCGGTCCCAGGGGGTGGCCCCGTCCGGGTCCGTGTGGTCGAAGAACCCCCGCGAGGCCATGTCCTCGCTGAACGCCTCGGCCAGCGCGCCCAGCGAGCCGGACGCGGTCACCGGGCTGCAGCCCGCCTTGGCCCGCTCGTCGTTGACCAGCGACAGGACCGCCGTCTCGGCCGCGGACGTCGTGGACACAGCCTTCGACGGCGTCGTCTCGGGCACCTTCGTCGCCGGAGCCTTCGCTGCCGGCTCCTTCGTCTTCGACTCCTTGGCCGGAGCCTTGGTCGACGGCGTCGCGGAGGGCTTCTTCTCGGTCTTCTTCTCCGGAGCTTCCGTCGGCGAGACCGACGGGGACGGGGCGCGCTCCAGGTCCCGGCTGGTGCCCGGGTCCACGCGGTCGTCGGCCGAGCCGTTCGTGCCGCCCTGGGTCTCCACGTCGGTCGGGGTGTCCTGGGCGCGCACCTTGTCCGCGCCACCGCCGATGGGGAGGGAGTCGCTGCCCGGTATCAGCCCCGAGGCGACGGCGACGGCGCCCATCGCGACAGCGGCCGAGACACCGAGCAGACCGGTGCGTACGGGCGTCACGCCCTTCTTGCGGCGGCGCTGGCCGCCCCGCCCGCGGTCGGGCGCGTACACGCCCGACGTGTGGCCGGCGGTCCTGTCGCCCTCGAAGAGGTAGGTGTCGCTCTTCGCGTACAGGTCGCCCGTCTCGTGGATGCCGCCCGGTGAGTCGTACAGACCCGCGGTCGAGTAGGGGCCGCCGGTCAGGTAGTCGCCTGCGGTGCGGTGGTCACCCGCGGTGGCGTAGTCGCCCAGGCTCGCGTACGGACTCGCGGCATCCGGCGCGTAGCCGCCCGCGTAGGTCTCGTACGTCTCGGTGACCCCGGTGCCGCGGCCTGTGGCGGCGCGGCCGGCGGCGGAGCGTCGGTGGCGTCCCATCTTTTGGCCTTCCTCATCCTTGCGGTCAACGTTCCTCACCCGAACGAGTGAGGCTCATTGGGTCGGGACGGTACCCCATGGCGCAAGGGGAGGAAGTGCTCCGAGGGCAATTGGCCGGTTAGCGTGCAGCCATGAGTGAGCATGCGAGGCTGGTCGCCTGGGTACGCGGGCGCGTGCAGGGTGTGGGTTTCCGCTGGTACACGCGAGCCAGGGCCCTGGAGATCGGCGGCCTGAGTGGTTTTGCTCTCAATCTGGCGGACGGACGGGTCCAGGTGGTCGCCGAGGGCCCCCGGGACGGGTGTCAGGAGTTGCTCAAGTGGCTGGTGGGAGACGACACGCCGGGCCGCGTCGACGGAGTGACTGAGATCTGGGACACGCCCCGCGGCGGCTACGACGGCTTCGCCATCCGGTGAGATCCACTCCGCCGGGCCGGCCGCGGCTCCCCTCGCGGTGAGAGCGGGGCGTGCGCCGGGCACCTGCCCCGGGTGGAAACCACCAGGTGACTGCCGAAAAACTCCTTGCCGTGGCAGGCTCCGCCGACCAGGATGATCTCCACGCCCCCGGGGCCCGAATGCGAGGCCGCGCCGCCCGTTCCGGAGCCGCGCGCCCGGGGCCGCCCGTCGATACGGGGCGTGATCGTGTTGACCGTCAAACTTTTTGGTGAGACGCTGAAAGTCCCCGCGCACCTTAGCTGTTTGGCATGTAAGAGCGGCAGCAAGAACTCAAGATTGCCAAGCATCGCGGGTGCGATTCCCTCACGACCCACACCGCTTCGGTCGGTCACTCAGTGTGGAGGACCATCCATCATGGCAAAGGCGCTTCTCGGTTACGTCGGCGGTTCCGACCCGCGACTCATTGCCGAGATGCGACGGCTCCAGCAGCGCGTCCAGGACCTGGAATCCGAGCTCGTACGGATCCAGGCCGAGAACGACGCGCTCGCGGCTGCCGCTTCTCACGACTCGCTTCTCGAAAGCATCGACGTACCCCAGGCGGAGCCTGCGCTCACCTGATCACCGAACAGCACAGTCGCCACCGGTGAACAGGCTGTCGTGCCAGCCGCTGAGAGAGTTTCAAGGGACGCTTCGGCGTCCCTTTTTTCTTGCCCCCGCCCCGCCTGCTCCATCGCTCACTGTCGTTCGGCGTTCACTCTCTTTAACGTCTGATGTGCCCTGCACGTTCATGGGTGAAACCGCACGTTCGTGGAGTGAGACCGACCCGGAAGGTAAAGTCCGGCTGCGTGCACCTCAAGGCCCTGACCCTGCGCGGGTTCAAATCGTTCGCCTCGGCCACCACACTGCGGTTCGAGCCGGGCATCACCTGCGTCGTGGGACCCAACGGCTCGGGCAAGTCCAACGTCGTGGACGCCCTCAGCTGGGTCATGGGCGAGCAGGGCGCCAAGTCGCTGCGCGGCGGCAAGATGGAGGACGTCATCTTCGCCGGCACCACCGGGCGGCCCCCGCTGGGCCGGGCCGAGGTCTCGCTGACGATCGACAACTCCGACGGCGCGCTGCCCATCGAGTACGCCGAGGTCACCATCACGCGGATCATGTTCCGCAACGGCGGCAGCGAGTACCAGATCAACGGCGACACCTGCCGACTGCTGGACATCCAGGAGCTGTTGTCCGACTCCGGCATCGGCCGTGAGATGCATGTCATCGTCGGGCAGGGCCGGCTCGACTCCGTGTTGCACGCCGATCCGATGGGCCGCCGCGCCTTCATCGAGGAGGCCGCGGGCGTCCTCAAGCACCGCAAGCGCAAGGAGAAGGCGCTGCGGAAGCTGGACGCGATGCAGGCCAACCTCGCGCGGGTGCAGGACCTCACGGACGAGCTGCGACGGCAGTTGAAGCCGCTCGGGCGGCAGGCCGCCGTCGCGCGCCGGGCCGCCGTCATACAGGCCGACCTCCGGGACGCCCGCCTGCGCCTGCTCGCCGACGACCTCGTACGGCTCCGTGGGGCGCTCCGGGCCGAGGTGGCCGACGAGGCCGCGCTCAAGGAGCGCAAGGACGCCGCCGAGGCCGAGCTGAAGAAGGCCCTCCAGCGGGAGGCGATGCTGGAGGACGAGGTACGGCGCCTCGCGCCACGCCTGCAGCGCGCCCAGCAGACCTGGTACGAGCTGTCGCAGCTGGCCGAGCGGGTGCGCGGCACGGTCTCGCTCGCCGACGCCCGGGTCAAGAGCGCCACCGCCCAGCCGCCGGAGGAGCGGCGCGGACGCGACCCCGAGGACATGGAGCGCGAGGCCGCGCGGGTCCGTGAGCAGGAGGCCGAGCTCGAAGCGGCCCTGGAGGCGGCCGAGCACGCCTTGGAGGACACGGTCGCGCACCGGGCCGACCTGGAGCGTGAGCTGGCGGTCGAGGAGCGGCGTCTGAAGGACGTGGCCCGGGCCATCGCCGACCGTCGTGAGGGCCTGGCCCGGCTGAGCGGCCAGGTCAACGCGGCCCGCTCGCGTGCCGCCTCCGCCCAGTCCGAGATCGACCGGCTCGCCGCCGCCCGCGACGAGGCACAGGACCGCGCGGTCGCCGCCCAGGAGGAGTACGAGCAGCTCAAGGCAGAGGTCGACGGCCTGGACGCGGGCGACGAGGAGCTCGCCGCACAGCACGAGACGGCCAAGAACGCCCTCGCCGACGCCGAGTCCGCGCTGACCGCGGCCCGTGAGGCGGCCACCTCCGCCGAACGCAGGCGCGCCGCCACGCAGGCCCGCCACGAGGCCCTGGCCCTGGGCTTGCGCCGCAAGGACGGCACCGGGGCGCTGCTCGCGGCGAAGGACCGGCTGTCGGGGCTGCTCGGCCCCGCGGCCGAACTGCTCTCGGTCACCCCGGGACACGAGGTCGCGCTGGCGGCGGCCTTCGGCGCGGCGGCGGACGCGATCGCGGTGACCACGCCCGCCTCGGCGGCGGACGCCATCCGCCTGCTGCGCAAGCAGGACGCGGGCCGGGCGGCACTCCTGCTGGCGGGCGCCCCGGACCCGACGGACCCGACGGACCCGAGGAACGCGACGGACCCGAGGAACGCGACGGACGCGACAGACACGCCGGGGGCTCCGGGGGCTCCGGCCTCCGCCTCCGCGGCCGGTGACGCCGACGGCGACGGCGTACGTGGGAGCGCGGGCGGTCCGCCGTACGCGGCCGATCTTGTCCGAGCGCCCTCCGACCTCATGCCCGCCGTACGGCGGCTGCTGCGGGGCATCGTCGTCGTCGGGACGCTGGAGGACGCCGAGGATCTCGTCTACGCGCGCCCCGGACTGACCGCCGTGACCGCCGAGGGAGACCTGCTCGGGGCGCACTTCGCGCAGGGCGGTTCCGCCGGGGCGCCCAGTCTGCTCGAAGTGCAGGCGTCGGTCGACGAGGCGGCGGCCGAGCTGGAGGAACTGGGCGTGCTCTGCGAGGAGTTGAGCGGGGCCCAGCATCGCGCCACCGAGCTGCGTAGGGACCGGGCCGCTCTCGTCGAGGAGCTGGGCGAGCGGCGGAGGGCCGGTGAGCGGGAGAAGTCCCAGGTCGCGCAGCAGCTCGGTCGGCTGGCCGGGCAGGCGCGGGGCGCCGCGGGAGAGGCCGAGCGGAGCACCGCGGCAGCCACGCGTGCCCAGGAGGCCCTCGACCGGGCGATGGAAGAGGCGGAGGAACTGGCCGAACGTCTCGTCGTCGCCGAGGAGATGCCGGTCGAGGAGGAGCCCGACGCCTCCGTACGGGACCGGCTCGCGGCCGACGGGGCCAACGCGCGGCAGACCGAGATGGAGGCCCGGCTCCAGGTGCGTACGCACGAGGAGCGGGTCAAGGGCCTCGCCGGACGGGCCGACTCGCTCGACCGGGCCGCGCGCGCCGAACGCGAGGCCCGCGCCCGCGCCGAGCAGCGCCGGGCACGGCTGCGGCACGAGGCGGCGGTCGCCGGGGCCGTCGCCTCCGGCGCGCGGCAGCTGCTCGTCCATGTCGAGGTCTCGCTCGGCCGGGCGGACGAGGAGCGTACGGCCGCGGAGAGCGCCAAGGCGCGCCGGGAGCAGGATCTCGTCGTCGCCCGCAACCAGGGCCGCGACCTCAAGGCCGAGCTCGACAAGCTCACGGACTCGGTGCACCGCGGTGAGGTGCTCGGGGCCGAGAAGCGGCTGCGGATCGAGCAGGTGGAGGCGAAGGCGCTGGAGGAGCTGGGCGTCGAACCGGCGGGGCTGATCGCGGACTTCGGGCCCGCCCAGCTCGTGCCGCCCTCCCTGCCCGCCGAGGGCGAGGAGCTGCCGGACGACCCCGAGCATCCGCGCAACCAGCCCCGCCCGTTCCACCGGGCCGAGCAGGAGAAGCGGCTCAAGGCGGCCGAGCGGGCCTACCAGCAGCTCGGAAAGGTCAATCCGCTCGCGCTGGAGGAGTTCGCCGCGCTGGAGGAACGTCACAAGTTCCTCAGCGAACAGCTGGAGGACCTGAAGAAGACGCGCATCGATCTTCTGCAGGTGGTGAAGGAGGTCGACGAGCGGGTCGAGCAGGTCTTCACCGAGGCATTCTGGGACACGGCACGGGAGTTCGAAGGGGTCTTCAGCCGGCTGTTCCCCGGCGGGGAAGGGCGGCTGATCCTGACCGATCCCGACAACATGCTCACCACGGGCGTCGATGTCGAGGCACGGCCGCCCGGGAAGAAGGTCAAGCGGCTCTCGCTGCTCTCCGGCGGTGAGCGGTCGTTGACCGCCGTCGCGATGCTCGTGTCGATCTTCAAGGCGCGGCCCAGTCCCTTCTACGTGATGGACGAGGTCGAGGCGGCGCTCGACGACACCAACCTGCAGCGGCTGATCCGGCTCATGGAGGAGCTGCAGGAGGCGTCGCAGCTGATCGTGATCACGCACCAGAAGCGCACGATGGAGGTCGCCGACGCGCTGTACGGCGTCTCCATGCAGGGCGACGGCGTGTCGAAGGTCATCAGCCAGCGCCTGCGCTGACCCGCTGACGTTGATCCGCTGACGTTCTGATCGCGGTGTTCCGCGGGCCGCTTACGGGGTACCCACGAACTCGTGCCGTTTCTGTCTCTTCAATACTTGTACATGGGTCCGCCACCTGGAGTGCTTTTCTTCACAAGAACCTTCTTTTGACTTCGATACTTGAAGGCATAGTCTCTGCTTCGTTGCTTTTACCTTCAGGTGGTGGGTGGCGTAAACGTGTGCGCCACTGAAGACACCGTCCGGAAGGGCTCGCCCCCACCCCCGGCAGCGAGGCCGGTGGCCCGAGGAGTTCCGCGTGACCAGCACAGCGCAGCCACCCCAGTCAGCAGCCCGAACGGCTCACCCCGAGCATCTCGGGCACGTCATCTTCATCGCGGCGGCGGCCGCGATGGGAGGCTTCCTCTTCGGTTACGACAGTGCCGTGATCAACGGCGCCGTCGAGGCCATCCGGCACCGGTACGACGTCGGCTCCGCGGCCCTCGCCCAGGTCATCGCCATCGCGCTGATCGGCTGTGCGATCGGCGCCGCCACCGCGGGCCGGATCGCCGACCGCATCGGCCGTATCCGCTGCATGCAGATCTCGGCCGTGCTGTTCACCGTCAGCGCCGTCGGCTCCGCGCTGCCCTTCGCCCTGTACGACCTGGCCTTCTGGCGGGTCATCGGCGGCTTCGCCATCGGGATGGCCTCGGTCATCGGCCCGGCCTACATCGCCGAGGTCGCGCCGGCCGCGTACCGGGGGCGGCTCGGCTCCTTCCAGCAGGCCGCGATCGTCATCGGCATCGCCATCTCGCAGCTGGTCAACTGGGGCATCCTCAACGCCGCGGGCGGTGACCAGCGCGGCAAGGTCATGGGCCTGGAGGCCTGGCAGGTCATGCTCGGCGTGATGGTCGTCCCGGCCGTCCTGTACGGGCTGCTCTCCTTCGCGATCCCCGAGTCGCCGCGCTTCCTGGTCTCCGCGGGGCGGCACGAGCGCGCCCGTGAGGTGCTCCGGGAGGTCGAGGGCGACAAGATCGACCTGGACGCCCGTGTGGTCGAGATCGAGCAGGCCATGAAGCGCGAGCACAAGTCGGTCTTCAAGGATCTGCTCGGCGGCACCTTCTTCTTCAAGCCGATCGTCTGGATCGGCATCGGGCTCTCGGTCTTCCAGCAGTTCGTCGGCATCAACGTCGCGTTCTACTACTCCTCGACGCTGTGGCAGTCGGTCGGCGTCGACCCGACCGAGTCATTCCTCTACTCGTTCACCACGTCGATCATCAACATCATCGGCACCGTGATCGCCATGATCTTCGTCGATCGGATCGGCCGCAGGCCGCTCGCGCTCATCGGCTCCGTCGGCATGGTCGTCGGGCTCGCCCTGGAGGCCTGGGCCTTCTCCTTCGACCTCGTCGACGGCAAGCTGCCCGCCACGCAGGGCTGGGTCGCTTTGATCGCCGCCCATGTGTTCGTGCTCTTCTTCGCCCTCTCCTGGGGTGTCGTCGTCTGGGTCTTCCTCGGCGAGATGTTCCCCAACAAGCTCCGCGCCGCCGCGCTCGGTGTCGCCGCCGCCGCGCAGTGGATCGCCAACTGGGCCATCACCGCGAGCTTCCCGTCGCTGGCCGACTGGAACCTCTCCATGACCTACGTGATCTACACGGTCTTCGCCGCGCTCTCCATTCCGTTCGTGCTCAAGTTCGTGAAGGAGACGAAGGGCAAGACGCTGGAGGAGATGGGCTGACCCAGGGCATCGAGGAGGCGGGCTTCGAGGAGGCGGGCTACAGGTTCCTGAGCCGGGGCAGTACGTTCTCGCAGAACAGATGCATGCTGCGCCACCCCTCGTCGACGGGCATCCCACCGGACAGCGGATGCAGTACGTAGCTGTCGAGGCCCTGCGCCAGACACTCGTCCGGCGTCACGATCCGGTAGACGCCCTCGGCGCGCAGCTCCTCCACCGTCGTGGCCGCCGACTTCACCGCCGAGCGGATGTCGGAGGACTGCCAGGAGGCGTACGTCCGTGCCTCGTGCAGGAAGTGCCGGCCGTGCTCGGCCCAGGCGCGGTCCGGGTCCTCGGCCAGGTGCAGCAGCGGGGTGACCGCCGCGGGCATCATGGTCCAGCCCTCCGTGCCGTACTCGACGAGCCGCTCCTTGTAGTAGGCCTCGACGTCCGGCAGGTGCGCGCTCGGGAAGAACGGCAGCCCGAGCCGCGCCGCGCGCCGGGCCGCGGCCTTGGAGGAGCCGCCCACCAGCAGCAGGGGGTGCGGATCGGAGAAGGGCCGCGGAGTGACCCGTACGGTACGGCCGCGGTACTCGAACTCCTCGCCGGTCCACGCCTTCAGCAGCGTCTCCAGGAGCTCGTCCTGGAGACGGCCGCGCCCCTTCCAGTCCACGTCGAAGAGCGCGTACTCCTCGGGCCGGTAGCCGATGCCCGCCACGGTGACGAGCCGGCCGCCGCTGAGGAGGTCGAGCACGGCGATGTCCTCGGCCAACCGCAGCGGATCGTGCAGCGGGCCGATGATCGCCGAGACCGTGACCGCGATCTTCCTGGTAGCCCCGAAGACGGCGCCCGCGAAGGTGAACGGCGAGGGCAGCCAGTTGTTGGCGGCGCCGTGGTGTTCCTCGGTCTGCACGGTGGTCATGCCGCGGTCGTCGGCGTACGCGGCCATCTCCAGCGCGGCCTTGTAGCGGTCGCTGAGCGAGGCGGGCGTGGCGCCGGGATCGACGAGGTTGAAGCGTACGACCGTTACGGACATGGGAAAGTCCCCCTTCGCCGAGCGGGTGGGGTGCCGGTGGCTCCGGTGCAGGGGGACGGTAGCTGACGGAACGTCAGACGGCCAGGGGGGTGCGGCGGGCCGTGCGGGGTTTTTCTCGGGCGCTCCGCCCCCGAACCCCCGG
>NZ_LIPP01000272.1 GCF_001418335.1 Streptomyces aurantiacus | reverse complement strand
GTCCCAGGCGTTGAAGAAGTCGTAGTGGAACGACCAGCTCGGTCCGCTGGCCAGCCTCACCTGGGAAAGATCACCGTTGACGGGGAAGGCCATCTTGAACTCGATCATCGGCAGGGCGACCGGGTGGCTCGCGGGGCAGATGTTGTTGTTCGTCCCGGGGTTGACCACGGGATACGCCATGTGGCTCTTGTGATCCGGTGTGTCCAGGTACCTGCCGTCCCAGCAACTGGGCGCCTGGAAACGGATGTTGAGCTGGACGTCCGGGCGGCTGGGGCAGTTCTTCGGGAACTCGACGTTGAAGAAGCTGTCGCCGCACTCCCAGCCCTCGACGAAGCCGCGGTGCGCGCGGAACTCCGCCGCGCTCTGGGTCGGGCTGCCCACGAGGAACCGCAGACCCTTCGGGAAGGGCCGCACGCTCGTGTAGTCGGTGACGCCCGCCTTGTAGTAGATGACCTGCGAGCCGACGGGCCGCACCGGCTGGTCCCCCTTGAAGAGGGTGGGCATCCAGTAGCCCGACCTGTCGCCGGGCGCGTTGCAGGTGGTGGTGGCCCCGTCGAGGGAGGCCGTCGTGCTGTTCGCGTCCGTCGACCGGTTGCCCATGAAGGTGTGGTCGTGGGACTTGCCCGGCTGCTGCGGATAGACGATCGGGTCGTCCGGCTTCGTGTGGCTCATCGAGCAGTTGGCCTGGAACTCGTGGAAGTAGCGGTGGGGCGGCTCCTGCGTGGACGGCTGGACGCCGGTCACCGGCGGGTCGGCGGGGATGTAGCCGTCACCGTCCGGGTCCTCGGGGGAGTCGGCGGTCGACACCGCCATGGTGTGGCCCGCGTGTCGCACGGTGGCCGCCGCCGGCGCGGCGCCGGGCGGTGCCGGCGTGCCGTCGGTGGCCGCGACGCCGCCCAGACCGAGCGAGGTCAGAAGTAGGGCGCCGGCGATCAGGCTTCCTGAGACGATCTGCGATCTCCGTGGCATGGAGACCTCCTGAACACGTCGATGGGAGAACTGTGGGGGACCCGTGGGAGAGCGCTCTCCCGTGACGGAGTGTTGAGGCGGAGGCGCAGGAGTGTCAAGGGCTCCGGCGGAAGGGGCAGCCGGTTTCTCCCACGTTTCTCTCGCCCGTACCTCTTGAACGCGTCCCGGGGCGGAGAACTGGCCGTCAGATGAATGAAAGGGTGTCAAATGCGCCCGTACACCCATGACTTACTGAAAGGGGAGCAACAACTTCCGCGACTCCGGTCGCAACTCTTGACGCGCGGTTCACACGGATGAAGCATGCAACGGCGAGAGAGCGCTCTTTTAACCCCCCACCGTTCGTTTCCTGAACCAGGAGAGTCGCCCCCCATGTCCGCTGCCCCCATC
>NZ_LIPP01000271.1 GCF_001418335.1 Streptomyces aurantiacus | reverse complement strand
CCCTTACCCTTCCCGTCGCTTCTGGGGGCTGCGCCCCCAGACCCCCGCATCGCGCTGAACGCGCTCGTCCTCAAACGCCGGACGGGCTGAAAAACAAACGCCGGACGGGCGCGCGAAGCAGGATGCCGGGCGAGCTGAAAGGCAGGGGCGCAGCCCCGCCTTTCAGGGGCGCGGGGAACTGCGCGACCAGCCCCCACCCACCCGCACCCGGCCCACGACCCGCACAACCCCTCGGCCTCGGGGACTGCCCGTTCAAGAACGGGCAGTCCCCGTCCCCTTCTCCGCGTCCAGCGCGTACACGCACCGGTCCTTGCTGCACGCGTACACCACACCGTCCTTCACCACGGGCGCCCCCGTGATCTCCCCGCCCGTCGCCAGCTTCCAGCGCAGGCGGCCGTCGTCGGCCTTCAGGGTGTAGAGGAGGTGGTCGGTGGAGCCGAAGTGGATGCGGCCGTCGGCGACGACCGGCGTGCCCACCAGGTCGCCGCCCGCCTGGAACCGCCACTTCGGCGTCCCGGTGACCGCGTCCAGCGTGTAGAGCCCCTTGCCGCTGCCGACATGGACGTGCCCAGCCGACACGAGCACCGGGTCGACGGAGGACCGTGCCTCGGTGGCGATGCGCCAGCGGTCGCGGCCGTCGGTGGCGTCGAGCGCGTACACCGTGCCGAGGTAGTCGGCGAGGTACAGCCCGCCGCCCGTGACGGCAGGACCCGACGCGAAGGTGGGCGGGCTGAGGAACACGGCGGGCGCCTCGAAGTGCCAGCGCACATGCCCGCCGGCGACGTCGATGGCGAGGACGCGCGTGCCGGCCGACACGTACACGTACCCGTCGTCGGCCTGGGTGATCCGGACGGGCACCCCGCCGCAGGAGGCAGCGTCGCCGATGGGGTACGACCAGCGCTCCTCACCCGTACGGGCCTCCAGGGCGCGCAGCCGGGCGTCCTTCCAGACGTAGACCGTGCCGTTGTGGACGGCAGGACCTGCCTCGGGCGACTCGAAGTCGGTCTGTGCGCCGGTGATCTCCCAGAGCTTCTGCCCGTTGGCGGCCTCCCAGGCCTGTACGCCGCCGCCGCGGGTGCCCGTGACGACGGTGCCGCGGTCGGCCTGGAGGGAGTACACCCAGGCGTCGGCCGGCAGCCGCCACAGGTCGGTGCCCTCGCGGGCGTCCAGGGCGAAGAGGGTCGGGCCGTCGGAGGCGTGGACGCGGCCGTCGGCGACCGCCATCGACCAGGCGACGTCCCGCGTCTTGAAGCGGCGCCGGCCGGTGGCCACGTCCAGCGCGTGCACCTCGAAGGAGGTCACGTAGACCAGGTCCCCGGCGACGGCGGGCGTGCCCCAGACGTCGTTCGACATACGGAACCGCCAGGGCCGCCAGGACGTACCGCCGTCCGCTTCCGGAGCGGGTACGGGAACGGGTCCGGCCGGCGCGGGATCGGCGCCGTTCACGCCGGGGCGCGGGCGGGACCAGGAGGCGACGAGTCCGGCCTCCGGGGGAGGCGCCTTCACGGCCGCCGCGCGGGCGTCGGCGACCCGCGGTCCCGGCCCGATCGGCACCTGGGCGCCGGCCAGGCGCACCGGCCCTGCGTCGGGCGCGCCCCCGTGCCGGCCGGCACCCGCGCCGACCGGTACGGGTGACACGGGCGGCGACATCGGCGGCGACATGGGTGGCGGCACGGGCGGGTCGTGCAGCGGCTGGGGCGGCGGCGCCATGGGGGCCCCGCGTCCGCCGCTGCGCCCGCCGGACGGGGGCTTCGGGGCCGGCCGGCCGCCGCGGCGCGTCTCGATCAGGCTCACGGCCCGCTCGGGCAGCCACGCGGACGCCGTACCGCTGTCGTCCGAGCCGGAATTGAACAGGTGGGGTGCCAGCTGGGCCTGGAGGTCGGCCGGGTTCGGGCGGGCCGTCGCCTCCATCTGCATACAGGACTCGATCAGCGGGCGCAGCTCGTCGGGGAGGCCTTCGAGGTCCGGGCCCTCCCTGAGCAGCATGAAGACGGTCTCCACGGGGTTCGCCCCGTGGAAGGGCGCATGGCCCGTGGCGGCGAAGACGAGCATCGAGGCGAGCGAGAAGACATCGCTCGCGCCGGTCACGCTGCGGGAGTCCTTCGCCTGCTCGGGCGACATGTACGCGGGGGTGCCGACGGCGACGTTCGTCATCGTCAAACGCGTGTTCGAAACTCCGGAGGCGATACCGAAGTCGATGACGCGCGGCCCGTCCTCGACGACCAGGACGTTCGACGGCTTCAGGTCGCGGTGGACAAGACCGGCACCGTGGATGGACTGCAGCGCCTCGGCCACGCCCGCGGCGAGCCAGCGGACCGCCTGGGCCGGCATCGGCCCGCACTCGGTCACTATCTCTTCGAGGGAGGGCGCGGGCACGTACGCGGTGGCCAGCCAGGGCACGGCCGCGCGCGCGTCGGCGTCGACCACGGCCGCCGTGTAGAAGCCGGACACGGCACGGGCCGCCTCGACCTCGCGCGAGAAGCGGACGCGGAACAGCTGGTCCTCGGCGAGTTCGGTCCTGACCGTCTTGATCGCCACCCGCCGGCCCGAGGCCGAACGCGCGAGATAGACCAGCCCCATGCCGCCGGCACCCAGCCGTCCCAGCACCTCGAACGGCCCGATCCGCCGCGGATCGTGCTGTGTCAGCTGATCCACCACTTGCCTGCCACCTCCCCGTACGCGGCCACCGCTCCAGCCACCGCTCCTGCCGCAGCTTCAGCCACTGCGCAGCGTCTCACCACCGACCCGATCCGGCGGCACGCACCCCGATTCTTCCTGGCCGGGGCTCCGGTTGCGAACCCGGGACCGATTCGGGATGTCTCCCGCCATTCCCGGGCAAACAACCTTGGTCTGCCTTGCTTTGCAACGTCGGCCGGTGCTTTTCAGCGCCTTTCAGAGCTTGCCGTACGGGTTTCGGCCGTGGAGCACCGCCCAATCAATCGCCCGATTCAGCGGCGGGGAAGCCGAAAAACCCCTGATTCCCTCCCCGGAGTACAACTCAGGCCGCGTCCCGGCGCTCGAACAACGCGAAGGACGCCCCCTGATTGTCGCTGACGACGGCCACGCGCCCGTACGACGTCTCGAAGGGCGGCACCCGCACCCGGCCGCCGAGCCGCGCCACCGTACCGAGCAGGGCCTCGCAGTCCCGTACGCCGAAATGTACGAGGAAGTGGGGCGGCATCTCGGCCGGGAAGACGTCGGAGATGTGGGCGCGGCCGAATTCACGGGTGGCACCGGGCCCGAAGAGGGCGTCGTGGAAGAGGCCGGGGTAGAAGGCCTCGGCGGTGGCCGTGTCCCGCGCGTACAGCTCGACCCAGCCGAAGGTACCCGGCCTGCCTGTACCGCCCGTGCCGTCCGCCCCACTCGTCCCGTCCGTCCTGCCCGTATCGCCCGTATCGCCCGTATCGCGGTGTCTGCTGAAGCCGGGGTGCGTGCCGGCCTGCCAGAGCCCGAAGACGGCGCCCTCCGGGTCGGCCACGAGGGCCCCGACGCCGTACGGGCCCACCCGCACGGGTGCCGTGACGACCTGGCCGCCGCCTTTCCGGATCCGGTCGGCCATGCCCCGGACGTCCGGGGTGGCGAAGTAGACCGTCCACACGGTGGGCATCCGGCCGTCCCGCTTCGGCACGAGGGCCGCGACGGGTTCTCCGTCGAGACACGCCCGCACGGCATCCGCGTACGGACCCGCGGGCGCGTACGGGCCCTCGGCCTCTTGCCGTCCCTCGAAGGACTCGAAGGGGTTGAAGGGGTCGAAGGGCTCGAAAGTCCAGCCGAAGAGTCCGCCGTAGAAACGCTTGCCCGCCTCGACGTCCGGGAGCTGGGCGTCGATCCAGCAGGGGGCGCCCTCGGCGTACGCGGCAGAGCCTTCAGATCCAGCCATGCGGCCAAGCTAACGGCCTTCAACGCATCCCGCAGAGCGGGCGGCGCCCCCGCCTCCCAGGTCCGCGCACCCCATTTGCAGTCGGCCGAATCGCGCTCCGATCACCCCTCGGTAAGCTGACGTCATGACAGGACAAGTGCGTACCGTCGACGGCCGTGTGGCCGGTCGGCGAGGGCAGGCGACGCGGCAGAAGCTGCTCGACTGTCTCAGCGAGATGCTCAGCTCCTCGCCCTACCGCGACGTCAAAGTCATCGACGTCGCGCGGAAGGCGGGCACTTCACCGGCGACCTTCTACCAGTACTTCCCGGACGTCGAAGGCGCCGTCCTGGAGATCGCCGAGCAAATGGCCGCGGAGGGCGCCGGGTTGACCGAGCTCCTCGAAGGACGCTCCTGGGTCGGCAAGGCGGGCTGGCAGACCGCGCAGGAACTCGTGGACGGGTTCCTTGAGTTCTGGCGCAAAAACGACGCCATCCTCCGGGTCGTCGACCTGGGCGCCGCCGAGGGCGACAAACGCTTCTACAAGATCCGCATGAAGATCCTCAACTCCGTGAACAACTCCCTCACGGACACGGTCAAGGAGCTCCAGGCGAAGGG
This sequence comes from Streptomyces aurantiacus, assembly GCF_001418335.1. Taxonomy (GTDB): domain Bacteria; phylum Actinomycetota; class Actinomycetes; order Streptomycetales; family Streptomycetaceae; genus Streptomyces; species Streptomyces aurantiacus. The sequence continues at coordinate 2,672 of NZ_LIPP01000271.1, read as the reverse complement.
CAAGGTCGACAAGGACGTCAGCCCGGCGGCGATGGCCGGCTCCCTCGTGGCGATGCTCGCGGCGGTGGCCTCGCACCAGAAGGGCTTCCAGACGTGGGGCGTGAAGCAGGCTGAACTGAAGCCGAACCTCGCGCTGCTGGTGCACCTGGGCGTGACGGGCAAGCGGCCGACCAGGTAGTTCGGGCACGCTTTCCACACATACGTCCAGGTACACGTACACCTCCTTCGTGCACATTCGTACACATCCGTACACGTCCTGTCACGCAGGCGGCAGTTCACCTCGGTGGGCTGCCGCCTGTCGCACACCCGGGTCACTACTTGCCACCGACCACTGACCGCTGCGGGCGTGGCTGTCAGACCGCCACCTCGCCGCCACCGAACAGCCGCGCCTCCTCGGCCGCGTACGCGCGCAGCCGGTGCACCGGTCCGAAGAGCAGCTCGTCGCCGGCCGCCCGCTTGAAGTACAGGTGCGCCTCGTGCTCCCAGGTGAACCCGATCCCGCCGTGCAGCTGCACGGCCTCGGAGGCGGTGGTGCGCAGCGCCTCCAGGGACTGCGCGAGCGCGAGCCCGCCGGTCCTCTCCCGGCCCTCGGCACTCGCCCAGGCCGCGTAGTAGGCGGCGGAGCGCGCCGCCTGGACCTGTACGTACAGGTCCGCCAGCCGGTGCTTCACCGCCTGGAACGAACCGATCGCCCGCCCGAACTGCTCGCGCTGCTTGACGTACTCGACCGTCCGCTCCAGTACGCGGTCGGCGGCGCCGACGGCTTCCGCGGCGAGGACGGCCGCGGCGGAGTCGCCGACGGCGGCGAGGGCGGCAAGGGCGCCACTGACGTCAGCGCCGGCATCAGCGCTGCCGTCGGTGGTGTCGCCCAGGAACTCGGCTGCCACCTCGCGCAGTTGGACGCGGCTCTGGGAGCGGGTCTCGTCGAGGGAGGTCCGCCGCACGCGGGTCGCTCCCTCTCTCACCAGGAAGAAGAGAGTGCGCGAGCGGGCGAAGCCCCCGGTGTGCGCGGCGACGACCAGCAGGTCCGCGCTGTGCCCGTCGAGCACCTGGTCGGCCTCCCCGTACAGCCGCCACACGCCGTCGGCCCGCCGCGCCTGTACGCCTCCCGACCGGCCGCCGCCCGCCCAGTCACCGCGGTTGTCGCCGGTCAGGCCGAGGGCGGTGGTCAGCCCGGCGCCCGGCACGGCGAGGGCGGCGGTGAGTTCGCCGGTGGCGATACGGGGCAGCAGCGCGGCACGCTGGCTCCGGCTGCCGAGGGCGAGTACGAGGGGCGCGCTCAGGACGGCGGTCGCGAGCAGCGGGGAGGGGGCGAGGGCCCGCCCCAACTCCTCGGCGGTCAGGGCGATTTCCATGGTGCCGCAGCCCACTCCCCCGTACGCCTCGGGGAGTGCGAGTCCGGGCAGGCCGAGCTGTTGCGCGAGGGTTACCCAGAGGGCGGGATCGTAACCGTCCGCGGTTCGCACGGCGGTCCTGACCTCGTCCGGGCCGCAGCGTTTGAGGAGCAGCTCACGGAGGGTGCGGCGGATCTCGTCCTGTTCCGCGGTGAAGGTGGCGTCCATCGGCGGGCTCCTCCCCGGGCCGGATGTCCGGCGGCCGGTTCCCAGATCTGACGGGTCGTCATGTTAGGGCGGCGGCCAGTAGATGCACAGGGTCGTCACGACACAACGACCCCGCGACACCTCCCGCGCGGGCTCTGACCTGATGTACCGTCAGATTCCATGACCCCGACTCGTCCCACCCCTGCGAAGCGCAAAGTGGCCGTCGTCGGCGTCGCCCTCTCCGACTGCGGGCGCCTGGACGAGGCGACACCGTACGCACTGCACGCCCAGGCCGCCCGCAGGGCCCTCGCCGACTCGGGCCTGGACCGGTCGGTGATCGACGGCTTCGCCTCGGCGGGCCTCGGGACGCTCGCGCCGGTCGAGGTGGCGGAGTACCTGGGCCTGCGGCCCACCTGGGTCGACTCGACGTCCGTCGGCGGCTCGACGTGGGAGGTCATGGCGGCGCACGCGGCGGACGCGATCGCGGCGGGGCACGCGAACGCCGTCCTGCTGGCGTACGGGTCCACCGCGCGCGCGGACATCAGGGCGGGGCGGCGTACGGGCGACCTGTCGTTCGGGGCGCGGGGGCCGCTCCAGTTCGAGGTTCCGTACGGCCATACGCTCATCGCCAAGTACGCGATGGCCGCGCGCCGCCACATGCACGAATACGGCACCACGCTTGAGCAGTTGGCGTCCGTGGCGGTGCAGACGCGGGAGAACGCCGCGCTGAATCCGGACGCGATGTTCCGGGAGCCGATCACCGTCGACGACGTCCTGTCGGGCCCGGTGATCGCGGACCCCTTCACCAAACTGCACTGCTGCGTACGGTCGGACGGCGGGGCGGCGGTCCTGCTGGTGGCCGAGGAGTACGTACAGGACTGCCGTACGGCTCCTGTGTGGGTGCTCGGCACCGGTGAGCACGTCTCGCACACCACGATGTCCGAGTGGCCGGACTTCACGGTGTCGCCCGCGGCGGTCAGTGGGCGGCTCGCCTTCGAACGGGCGGGGGTCGCACCGCGGGACGTGGATTTCGCGGAGGTCTACGACGCCTTCACGTACATGACGCTCGTGACACTGGAGGATCTCGGCTTCTGCGGGAAGGGGGAGGGCGGGGCGTTCGTGGAGAAGGGG
>NZ_LIPP01000270.1 GCF_001418335.1 Streptomyces aurantiacus | reverse complement strand
GGAGATCGCCGAGACCGGTTCGCCCTCGATCCGGCCGAGGAAGAACCCGTCGGGCTCCTGGGCGAAGAAGCACGGCCCGTCCGACACCCCGGGGTCCCCCCCCTCGTCCCCCGCCCACGCCCGGATCACCGGCCAGTCGGCGAGCGAGGCCTGGGTGACGACGAGGCCTTCGGGGTTCGGCGAGGTCATCGATGCGCTCCGTTCGTGGGGAGAGGGGAAGAGGGGGAAGAAGAGAGGGAAGAGGTCTCGGCGGTGTGCGCACCGCCCCAGGTGACGGTTCGCGGAAAACCGTGGCCCGGGCCGGTGCGCCCGTGGGTTCGCGTCAGCGCCCGGCGGCCCGGCGCTCGGACCGCCGTACGGCGGCGGTGGGCCGGAAGCGGCGGTACAGCGCGGCTCCGCCCAGCATCAGCGCGGCGCCGGCGGCGACCGTCGGGCCCATCAGGTCCGTACCGGTGCGGGCGAGGGTCGCCTCGGTGGCTCCCTGCGGCAGGATGCGCGGCGCGGCCTCGGGCTCCACCGGGTCGGCCGCGTCGGCCGGTTTCACGGGCGGCTTCGACGGCGTGGCCGGGTGGTGCGGCCGGTCGCCGGACGTGTTCGTGGATTCGTTGCCCACGGCGGGGTTGCCGATGCCGACGACATTCACCGAGTTGCCGGTGACGTTCACGGGGAGATCGACCGGGAGCGCCACACCATTGCCGGAGATCAGGCCCGGTGAGCCCTTCGCAGCGCCCTCGGCGACCGTGCCGGCGGATCCCTTGTGCCCGCCTGCCGTGCCGCTTCCCTTGCCGTGGCCTTTACCGCCGCCCCTACCGTCGCCCTCGTCGGCGCAACTGTTGCCCGCCGCGGGGTCGAGGAGTCCGACCACGTTCACGGTGTTCCCGCACGCGTTCACCGGAACGTGTACCGGGAGGTGAAGGGTGTTGCCGGAGATCACGCCGGGCGAGTGGGCCGAGGCTCCGTCGGCCGCGGAGTCCGCGTACGCCGGCGTCGTCACGGCCACGGCGCCGGAGGCGGCGGCCGCGATGATCAAACCATTTCGGGCAACCCGTTTCATAGGTTCCCTGCCTTCCAGACACGGTCGCGGGCGGTCGCCCGCACCGGTCAAACGCGGGCAACCCACGCGGGTTATGGCCCGTCCGCCCTTGACCACCCCTTCGAGCGGATGCCGATCGAAGCGCCGTTCGAAGCGCGGTTCGAGCGGCACAGGATAGGGCCTGCGTGGCCGCTTCGCTCGCCGAGAGGCGTGGCCGGAGGAGCCCCCTTATCGTGATCGAGGGGGAATCCCGGCTGCGGGCCGGGGCGTCCCGGGAGGCCTGATGCTGCCAACGCAACGACGCCGCGCCTTCACCTGCGCCATGACGATGGCCCTGCTCGGAGCAGGGCTGCCGTCGGTGGCCGCGGCTGCCGCAGACCGTTCCGACCTGTCCCATTTCTACGACCAGAGAATCAAGTGGTCGGCCTGTGCCGGCGACGGGCTGCCCGAGGGTTTGCAGTGCGGAAAGGTGACGGTTCCCCTCGACTACGCGAACCCCGCCGACGGGACGCTCGACCTGGCCATGGCCAGGTTCCGGGCGACCGGCAAGTCCAGAGGTTCGGTGCTGCTGAACTTCGGTGGGCCCGGTGGGCCGGGAGTCAGTGAACTCTCCGGCGGCGGCAAGGACTTCATGGGTCTCACGAATGGCTACGACGTGGTGACCTTCGACCCGCGCGGCGTCGGCCGAAGCTCCCCGGTGAGCTGCGGCGACAGCACGGACGAGGCCATGGGATCCACCGACGTCGACCCCGACGACCCCGACGACCGCGCGGAGGCCGAGTCGGAGGCGGACGAGAGCGCCGACGTCCGGGCCGCTCTCGACGTGCTGCGAAAGGTCGCCAAGGACTGCGCGGATCACTCGGGTCCTGTGCTGGAGCACATCGGCACGGTCGACGCCTCGCGCGACCTCGACGTGATGCGCGCGGCCGTGGGCGACAAGAAGCTCAACTACCTCGGCTTCTCGTACGGAACGCGGCTGGGCGCGGTGTACGCGGCGAAGTTCCCCAAGAAGACGGGCCGCATGGTCCTCGACGGCGTGGACACCCTCACCGAACCGCTGAGCGAGCAGGGCATCATCGGCGCCCAGGGCCAGCAGACCGCCCTGGAGGACTTCCTCGACTGGTGCGCGGAGGACGTCAACTGCGCGTTCGGCCAGGACCCGCGCTCGGCCCGGGAGGAGGTGGTCCGGCTGATCCGCTCGCTGGACGAGGACCCGGTGCCGTCCGACTTCGGCATACCGTTCTCCGGCCAGGACCTGGTGGGCGCCATGGGGCAGGCCCTCTACAGCAAGGAGCTGTGGCCGGCCCTCTCGCGGGCACTCACGTCCCTGGTCCAGGACGGGGACACGCGGGGCATCATGGGGTTCCACAGCGGCGGCAGCAAGGTACCCGGAACCGGCGGACACGCCCGGAACGAAGACAGAAACGGGAACGGGAACAGGGACGAGGGCGGCGGTGGAAGCGGAGACCGGGACGGGGGCCTCGTCGACGAGGGAGACATCCCCCTCGACAACCTCCCGGCCGCGCTGATGGCCATCAACTGCGCCGACGATCCCGACCGGCCCACCGCGCACCAGATCACCGAGAACCTCCGCAAGCTGCGCGCCAAGTACGAGCAGGCGTCGCCGGTCTTCGGCCGGTACCGGCTCGCCGAGGCCCTGATGTGCTACGGCCGCCCCAAGGGCACCTCGTACATCCGCGACGAGGTACGGGACGTCGACACGTCGGAGATGCTCCTCGTCGGCACCCGCGGTGACCCGGCGACCCCGTACCGCTGGACCACGGAGACGGCGGATCGGCTCGGCCCGTCGGCCGTCGTCCTCGACAACAAGGGCGAGGGCCACACCGGTTACGCCTCCTCGAAATGCGTGCACCGAAAGGTCGACGACTTCCTGCTGTACGGACGACTGCCTGCCGACGGCAGCTCGTGCGGCTCGGAGGAGTGAGGCGCCTTGCCATGAGGGCGGTGGGGTCGTGGGGGCCGCATGGTCAGGGAGACGTGGGACACGGGCATTGCCCCTGCCGCGCCGAGCGGCTAGGAAGATCACATGACTCACTCCCCGCTCCCGGTCTGCGGCCCCGAGGGCCCCTTGCGCGCCACGACCCCCGAGCGGGTTCCGGCCCCCGTACGAGCCGTGCTCTTCGACTTCGGCGGCACGCTCTTCCAGGTCGGCACGTACGCGGACCGGATCCGCACCGTGCTCCGGCGGCCCGTCGGCGAGCGGGAGATGGACCGGCTACTGGACGGGCTGGAGACAGGACTCACCGACCCGCAGGTGGTCGAGGCGCAGCGCGGGCGCGATGTGTCGTCGCGGGCGCACCGGCACGCCTTCACCACCTGGTACGCGTCGGTGCCGGAGCTGGCGCCCCACGCGGACGCGCTCTACGCGCAGTTGCGGGCGCCGGAGCACTGGGTGCCGTACGCGGACACCGGGTCCACGCTCGCGCGGCTGACCGGCGGGGGAATCGCACTCGGCGTGGTCAGTGACGTGGGCTGGGACCTGCGGGCGACGTTCGCGCACCACGGTCTCGATCAGCACATCTCGTCGTGGGTGCACTCCTACGCCCACGACACGGAGAAACCCGACCCGGTGCTCTTCGGACACGCCTGCCGCGAACTGGGGGTCAGCCCCGCCGAGACGCTGATGGTGGGTGACCATCCGGCCAAGGACGGCGGGGCGGCCGGTGCCGGACTACGTGCCTATGTGCTGCCCGCCGGAGCGGCCCCGGGGGCGCACCGGGGCCTGGACGCGGTGCTGCGGCTGGCCGGGGTGAGTTCTGATGCATAGGCGAGGACACCCGCACATATACTCACCGAACGCATGTCCGGCTGGACGTCGAGCACGCCGGGCGCTATGTCAATTCACTTGTCCGGCCCGCGACTTGAAAGTCGGGCCCGCGTACTGAGATCGTCCCCGTCAGGGGCTCCGCAAGGACTGCGGCATACGCCACAGGCATGACCGAGTCGCGTGTTGCCAAATCCCTTACAGCGCGTCGCAGGCTGTGCAACAGTCGTAACGGTCCTTCCTTCTGCCTTGGTCGTACCGTGCCTGTATCGGAGTACGTCATGCCGTCCCATCTCTCGGCGGACCACCCGGCCGCCCAGCCGCCTCCGCGCGGCTCGGTCGACGCGCTCATCTCGCAGACGCGTCGGCTGCGGGGCGACATGGACGCCGTACGACGCGACGCGCCGGCCGACGGCACGGACCCGGAAGGACGCTGGCAGCGCGCCCTGTGCGATCTGGCGATGCACCAACTCAACGACCTGGACGCGCACTTGGCGCAGCTGAGGGACGGCCCTCCGCCCGTGCCCGTCGAGCCCGAAGCGGCGCCTCCCGCCGTACGAGCCGTGCCGGCCGCGTCCTCCCCGCACGGCTCGCTGATCAGCCGGGTCGGCAGTGCCGAGTGGAACCTCCTCACGGACGAGGCGAGTTGGTCCGGTGAGCTCTACCGGATCGTCGGCCGGGACCCCGCCGCTCCCCCGCTCACCCTCGACGAACTGCCCTCCGTCGTCCTCGACGAGGACCGTCCGAGGCTGACCTCGATGGTCACGGACTGTCTGATCGACGCCAAGCCGATCGACGGCGAGTTCCGCATGCTGCGGCCCGACGGCGACGTACGGACCGTGCACATGATGGGCGAGCCCGTGCTCGACGTGGACGGCAGCACCGTCTCCATGTGGGCCGTGCTGCGTGACGTCAGTGAGCTGCGGCGCAGTCAGCGGACCGTCAGCGAGACCCGCGACTCGCTGCAGCGTCAACGGCATGTCGCGCAGACCGAGCATCGCCTCGCGGTCGAGCTGCAGGAAGCCGTTCTGCCACCCTGGCGAGGTTCCCTCCTCCCTGAACAGGGCCCGGGAACACTGGAGCTCGCCGCCCGCTATCTCCCCTCCTCGACCAGCGCACTGATCGGCGGCGACTGGTACGACGCCTTCGAACTGCCCGGCGGTGACACGCTGTTGAGCGCGGGCGACCTCACCGGCCACGGGGTCACCGTCACCTCGGGCGTGGCGATGCTGCTCGGGGCGCTGCGCGGCATGGCCGTGGCGGGCACCGAGCCCGGCCGGCTCATGACATGGCTCAACCAGCTGTTCGACGCCTCGGCCCGGCCGACGCTGGGCAGCGCGGTGTGCTGCCGCTACCGGCCGCAGAGCCGGACCCTTGTCTGGGCGCAGGCGGGACACCCCGCCCCGCTGCTGTTCCGCAACGGGACGGGGCGCACGCTGACCCCGCCGGCCGGCGTGCTGCTCGGCGCCACCTCGGGTGCCGTCTACGGGCAGGCGGAAGAGCCCCTGGAGCCGGGCGACCTACTGCTCCTGCACACCGACGGACTGGCCCCCCTGCGAGAGGGGTCCTCCCGTCCGGCCGCGGCCCACACCGGGCGCCCGGACCTCATCGACACCGATGACACCGGTGGCACCGTCGAGACCGGGGAAGGCGCCGCGGCCGTCAGCCGTCTCCTCGGCCTGGCCCCCCGCTTCGGCGAGGCCCGCACCGCCCAGGACTGCGTACGGACGGTGGTGGAGGAGTTCGGCGAGACGGAACGCGCGGACGACGCCTGCGTCCTCGTGGCCCGGGTCACCACCTGAGTCATCGGCTGAGCCATCGACGCACGGGCCCGTTATGCCCGTGCGTTGTTGGTGCCCCTCTGCTTCAACGAACCCTTGGGCATCGAGAGTTTGATCTCCTCCCGCAGATCGTGGATCTTCGGATAGCTGGAGTACTGCCCCGTCAGCCGGTACATCTCACGGAGCCGGTCCCAGGTGCGATGGGACGAGTTCGAACCCATCGACGTCAGGGCCAGCCGTGCGTACCGGTCGGCCTGCTCGGGATCGTCGGCGATGAAGCAGGCCGAGGCGAGCGAGATGTGGTCGAAGATCTGCGACCGGTTCCGGCCCTTCTCCCGTAGTGCCAAGGCCTCCTTCGCATGGCGCTGCGCGACGGCGGCCGCGGCCGGTTCGTGCTCGGCGAGTGTCCGGTAGGCCAGGGCCTGCATCCCGTGCATGTCCGCCTCGTCGAACAGCTGCATCCAACTCGGCGGCGGCACGTCACCGCTGTCCGAGACGAAGAGGTCCTCCGCCTCGCCCAGTGTGCGCCGCATGGCCTGGCCCTTGCCCATCGACGCCTGCGCCCAGGCCTCGATGGTGCGGAGCATGGCCTGCGTACGAGGCAGGACCTCGTCGCCGGATCCCGACTTGGCGAGCTTCATGAGGTCGAGCGCGTCGTCGGGCCGGCCGAGGTGCACCATCTGACGGGCCGCTCGGGAGAGCGCCTCGCCCGCGCGGGGCCGGTCACCGCCTTCTCGGGCCGCGTGCGCGGCGATGATGAAGTACTTCTGAGCCGTGGGCTCCAGGCCGACGTCGTGCGACATCCAGCCCGCGAGGACGGCGAGGTTGGCGGCGACGCCCCACAGGCGCCGCTGCAGATGGTCGGGATGTCGGTAGGAGAGCATGCCTCCCACCTCGTTGAGCTGTCCTACGACAGCCTTTCGTTGCAGGCCGCCACCGCGGGCCGCGTCCCAGGCCCGGAACACCTCGACAGAGCGCTCCAGTTCCTCGATCTCCTGCGACCCGATGGGGGCGGCCTCGTAGCGGTCGAACCCGGCGGGGTCGGCGTGCAGGGGATGGTCGGTTTCCGGAGCGTCGGCCGCGAGGGCCGGATCGGTGTGCAGCCACTCGTGCATGGAGCTGCTGATTGCGGATCCTGCGGCGAGCGCGGCGCCCGCACCCACCAAGCCGCGTCGGTTGAGCATGAGGTCCATTCCCGTGAATTCGGTGAGGACCGCGGCAGTCCGCTCGGGCGCCCACGGCACACCGTCGGGATGTTCCGCACTCCCGCCGCTCTGCCGTTTCCCCGTACGCCCGTGCCGGACCAGACCGAGATCCTCCATGGTCACGACACGGCCGAGACGCTCGGTGAACAGGGCTGCCAGCACCCGCGGCACCGGATCGCGCGGGATCTCTCCCATGTCGATCCACCGCCGCACTCTCGAAGTGTCGGTCGCCAGCTGGGGGTGGCCCATGGCCGCCGCCTGCCGGTTGACCATCCTCGCGAGTTCGCCCTTGGACCAGCCGGCCAGGCCGAACAGGTCCGACAGACGGGTGTTGGGTTGTCCGCTCACGTCAAGCCCCCAGGTTCTCGGCTGAGTTGACAGTAACCGTCCGACAGTTGCTGAGCGACTATTCGCCAGGGTTCGCCAGGGCACGCCAGATGGTGTGCCAGTGGGCGCCGGGTGTCAGGTAGGAACGCGCCACCCCGACCCGGTCGCCGAGGGACATTCCCCAGGGTGTACCGGTGTGACCGGGGCGGGTGACGCGGTAACTCGCCGGCACACGAAGGGATCTGTCTCGCCCATGTACACAGCATCGTCCTCCGTGTCCGCCCCACCCCGGTCGCTGCACGCCCGCCCCGGAGGCGGCGGCCCCTACCTCGACCC
>NZ_LIPP01000027.1 GCF_001418335.1 Streptomyces aurantiacus | reverse complement strand
GTCCTCGGTGAACAGCTGGGCGACCACCGCGGAGCGGCCGTTGGCGTGGGCGTTGGTGGTGAACTTCACCGACTGGCTGTGCCCGCCCGCGACCGAGACCGGCTGCTCCTCATAGGCACCGTCACCGATGCTGAGGCGGCTCGGCTGCGTGGACGTCAGACGCAGCACCAGGTGGTCGACGCCCTGCACGAGGTTGTTCTGCACGGTGACCGGGATCGTGGCGCTGCGGCCCGAGAGTTTCGCCTCGGACTTGTCGATCAGTCCGACGCCCTCGGTGAGTCCGATGAGGTACCGCTCGACACCGTTGCGGTATCCCATCGCCTCCGTGGCACGGCCGCGCCAGGAGGCGGACATCGACCGGTCCATGGCCCGTCCGAAGGGGGTGACCACACGGGACTTGTCCGAGAGGACCACCTGGAAGCTGTCGAGTTTCCGCTGCGTGCCCTCGATCTGCACGAAGGCCGTCTGCGGCAGCTCCTGCTTGCGCAGCGAGGAGGGGTACGAGGACGCCGACGGGACCCGGGTGGTGGCGCCCGCGTCCGGCTTGGCCTTGGTGGCCGCGGACAGCTCAGCCGACTGCGACCAGTTGCCGCCCTGGAGCGCGGTCAGTGCCTGTGCCATCGTCTGGGCCTGCCCGGCGGTCGGCAGGCGCTGCGGGGCCACCACGACGCTGCGCTGCTTGTCGGGGACCTGGAGGGTGAGCATCAGGCTCTGGGCGAGGAACCGCTGCACGGCGAGCGTGGAGTTGCCGGCCACCGTCATGTCGCCCTGGAACGCCTTGGACATCCGGGCGTCCGCGACGACCGCGGTGACACCGCCGCCGATCGGCCGCGCCGCCGAGGGCGTGTACGGCAGAGCGCCGCCCTCCTCCAGGCTGTCGCTGCGGGTGAGCACGGTGCCGGCGCCGGCCGAGGTCGCGACCTTGACGATCGACGGGTCGATCGCGCCGTCCACCGGCCACGCGTAGTCGGTGTCGGGCGTCACGTGGAGGATCGACTCCACGGTCGTCGCGGCGACGGTACTGGCGTCCTTGAGGTGGCTCAGCGAACCGGTCACAGGGGTGCCGTTGTGAGCGAGCGACGCCAGGTCCGGGTCGGCGAAGGGGAGAGCGACGACTTCCTCGTTCTCGACCGCCGCCTCCAGCTCGCCGAGCCACTGCTTGGCCACCGCCTGGTGCGTGCCGGCCGTGGTCGTCGTGCTGGAGCCGTTCACCTGGACGCGGTAGCTGCGCGTCATCGCGTCGACGGAGGCCAGCAGGTCCGGGTCGACGACCCAGGTGACGTCGAGGTCCTTGCCGAGGCCGAGGAGCCGCTCCAGGCGGCCGCCGGGGGAGATCTCGGCGGCCAGGGCGTCGTCGTCGGCGAAGACGGGCGTCTGCTGCTCGTTCGAACCCGTCTCGGCCGTCATGTGGGAGGTCGAGATGAGCGGCCAGAGGTACGTCGTCCGGGTCTTCGTGTCCGCGGCCTCCGGCTGCCACGGCAGGAACGTCCGCTCGATGCCGAGGATCTGTTCGTACGGCGCGGCGGTGGTCCGGCCGGTGAGCGTGACACCGAGCTGGTAGACGCCGTCGGAGCCGAGGTCCAGCTTGTCGACGGGTACGGAGATGCTGAACGTCTGCGGGACGCCCGGCGCCAGCCTCGCGAACTTCGTCACGTACTTGCCGCCGACTTCCGTGCCCGCGTACGGGTTGTTCTTCGCGGCGTCGTCGATCGCCGAGCGGCCGTTCAGCGTCGGACCCACCCGCAGACCCACGTGCGCGGCGGTGATCGCCTGCTTGCCCTTGTTGACGATCGTGCCGGACACGGTGAGCGTGTCGCCGTCGGAGGGAACGCTGGGGCTGAGCGAGTTCAGGGAGACGTCGACCGTACGAGACCCGGTGACCTCGGCCGCGATGCCGGCCTCGGAGGCGTACGACGCCGAAGGTGCGGGTAGTTGCAGGACGCCGGCGAGCAGAGGCGCTCCGGCGAGCAGTGCTCCCGTGCGCCGCAGCCACCGGCGGGCAGGTGAGGGACGGGTCCCCTGGAAGTCTGCCGCCTCGGCCACGCGCTCGCCCGTCCCTCGTCGTCGTTCAGTGGTCGTCGGAATGTGCGTCCACGCATGGTAACGATGCCTGCCGGGGGTAAGTGCCGCGGTCCGCTCCACAAGATCGGGAGAAGAGACGCCGCTGTCCCTCTATGTGGGCGTATCTGCGGTGGTATCCCCGCGTAGAAGAAGGGAGACGCCCGTGCACGTTTAATGAAGGCGCACGGGGGCGTCGGGGCCACGTACCCTTTTCTGTTGTGTCGAAAGCCAACGAAGACAGTTCCAGTGCACTGAGCCAGGTGCAGAGCCGCGCGGTGAGCGAGCTGCTGCGGGTGTCCCCCGTCGCCGACGAGCTCGCCCGCCGATTTCAGGAGGCCGGGTTCTCACTGGCCCTCGTCGGCGGCTCGGTCCGGGACGCCCTCCTCGGCCGGCTCGGCAACGACCTGGACTTCACGACCGACGCCCGCCCCGAGGACGTACTGAAGATCATGCGGCCCTGGGCGGATTCCCTGTGGGAGGTCGGGATTGCCTTCGGCACCGTGGGGGCGCAGAAGGACGCCCGCGTCGGAGACGTCGATCAGAGCTTTCAGATCGAGGTGACGACGTACCGCTCGGAGGCCTACGACCGGACCTCGCGCAAGCCCGAGGTGTCCTACGGGGACTCCATCGAGGACGACCTGGTGCGCCGTGACTTCACGGTGAACGCGATGGCCGTGGCGCTTCCCGAGAAGGAGTTCATCGATCCGCACGGCGGGCTCGGCGATCTCGCCGCCCGGGTGCTGCGGACGCCGGGCACCCCTGAGTCGTCCTTCTCCGACGACCCGCTGCGGATGATGCGGGCCGCGCGCTTCGGGGCGCAGCTCGACTTCGAGGTGGCGCCGGACGTCGTCGCGGCGATGAAGGCCATGGCCGACCGCATCGAGATCGTCTCGGCGGAGCGGGTGCGCGACGAGCTGAACAAGCTGATCCTCTCCGCGTACCCGCGCAAGGGGCTGACGCTGCTCGTCGACACGGGCCTTGCCGACCGTGTGCTGCCCGAGCTGCCCGCGCTGCGTCTGGAGCGGGACGAGCACCACCGGCACAAGGACGTCTACGACCACTCGCTGATCGTCCTGGAGCAGGCGATGGCGCTGGAGGAGGACGGCCCGGACCTCACCCTGCGCCTGGCCGCGCTGCTGCACGACATCGGCAAGCCGCGCACGCGGCGCTTCGAGGAGGACGGGCGGGTCTCCTTCCACCACCACGAGGTGGTGGGCGCCAAGATGACCAAGAAGCGGATGACCGCGCTCAAGTACTCCAACGAGCTGGTGAAGGACGTCTCGCGCCTGGTCGAACTGCACCTGCGCTTCCACGGCTACGGCACCGGGGAGTGGACGGACTCGGCGGTCCGCCGCTACGTCCGCGACGCGGGCCCGCTTCTCGACCGCCTCCACAAGCTGACCCGCTCCGACTGCACGACCCGGAACAAGCGCAAGGCCACCGCTCTGTCCCGCGCGTACGACGGCCTGGAGGAGCGAGTGGCGCAGCTTCAGGAGCAGGAGGAGCTGGACGCGATCCGGCCCGACCTCGACGGCAACCAGATCATGGAGGTCCTGGGTGTCGGACCGGGCCCGGCCATTGGTCAGGCCTACACGTTCCTGATGGAACTGCGCTTGGAGAACGGGCCGATGGAATACGACGCGGCGGTGTCGGCCCTGAAGAAGTGGTGGGCGGAACAGAGCTGAGAGCACGCGTGCGGGGTCATGTTTCACGTGAAACATGACCCCGAGTGGCTGGAGCTGGATATGCCGAGGGCCGTTGTTTCACGTGAAACAACGGCCCTCGCGCGTAAGCGGGCTCAGCAGGCCTTACTTGGAGGAGTACTCCGACAGGCAGAGGGTGAAGTCGCTGCCGCTACCGGTCTCGGTGTACTCGGCGTACTTGGTGCGGTCGCAGCCGGAGTCGTCGCTCTTCTTCTGCTCGACCTTGTACGCGGCCTTGGAGTTGCCGCAGTCCACGACCTCCAGGTCCGGGTCGGTGGTGCTGTTCGGGTTGCCGATGCTCATGCAGTCGCCGACCTTGGCGCTCTGGGCATCGTCGCGGCTCGCCAGCCAGCCGCCGACGGCGACCACGAGGACGACGACGGGGATCGCGAACCGCAGGTACTTCTTGAGGTTGCGCTTCGGCGGCTCGGGCGGGACCGGGGCGTACGGAGCGTTCGGCTGCTGCGGGTAGCCCTGCGGAGGCTGCTGCCCGTACGGGTTGCCCTGGGGCGGCTGCTGCCCATAGGGGTTCCCCGGGGCCGGCTGACCCTGCGCGAACGGATTCTGGCCCTGTGGCGGTGGCGTGGTCACTTCGGGGTCCCCCTCGAACGTAGGAGCGCGTGGCGCGAAATAAGACGCACGTAAGTTACCTGGCTCCACTGACAACTCTGTAGCCCGGAGGGTCTCTGTGGCTTTGATGTGACACTTACCGGAACCGAAAACGGGCCATAGTCACAGCAACTGCCCCGTAGATAACGGCCACCGTGACCACAAGCGCCACGGATCGGCCGTCAGGGGGCAGCATCAGGGCGGCCACCGCCGCGGCACCCACGAAGGCGATGTTGAACAGGACGTCGTAGACGGCGAAGATCCGGCCGCGGAAGCCGTCGTCCACGGACGACTGGACCACGGTGTCCGTGGCGATCTTCGCGCCCTGGGTGGTCAGGCCCAGGACGAAGGCCGCGACCAGCACGGAGACTTCGGCGAACGCGAGGCCCAGCGCCGGTTCCAGCACAGCGGCCGACCCGGCGCAGGCGATGATCCAGCCACCGGGCCCGAGCCGGTGCACTCCCGACGGGGTCAGCACGGCCGCGGCGAAGAAGCCTGCTCCGGAGATCCCCACGGCCAGACCGAGGACGGCGAGCCCCTCGTCGTCGGGGCCGGACGACCAGGCGTACCGGCAGAGCATCAGCACCATGACCGTCAGCGCGCCGTAGCAGAACCGCATCAGCGTCATCGCGGCCAGCGCCCAGGCGGCCTCCCGGCGCGCGGGCTCGGCGAGATGGCGTACGCCCGCCGTCAGACCGCGTGCGGTGCCGAGCACCGCTGTCCTCAGCCGTGGCCGCACCGGCTGCCGGTCGGGCCCCAGCAGATCCGGGGCCAGTCGCAGCGAGGCGAGCGCGGAGCATACGTACAGGGCCGCTCCCACGAGGACGACCACCGCGTCGGAGTCGGAGTCGACGAGGCGTACGACGAAGGCGAGGCCGCCGCCGAGGGTCGCGGCGAGTGTGCCGGCCGTGGGCGACAGGGAGTTGGCCATCACCAGGCGCTCGGAGTCGACGACGCGGGGCAGGGCGGCGGACAGCCCCGCCAGCACGAACCTGTTGACGGCGGTCACGCACAGCGCGGACGCGTAGAAGAGCCAGTCGGGCACACCGCTCAGCATCAGGACGGCCGTCAGGGACGCGAGGAGCGCCCGCAGCAGATTCCCGTACAGAAAGACCTGGCGGCGTCTCCAGCGGTCCAGGAGGACGCCTGCGAAGGGGCCGACGAGGGAGTACGGGAGAAGCAGGACCGCCATCGCGGAGGCGATCGCGGCCGCCGAGGTCTGCTTCTCGGGTGAGAAGACGACATAGGTGGCGAGCGCGACCTGGTAGACCCCGTCGGCGCCCTGTGACAGCAGCCGTACGGCGAGCAGCCGCCGGAAGTTCCGCAGGCGCAGCAGTACGCGCAGGTCACCCACGACAGCCATGGGTTACAGCCTCGCACGGGGAAAGGGTCCCCGAGCCGATGCCCGGGGACCCTCAACAGCCGTGCGCGGGACGAGCCTCAGCGCTCGACCTCGCCCTTGATGAACTTCTCGACGTTGTCGTAGGCCTCGTCGTCGAAGTACTGGACCGGCGGGGACTTCATGAAGTAGCTCGACGCGGAGAGGATCGGGCCGCCGATGCCGCGGTCCTTGGCGATCTTCGCGGCGCGCAGGGCGTCGATGATGACACCCGCGGAGTTCGGGGAGTCCCAGACCTCCAGCTTGTACTCCAGGTTCAGCGGGACGTCGCCGAAGGCGCGGCCTTCGAGGCGGACGTAGGCCCACTTGCGGTCGTCCAGCCAGGCCACGTAGTCCGAGGGACCGATGTGGACGTTCTTCGCGCCCATGTCGCGGTCGGGGATCTGCGAGGTGACGGCCTGCGTCTTCGAGATCTTCTTCGACTCCAGGCGGTCGCGCTCCAGCATGTTCTTGAAGTCCATGTTGCCGCCGACGTTGAGCTGCATGGTGCGCTCAAGACGGACACCGCGGTCCTCGAACAGCTTCGCCATCACACGGTGCGTGATGGTGGCGCCGACCTGCGACTTGATGTCGTCGCCGACGATCGGGACGCCCGCCTCGGTGAACTTGTCCGCCCACTCCTTGGTGCCGGCGATGAAGACCGGCAGGGCGTTGACGAACGCGACCTTGGCGTCGATGGCGCACTGGGCGTAGAACTTCGCCGCGTCCTCGGAACCGACGGGCAGGTAGCAGATGAGGACGTCCACCTGCCTGTCCTTGAGGACCTTGACGATGTCGACCGGGGCCTCGGTGGACTCCTCGATGGTCTCGCGGTAGTACTTGCCGAGCCCGTCATGGGTGTGGCCGCGCTGGACCGTGATGCCCCGGTTCGGGACGTCGCAGATCTTGATGGTGTTGTTCTCGCTGGCGCCGATGGCATCCGAGAGATCGAGGCCGACCTTCTTCGCGTCGACGTCGAAGGCGGCGACGAACTCGACGTCACCCACGTGGTACTCGCCGAACTGGACATGCATCAGACCCGGCACCTTGGCCGCCGGGTCGGCGTCCTTGTAGTACTCGACGCCCTGAACCAGTGAGGCGGCGCAGTTGCCCACGCCGACGATGGCTACGCGAACCGAACCCATTCCGGTTGCTCCCTGTGTGTACTCGGTGAAGCCCTGAGCGGACTTCACGTGGCAGTGTCGCCGGACGGATCCGGCCCGGGGGTGTCCCCGGGCCGGGGCAGGCCGCCCGACTCCCCAGATGTGTTGTTCTGCTGTGCTGAGCCGTCGGGTCCGGGACGCCGATGGTCCCGTCCCGCCCGCTCGCTCTCGATGAGCTCGTTCAGCCAGCGCACTTCGCGCTCCACGGACTCCATTCCGTGGCGCTGGAGCTCAAGCGTGTAGTCGTCGAGGCGCTCCCGGGTGCGCGCCAGTGAGGCGCGCATCTTCTCCAGGCGCTCCTCCAGCCGGCTGCGGCGGCCTTCGAGGACCCGCATCCGTACATCCCGTGACGTCTGGCCGAAAAAGGCGAAACGAGCGGCGAAATGCTCGTCCTCGTACGCGTCGGGGCCCGTCTGCGAGAGAAGTTCCTCGAAGTGTTCCTTACCTTCGGCGGTCAGCCGATAGACGATCTTGGCGCGACGTCCCGAGAGCGGCGCCGCGAGGGCGTCCTCGGGAGAGCTCCCCGGTTCCTCGATCAACCAGCCGTTGGCGACCAGCGTCTTGAGGCAGGGGTAGAGCGTCCCGTAGCTGAACGCACGGAACACACCCAGCGACGTGTTGAGGCGTTTGCGCAGCTCATAGCCGTGCATCGGGGACTCACGGAGCAGGCCGAGGACGGCGAACTCAAGGATTCCGGCACGCCGGCTCATCGTCGCCTCCTCTCTGCCGCGGCCCTGCCGAGACGGTCTTTATGCCGAGCTGATGTATCGACTCGATACATCAGAACGATAGGTCGCTCCTTCCCCTGCGACAAGAGGGAGCACGGTGAACGGCGTCACATCACTGATTCGTAGGAAGCAAGTTGCCTGGTTTGGGGTGAACTTCGGCGCTAGGCGGGTTTTGACGGTGCGTAGTCTGTGCGCCATGCAAACCACCGGGAACCGAGTGACGCCTGGGGACGTCCATGTCCTCGGTGCGGTACGGATGAATGTAAAAACGACTGCATCCGTACTTCGGGGGGACCGGAAACCAGCCGCCGTTTCCAGGCGCGCTCAGGTGCGCCTGCCCGAGGAGTAATCGTTCGATGAGCGAGCACCGTCGCAAAACGCCGCAGCCGCAGGGCGGCGGACGTGCCGCGGCCCGACGCGGTCAGACCGGCTCGTCCTCCGGCCGCCGTGCGGCACCGCAGGGCGCAACCGAGTCACCTTCCGATTCCTATGGCGCGGGGGGTGAGGAACGCCCGTCCGGCAGCCGCGCCGAGGCACGACGGGCAGCACAGAGAAGCAGCAGCGGCGCCGGCCGACGCAGAGCGGCCGACGGCGCGGGGCAGGGCGGCGGCCACGGTGGTGGCGGTCGACGAGGCGGCCCCGGCGGGCCCACCGGTCCCGGCCGGGGCCGTGGGCGCGGGTCCGTGCCGCCTAAGAAGCGGATCATCGACTACCCGCGCGCGGGCAAGTACGGGGCGGCCCGTTGGGTGCCGTCCTGGAAGCTCGTGACGGGACTGTTCGTCGGCTTCTTCGGCGGCATGATGACGATCGCCGGAGTCGCGTACGCGTTGGTGGGCATCCCGGACGTCGCCAAGACGGCGCAGGCGCAGAACAACGTCTACTACTGGGCCGACGGCACACAGATGGTCGCCACCGGTGGTGAGACCAACCGGCAGATCATCGACTACGCCCGGATTCCCAAGGAGATGCGCTACGCCGTCATGTCGGCCGAGAACAAGACGTTCGAGAACGACAGGGGCGTCGACCCCGTGGGTATCGGCCGGGCCCTGTTCAACATGGCCAAGGGCGGCGACACCCAGGGCGGCTCCACGATCACCCAGCAGTACGTGAAGAACGCGATGCTGGACGACCAGTCGCAGACGGTCTCCCGCAAGTTCAAGGAGCTGTTCGTCTCGATCAAGGTCGGCGCGAATGTCGACAAGGACGACATCATGGCCGGCTACCTGAACTCGGCCTACTACGGCCGCAGCGCCTATGGAATCCAGGCCGCCGCGCGGACGTACTTCGACGTGGACGCCAAGGATCTCGACCCGAGCCAGTGCGCCTTCCTGGCGGCGGTCCTCAAGGGGGCCACGTACTACGACCCGGCGGGCGCGGAGTCGATCGACCCGGCCGCCACTCCCGCGGCCAACCGTAAGCGCGCGGAGACGCGGTGGCGGTGGATCCTCGGCGAGATGGTCAAGGACGGGCACCTGACGGCGGAGAAGCGGAATGAGTACCCCGACTTCCCCAAGCTCAAGAGCCCGCGGTCGAACGCCCAGCTGGGCGGCCAGGTCGGTTACCTGGTCGACCTCGCCAAGGCGTACATCGTCAACAACAGCGAGAAGACCGGCATCACCGAGAAGATGCTCCGGGACGGCGGCTACGAGATCCACACGACCTTCGACAAGAAGAAGGTCCAGCAGCTCGAATCCGCTGTGAAGAAGGTCCAGAAGAAGAACATCAAGCCGAAAGAGCGTCCGAAGACGGACAAGCACGTCCAGTTCGGCGGAGCCTCGGTGGACCCGGAGACCGGCGCCATCAAGGCCATCTACGGCGGTGTGGACGCGACCAAGCACTTCACCAACAACGCCGACCAGACCGGTGCCCAGGTCGGTTCGACCTTCAAGCCCTTCGTCCTCGCCGCTGCCATGAAGTGGGGTGTCCGCGATCCCGACCTGGAGCCTGACCAGGCCCAGGACGAGAGGAAGAAGGTCTCCCCCAAGAGCATCTACAGCGGCAAGAACAAGCTGAAGATCGAGAACTACGACGGGACGGTCTGGACCGACAAGGACGACAAGGAGTGGCTGCAGCGGAACGACGGTGACGAGTCCATCAACGCGCCCAGCTTCCGGATCGACCTCCGGGAAGCGATGAGGGTCTCCGCGAACTCCGCGTACGTCCAGCTCGGCATGGACGTGGGCCTCGACAAGGTCAAGGAGTCCGCCCTGGACGCGGGCATCAAGGAAAGCAGCCTGGCCAGCGCCAGCTTCCCGTCCTTCTCGATCGGTACCTCCGACCCGAGCGCGATCCGCATGGCCGGCGCATACGCCACCTTCGCGGCGAGCGGCAAGCAGAACGAGCCGTACTCGGTCGATGAGATCACCGACAAGGACGGCACGGTCTTCTCGCACGAGAACGCGGCCAAGGAGAAGCAGGCCTTCACCGCGCAGGTCGCCGACAACGTCACCGACATCCTCAAGACCGTCGTGGACAAGGGCACCGGTACCAAGGCGAAGCTGACCAACCGGCCGGCGGCGGGCAAGACCGGTACGACCGACGGCAACAAGTCCGCCTGGTTCGTCGGGTACACCCCGCAGCTCTCGACCGCGATCTCCATGTACCGCATGGACGACGACGAGTCCAACAAGAAGCGCGAGTTCCTGGAGATGTACGGAACGGGTGGCCAGAAGGAGATCCACGGTGCCTCGTTCCCGTCCGAGATCTGGCACGACTACATGGAGCAGGCGCTCAAGGGCGAGAAGGTCGAGAAGTTCCCGACGCCCGAGCCCATCGGTGAGGTCGTCGACGACGCTCCGACCCCGAGCGTGACTCCCACGGCCACCGAGACGCAGGAAGAGGAGGAGGAGAGCGAATCGCCGAGTCCCACGCCGACGAAGAGCGAGACGTCTCCCAGTCCCACCTCAAGTGACACCTGTGGTCCCTTCGGCCTCGACTGCGAGGACGACGGCGGAACGAACTCCGGTGCGACCGATTCCGGCGGTACGGACGGAGGGGCGAGCCCGACCGTCTCCGAATCCGAGGAGGAGGAGAGCAACACCAGAGGGAACGGCAACGGCTTCCTCGGAGGTTCGGGCTGAGGCCCTTCCGGTCGCCTGAGGTCTTTTGTACGCGATGTGGTCGCCGGCTTCCGTCGGCGACCACTTGTGTGTGGCGGCCACTCATGTCCGGGCCGTCGGGTGTGTTGGGACGACCCGGGAACGCGGCGGCCGGCCTCCCCGCCCGCCCTCGGCGTATTCACGGACACGTACGGCAGGATGTGCGGCATGCCCAGTGCAGAAACGACGCGCGCGAGCGTGCACGAGCCAGATCTGGTGCGGCCGACCAAGGAGGACCCGGTCGCCGCGACCGGCAGTGAACTGTTCGGAGGTCCCCTGGGACGGCGTGCGCTGCTCGGGACGTCCTGGTGGACTCCCGTGCGGGTCGTCGCACTCGTCGCGATCGGCGTGTTCGCCCTCGGCATGGTGCAGAAACTGCCCTGCTACGACGGTGCCTGGTTCTTCGGGGCCAGCTCCCAGTACACGCATGCCTGCTACTCGGACATCCCGCACCTCTACCAGGGGCGGGGCTTCGCCGACGGGCTCGTACCGTACTTCGACAAGCTCGAAGGCGACATGGAGTACCTCGAATACCCGGTGCTGACCGGCGTGTTCATGGAGGTCGCCGCCTGGCTCACCCCGGGCAGCGGCAGCATCCAGGACCAGGAGCAGGTCTACTGGATGGTCAACGCCGGGATGCTGATGGCCTGCGCGGCCGTCATCGCCGTCTGCGTGGCCCGTACGCACCGCAGGCGGCCCTGGGACGGCCTGCTGGTCGCTCTGGCGCCCGCCTACGCGCTGACCGCCACCATCAACTGGGACCTGCTGGCGGTCGCTCTGACGGCCGCGGCGATGCTGATGTGGGCACGGAGCCGCCCACTCGCCTTCGGCGTCCTGCTGGGGCTCGCCACGGCCGCCAAGCTGTACCCCGTGCTGCTGCTGGGACCGCTGTTCGTACTGTGCTGGCGGGCGGGCAGATGGCGCGAGTTCGGCTCGGCCCTGCTCGGCACCGCCGGCGCCTGGCTCGTCGTGAACCTGCCGGTCCTGCTGCTGGCGCCCGACGGCTGGTCGAAGTTCTACACGTTCAGCCAGGAACGCGGAGTCGACTTCGGCTCCTTCTGGCTGGTCATCTCCCAGCGCATGGACGAACCGCTCGACACCGACACCGTCAACACGCTGGCCACGGTGCTGATGCTGGTCTCCAGCGTGGGCGTCGCGGCACTCGCGCTGACCGCCCCGCGCCGGCCCCGTTTCGCCCAGCTGGCGTTCCTGATCGTCGCGGCCTTCATCCTCACCAACAAGGTCTACTCACCGCAGTACGTACTGTGGCTGGTTCCCCTCGCCGTGCTGGCCCGCCCCAAGTGGCGGGACTTCCTGATCTGGCAGGCGTGCGAGGTCGCGTACTTCCTCGGGATCTGGATGTACCTCGCTTACACGACCAGCGGCGACGCCCACAAGGGACTGCCGCAGGAGGGGTACCACCTGGTCGTCGTGGTCCACCTGCTGGGGACGCTGTACCTCTGTGCCGTGATCGTGCGCGACATCCTCATGCCGGAACGGGACGTGGTGCGCCGCTCCGGCGACGACGATCCGTCGGGTGGTGTGCTGGACGGCGCTCCGGACGTCTTCGTGGTGGGCGCCGCGGCCCGTCCGCCACGACACGCGGCGCACTTCGAAGGGCCGGTCGTGAAGTGGGGAAGCGGCGGCGAAGCCGGGAGAAGCCCCCGTTCGCTCTGAGCGAACAGTTCGCGGGCGAGCGCGAACGGCGTGCGGGCGAGTGCGGCCCGCGTGGGGGCGAGGCATGCGAAAGGCCGTACACGGGTTGCGTGTACGGCCTTTCGCATGTGTTCTGCCCACATGCGGGCCCGGGCCGGGCGCCGTGCGGTCAGCGCTCGACGACGCGGTCGAACTGCGTGGTGGTGTGCCGCAGGTGGGCCACCAGCTCCTCGCCGACCTGCGGCTCGGGAGCGTCCGAGGGCACGAAGAGGATCGAGACCTGCATGTGCGGGGGCTCCGCGAACCAGCGCTGCTTGCCGCCCCAGACGAACGGCGACAGGTTCCGGTTGACCGTGGCGAGGCCGGCGCGGGCCACGCCCTTGGCACGCGGCATGACGCCGTGCAGGGCCTTGGGGGCCTCCAGGCCCACCCCGTGCGACGTACCGCCGGCCACGACGACCAGCCAGCCGTCCGAGGCGACCTTCTGCTGGCGGTAGCCGAAGCGGTCGCCCTTGGCGACGGGCGAGACGTCCAGGACGGCCCCGCGGTACTGGGTCGCGTCGTGGTCCCCCAGCCACAGCCGCGTGCCGATACGGGCCCGGAACCGGGTCTGCGGGAACTGCTGCTGCAGCCGGGCGAGCTCGTCGGCCTTGAGATGGCTGACGAACATGGTGTGCAGCGGCAGCCGTGCCGCGCGCAGCCGGTCCATCCAGCCGATGACCTCCTCGACGGCGTCCGAGCCGTCGGTACGGTCCAGGGGCAGGTGGATCGCGAAGCCTTCGAGCCGCACATTCTCTATGGCGGCGTGCAACTGGGGCAGGTCCCGCTCGCTCACGCCGTGCCGCTTCATGGAGGACATCACCTCGATGACGACACGGGCGCCCACGAGGCCGTAGACGCCGTCGACGGAGGAGACGGAGCGGATGACGCGGTCGGGCAGCGGTACGGGCTCCTCGCCCCTTCTGAACGGCGTCAGCACCAGCAGGTCGCCGCCGAACCAGTCCTTGATCCGCGCCGCCTCGTAGGTCGTGCCGACGGCCAGGACGTCCGAGCCCAGGCGGGTGGCCTCGTCGGCGAGCCGCTCATGGCCGAAGCCGTAGCCGTTTCCCTTGCAGACGGGCACGAGCCCCGGGAACTGCTCGGACACGTGCTTGTGGTGCGCCCGCCAGCGTGCGGTGTCGACGTAGAGCGTGAGCGCCATGGCCGGACCTGGAACCTTTCTCGTGGTAGCGGTGTATCAGCGGTGCATTCGTGCGTACTGAGGTGTTGTTCAGGTATATGCGGTGGGCGCGTCAGCGGCGCGACATGTACATGTCGAGGGCCTTGTGGAGCAGCTTGTTGAGCGGGAAGTCCCACTCCCCGAGGTACTCGGCTGCCTGCCCGCCAGTACCCACTTTGAACTGGATCAGGCCGAAAAGGTGGTCCGTCTCGTCCAGCGAGTCGGAGATGCCGCGCAGGTCGTAGACGGTCGCGCCCAGCGCGTAGGCGTCGCGCAGCATCCGCCACTGCATCGCGTTCGAGGGCCGGACCTCCCGGCCGATGTTGTCGGAGGCGCCGTAGGAGTACCAGACGTGCCCGCCGACGACCAGCATCGTCGCGGCGGACAGGTTCACACCCTCGTGCCGGGCGAAGTACAGCCGCATGCGGTTGGGGTCCTCGGAGTTGAGAGCCGTCCACATGCGCTGGAAATACGCGAGAGGGCGGGGCCGGAAGTGATCGCGCAGCGCCGTGATCTCGTACAGGCGCTGCCACTCCTCCAGGTCCTGGTAGCCGCCCTGGACGACCTCGACGCCCGCCTTCTCGGCCTTCTTGATGTTGCGTCGCCAGAGCTGGTTGAAGCCCTTGTGGACATCCTCAAGCGACCGGTTGGCCAGCGGCACCTGGTAGACGTAACGGGGCTGTACGTCGCCGAAGCCCGCCCCGCCGTCCTCGCCCTGCTGCCAGCCCATGCGCCGCAGTTTGTCGGCGACCTCGAAGGCGCGCGGTTCGATGAAGTCGGCCTCGATGTCGCGCAGGCGCTTCACGTCCGGGTCCTGGATGCCCCGCTTGATCGACGTGGCCTCCCAGCGCCGGATGAACACCGGCGGGCCCATCTTCACGGAGAAGGCGCCCTGCCGCTTGAGGTGCGCGAGCATCGGATCCAGCCACTCGGTCAGATTCGGCGCGAACCAGTTGATGACCGGTCCCTCGGGCAGATAGGCGAGGTAGCGCTTGATCTTGGGCAGCTGGCGGTACAGCACCAGTCCCGCACCGACCATCTCGCCGGACTTGTCGTCGAACCATCCGAGGCTCTCGGAGCGCCACTCCGCCTTGACGTCTGCCCAGGCGGGGACCTGCATGTGGCTGGCCGCGGGCAGGCTCTGGATGTAAGCCAGATGCTGCTCTCGGCTGATGGTCCTCAGGGTCAGGCTCATTCGGGGCGCTCCTCGGGCTGGTGTGTCCCCATGGGTACAGGGGCTCCGGCTCTCGCGGCGAAGCCTACTGCGCCCTGGGAGCGCCTCGTCTGGCCGTGTGCGTCCTGGGCGCCGACCGGTACGCGACCGGGGCACCCGGAGGTGTTGTCGGCGGGTGGGCCGGGAGTGCCGGGAGTCGGGAGGGCCGTCCGGGGACCTCCTGACTTCGGAGTGTCGGCTTCCGGCCGTCGACTCCGGACTCCCGAACTCCCGGGTGCCGAATCCCGGCTGCCGTCAGCCGATGACGCCGCCGAAGAGGCCCCCGTGCGCCATGCCGAGGAGGAGGCCCACGCCGGCGGCGCCAAGACCCAGGATCAGTCCGAACCGTTCCCTGGTCGTCTCGGAGATGAACTGGCCGGCCCCGCCGGTCAGGATCCCCACCAGTCCCGCCCACGAGCTGAGCAGATGGAGACTGTGGAACATCGCGGAGACGAAGGCCGTCACTCCGAGGACCAGGGTCACGGCGAGCAGCGTGTGCTGAAGCGGATGGGGCTTGTGGTCGGTGGCGAAGAGGGAGCCGGCGGTGTTGGGTCGCATTGCCTGTGCCATGGGGCACCTCCTGCGGAAGGTGGCGCGTCGTAGCGCCATACACACCCGATGTGTACAGATTGACGGTCACCGGGCCCTGATTTCAACCGGAAGCCGGTGAGCGGGTAGTCTGTTATGTCTGCACCGGTCTCTGCCCAGGCCACGGCATGGTCTTCCGCTCAGTTCGCTGATCGGCGGTCCGGTTGTCAGTGGCTGCCGATACCGTTGCGAACGCATCACAACCCTCCTGCCACGGAACGACCGTGGCCGCTGAGTCCAAAGGAGGTGGGTTATACATGCGTCACTACGAAGTGATGGTCATCCTCGACCCCGATCTCGAAGAGCGTGCTGTCTCGCCGCTGATCGAGAACTTCCTCTCCGTCGTCCGTGAGGCGAACGGAAAGGTCGAGAAGGTCGACACCTGGGGCCGTCGTCGTCTCGCGTACGAGATCAAGAAGAAGCCCGAGGGCATCTACTCGGTCATCGACCTGCAGGCCGAGCCTGCGGTCGTGAAGGAACTCGACCGCCAGATGAACCTGAACGAGTCGGTCCTCCGGACCAAGGTCCTCCGTCCCGAGACCCACTGAGCTTTCCAGCTCAGCTGATCTCGGGCATCGAGTAGCAGCACCAAGCAGCCAGCAGCAAACCCGCCGAGAGGTTCCCCCATGGCAGGCGAGACCGTCATCACGGTCGTCGGCAATCTTGTCGACGACCCCGAGCTGCGCTTCACCCCGTCCGGTGCGGCGGTCGCGAAGTTCCGTGTCGCGTCCACTCCCCGCACCTTCGACCGTCAGACCAACGAGTGGAAGGACGGCGAAAGCCTGTTCCTGACCTGCTCGGTCTGGCGTCAGGCGGCGGAGAACGTCGCCGAGTCGCTCCAGCGAGGCATGCGCGTCGTCGTGCAGGGCCGGCTGAAGCAGCGGTCCTACGAGGACCGTGAGGGCGTCAAGCGCACGGTCTACGAGCTGGACGTCGAGGAAGTCGGCGCCAGCCTGAAGAACGCCACGGCCAAGGTCACCAAGACCACCGGCCGAGGCGGCCAGGGCGGTTACAGCGGCGGTGGCGCCGGTGGCGGTGGCGGTCAGCAGGGCGGCGGCTGGGGCGGAGGCTCCGGCGGCGGTCAGCAGCAGGGTGGCGGCGGTGCTCCCGCCGACGACCCCTGGGCGACCAGCGCTCCTGCCAGCGGCGGCAACCCGGCCGGTAGCAGTGGCGGCGGAGGCGGCTGGGGTGGAAACTCCGGCGGTTCCAGCGGCTCCGGCGGCTCTGGTGGTTCCGGTGGCGGCTACTCGGACGAACCCCCCTTCTAGGCCCAGCGCCGAGGGTGGGTCGTACCCACACTTCTTGATCACACAGGAGAGACACACATGGCGAAGCCGCCTGTGCGCAAGCCGAAGAAGAAGGTCTGCGCATTCTGCAAGGACAAGGTCACGTACGTGGACTACAAGGACACGAACATGCTGCGGAAGTT
Organism: Streptomyces aurantiacus; assembly: GCF_001418335.1. Taxonomy (GTDB): domain Bacteria; phylum Actinomycetota; class Actinomycetes; order Streptomycetales; family Streptomycetaceae; genus Streptomyces; species Streptomyces aurantiacus. The sequence goes on along the minus strand of NZ_LIPP01000027.1, from coordinate 11,849 downwards.
CATTTCCGACCGCGGCAAGATCCGTGCCCGCCGCGTGACCGGCAACTGCACGCAGCACCAGCGTGACGTCGCCACGGCTGTGAAGAACAGCCGTGAGATGGCGCTGCTGCCCTACACCTCCACCGCGCGATAAGGGAAGGGTGACCGACATATGAAGATCATCCTCACCCACGAGGTCTCCGGCCTCGGTGCCGCGGGCGACGTCGTCGACGTCAAGGACGGTTACGCTCGCAACTACCTGGTTCCGCGGAATTTCGCTATCCGCTGGACCAAGGGTGGCGAGAAGGACGTCGAGCAGATCCGTCGCGCTCGCAAGATCCACGAGATCGCGACGATCGAGCAGGCCAACGAGATCAAGTCCCGCCTTGAGGGCGTCAAGGTCCGGCTGGCCGTCCGCTCCGGCGACGCCGGTCGTCTCTTCGGTTCCGTCACTCCGGCCGACGTCGCTTCGGCGATCAAGGCTTCCGGTGGCCCCGAGGTCGACAAGCGCCGCATCGAGCTGGGCACGCCGATCAAGACACTGGGCGCCCACGAGACGTCCGTGCGTCTGCACCCCGAGGTTGCCGCCAAGGTGAGCATCGAGGTTGTCGCAGCCTGATCGCTGCGCTCGGCAGAGCTGTCTCGACAGAGCAGAGAGAAGGGCCGCACCCACGTGGGTGCGGCCCTTCTCTCTGTTTCACGTGAAACGAGCCGGAGCCCGTCAGGCGGGCAGCGAGCCGGCCAGTCGGTGGGACGCGCTGCCGTGGATGGGTGGTCCGCCCATTGCTCTCGTTTCACGTGAAACGAGAGGCGCGGAGAACGCGGAGGCGCCGAAGCGGTCCCGTTTCACGTGAAACAGTCAGCGCATCAGCGTGTGGCGCCGGTGACGATCCAGTGGCCCGAGCGGGTGCGTAGCCACAGAGTCAGCATGCGCACGGTCATCATGAGAGTCATCGCGGCCCAGACGGCGGTGAGCCCGCCACCGAGGGCCGGGATGAGCAGCGCCACCGGAGCGAAGACCGCCAGGGTGAGCAGCATGGCTCGCGCGAGGTAGGGGCCGTCTCCCGCGCCCATGAGTACGCCGTCCAGGACGAAGACGATGCCGCAGATCGGCTGGGAGAGCGCCACCATGAGGAGCGCGGGCAGCGCGATGTCATGGACGGCCGAGTCGCTGGTGAACAGCGGGAGGAAAAGGGGGCGTCCGGCGATCACCAGGCCACCGAGCACGACACCGACGGCGATGCCCCACTCCACCATGCGGCGGCAGGCTTCGCGTGCTCCCTGGGTGTCGTCCGCGCCGAGATAGCGCCCGATGATGGCTTGTCCCGCGATGGCGATGGCGTCGAGCGCGAAGGCGAGCAGGCTCCACAGGGACAGAATGATCTGGTGGGCCGCGATGTCCGCGTCGCCGAGGCGGGCGGCGACGGCGGTCGCGATCATCAAAATCGCGCGCAGCGAGAGGGTACGGACGAGCAGTGGTGCACCGGCCTGGGCGCAGGCGCGTATCCCAGCGGTGTCGGGCCGTAGAGAGGCACCGTGCTTGCGCGCACCGCGGACCACCACAAAGAGATAGGCCGCGGCCATTCCGAACTGGGCGATGACGGTGCCCCAGGCGGAGCCGGCGATGCCGAGGTCCGCGCCGTAGACGAGTCCCACGTTCAGGGCGGCGTTGGCGACGAAGCCGGCGACGGCGACATAGAGCGGTGTTCTCGTGTCCTGCAGACCACGCAGAACTCCGGTGGCGGCGAGGACGATGAGCATCGCGGGGATGCCGAGTGTCGAGATGCGCAGATACGTGATGGCGTAGGGGGCGGCGGTGCTTGAGGTCCCGAAAAGGTCCACCAGGGCGGGTGCGGTGGGCAGGACGACGGCGATGACGCCGGCGCCGAGCAGCAGGGCGAGCCAGATGCCGTCCATGCCCTGCCGGATGGCGGCTTGAAGGTCTCCCGCGCCGACCCGTCGGGCGACCGCGGCCGTGGTGGCGTACGCGAGGAAGACGAAGATGCTGACGGCTGTGGCAAGGAGGGCGGAAGCGACTCCTAGACCGGCGAGTTGCGCGGTGCCGAGATGGCCGACGATGGCGGTGTCGGCCATGAGGAAAAGAGGCTCGGCGATGAGCGCGCCGAAGGCCGGAACGGCCAGTGCGACGATCTCTCGATCGTGTCGCCGGCGGGTGGCCTTGGAGGCCGCAGGAGCCTGTGTCATGCACATCAATCTAATCTTCCACAGGTAAGAGATGCAAGGGATCAATGACCCTTACTTCCCAACTCGCGGGACGCCCCGCAGCGCGTCATTCGCATCGATCTTGGTCCGACTGGGAAAGTTTTTCTTCTGCACAGCCGGTGGACGGGGTATGTGCAGGTCAGAGCTAGTGTGTAGAGCGACCTGAGTGCTTGTTCACAGGCCTGTCCACCGGGTCGTGCACAGGTTTCGTGGAGTTCTCCACAGCATTGGGTCCGTCGTCCACATGGCCTGTGGATAACCGGATTGGCTGACGGTGCCGACGGGCCTAACGTGGTGCGGCACACTCTCCCTCCTCCGTCCTCGGAAACCTCGCGGAACCGACGCGTGAGAACCGGAGTTGGGCGTCTCATTTGTCAGTGTCGTGCCGTAGGAATAAGGGGCACGGCGAGGTCCGCTCGGCGGACGGGAGGAGGTGGCCCGGTGAGTATTTCCGAGCCCTTGGACGACCCCTGGGCCGACAGCGGTCCCAGTGACCGTCTGCCCGCCTCCCGTCAGCGCCGCGACGGTGGCGGCCGGAGCCGGGAGGATCAGCACGACCGGGGTTCGGACAGCGGTGGATGGGACGGCGCGGGCTCGTCCTTCGAGCGTGTCCCGCCGCAGGACCTGGACGCCGAGCAGTCCGTCCTCGGCGGCATGCTGCTGTCGAAGGACGCGATCGCCGATGTCGTCGAGGTGCTCAAGGGCCACGACTTCTACCGGCCGGCGCACGAGACCGTCTACGGCGCGATCCTCGACCTGTACTCCAAGGGCGAGCCGGCCGACCCGATCACGATCGCCGCCGAGCTCACCAAGCGCGGCGAGATCACCAAGGTCGGCGGCGCGTCGTATCTGCACACCCTCGTCCAGACGGTCCCGACAGCGGCCAACGCCGAGTACTACGCGGAGATCGTCCACGAACGCGCGGTCCTGCGCCGCCTGGTCGAGGCCGGTACCCGCATCACACAGATGGGTTACGCGGCCGACGGCGACGTGGACGAGATCGTCAACAGCGCCCAGGCCGAGATTTACGCGGTCACCGAGCAGCGCACGACCGAGGACTATCTGCCGCTCGGCGACATCATGGAGGGTGCGCTCGACGAGATCGAGGCGATCGGTTCGCGGTCGGGGGAGATGACCGGTGTTCCGACAGGCTTCACCGATCTCGACCAGCTCACCAACGGCCTGCACCCCGGCCAGATGATCATCATCGCGGCGCGTCCGGCCATGGGTAAGTCGACGCTGGCGCTGGACTTCGCCCGGACCTGCTCGATCAAGCACAACATGCCGAGCGTGATCTTCTCGCTCGAAATGGGCCGCAACGAGATCGCCATGCGTCTGCTGTCCGCGGAGGCGCGCGTGGCCCTGCACCACATGCGGTCCGGCACGATGACCGACGAGGACTGGACGCGGCTCGCGCGCCGGATGCCGGACGTCTCGGCCGCGCCGCTCTACATCGACGACTCCCCGAACCTGTCGATGATGGAGATCCGTGCCAAGTGCCGCCGCCTCAAGCAGCGCGCCGACCTGAAGCTCGTCATCATCGACTATCTGCAGCTGATGCAGTCGGGCGGCAAGCGCTCCGAGAGCCGGCAGCAGGAAGTCTCGGACATGTCGCGAAACCTGAAGCTGCTGGCCAAGGAGCTGGAGCTGCCCGTCATCGCGCTGTCCCAGCTGAACCGTGGTCCCGAGCAGCGCACGGACAAGAAGCCGATGGTCTCCGACCTGCGTGAATCAGGGTCCATCGAGCAGGACGCGGACATGGTGATCCTGTTGCACCGCGAGGACGCCTACGAGAAGGAGTCGCCGCGCGCGGGCGAGGCGGACATCATCGTGGGCAAGCATCGAAACGGCCCGACAGCCACCATCACGGTCGCCTTCCAGGGCCACTACTCGCGGTTCGTGGACATGGCACAGACCTGATTTCCACCCGTGCGGAACCTCGTACTCCGTGCTCCTCCGTGTCGGAATCTCACGGCCGGTGCCGAAGAGATGCTCTACGCGGTCCCGCGTCGAATGCGCTCGACGTGGGACGTCGGGGCAGGTGGACTGGGGGCATGACGACGACACCTGTGGATGAGTTGCTTCCCGCCACGCGCCGCGCCCTGCTGCACAGAATCGCCACCGCTCAGACGGAGGGACGGGCGCCGTCGTTGGTCGCCGCGGTGGTGCGCGGCGGGGAGACGGTGTGGCACGGGTCCCGCACCTCGGTGGACGGGCACGGACCCGACGAGAACGTGCAGTACCGCATCGGTTCGATCACCAAGACGTTCACCGCCGTCCTGGTCCTGAGGCTGCGCGACGAGGGCCTGCTCGATCTCGGTGATGCGCTGGAGAAGCATCTTCCGGGTACGGGCGCGGGGGAGGCGACGATCGCCGAACTCCTCGCGCACACGGGAGGGCTGGCCGCCGAGTCGCCCGGTCCTTGGTGGGAACGCACTCCCGGGTCACTGCGCCCCGAACTCGCCGACGTCCTGGGCGAACAGCCGCACCGGCATCCGGTCGGTCGACGGTTCCACTACTCGAACCCCGGCTACACGTTGCTGGGCGCGCTGGTCGAGGAGTTGCGGAGTGCCTCCTGGGAGGAGGTCCTGCGGAGCGAGGTGCTCGAACCGCTGGGACTGCACCGGACGAGCGGGCAGCCGCAGGCGCCTCACGCGGGCGGCTGGGCCGTGCACCCCTGGGCGGACGTCATGCTTCCCGAGCCGGCCGAGGACCTGGGGCGGATGGCGCCGGCCGGTCAACTCTGGTCGACCAGTGGCGACCTCGCACGTTTCGCGGTGTTCCTCGCCCAGGGCGACGACCGGGTGCTGAGCGCCGAGTCCGTACGGGAGATGCGTACGCCCGCAGCACCGGCCGAACCGGAGGAGGTGGCTGCCGGAGCCGCGTACGGCCTCGGATTGCAGATCCAGCACTGGGACGGCAGGACCCTGGTGGGGCACGGCGGTTCCCTCCCGGGTTTTCTCGCCGGGCTCATGATCAGCGTCGAGGACGACCTGGCCGCCGTCGTGCTCGCCAACTGCACCTCGGGCCCACCCGTGTCGACGGTCGCCGGTGACCTCGTACGCATCGTGGCGGCGGCCGAGCCCCGGATTCCCGAGCCGTGGCGGCCGTCCTCCGACGTCGACCGGGACGTATTGCAGTTGGCCGGGCCCTGGTACTGGGGCACGCACGCTTTCGCGCTGCGCCTCACGGCCGACGGTGACGTCACGCTCGGCCCGCTGGCGGGCAACGGCCGACGCTCCCGCTTTCGGTCCGGGGCCGACGGGACCTGGACCGGGCTCGACGGCTACTACGCCGGCGAGCCTCTACGGGCCGTGGAGGGCCCTGACGGCTCGGTGAGCCATCTGGACCTCGGCTCGTTCGTGTTCACGCGGCAGCCGTACGGTGAGGACGCTCCGGTGCCGGGTGGAGTGGATTCCGAGGGATGGCGCGGGATCAAGTAGCCGTCTCCCGGAACTCCGGGCCCGGACCCACCGCGCGGCATCGCACGGTGTGGTGTGAGTACGACGAGGTGTCCTGTTTCACGTGAAACAGGACAGCCCTCGTTGTGCGGTGATCCGGTGATCCGTGGATTACTCGTCGGCGGCATGTTTCTCAGAGCTGCAGCTTGAATCCGACGTGCGACGCCGTGAAGCCGAGACGTTCGTAGAACCGGTGAGCGTCGGTCCGGGTGGCGTCGGAGGTCAGCTGCACCAGCTGGCAGCCCTCGCTCCGGGAACGGTCCACGGCCCACTCGATGAAGCGGGTGCCCAGACCGCTGCCCCGCTCGTCGGCATGAACGCGTACGGCTTCGATGATCGAGCGGGTCGCCCCCTTGCGGGCCAGCCCGGGAACGATCGTGAGCTGGAGAGTGCCGACGACGCGGCCCTCACGCACGGCGACGACAAGGTGCTGGTTCGGATCTTCGCTGAGGCGTTCCAGCGCGGTCAGATACGGGGCCAGGTCGTCCGGGGACTCGCGCTGCGCGCCCAGCGGGTCGTCGGCCAGCATCGCGACGATCGCGGGGACATCGGCCGCGACTGCGCGGCGTATCTCAAGATCTTCCATGAAGACAGCCTAGGCAGGGCGTCCTGATACCGGCCGCGCTCGCCGCTTTTCCGCGTTCTACGCGGGCGTGGATACGCTCGCCGACTCCACGACGCGGACCAGAGGAGCCAGCTCGGGACTCCTGGCCGCTTCGTCCAGCGCCTCACGCAGCGCGGCGTCGTTGGTGGGCCGAGCCTCCTCCAGGAGCTTGAGCCCCGCCTCGCTCACGTTCGTGTAGATGCCACGGCGGTCGGTGGGGCACAGGTAGCGCGAGAGCAGGCCACGGTCCTCAAGCCGGGTCACCAGACGCGTGGTGGCGCTCTGGCTGAGGACGACCGCGTCGGCGACCTGCTTCATCTGCAGATGGCCGCCGTCGCCGTCGTGCTGGCGGCTGAGGACATCGAGGAGCGAGTACTCGCGCACGCTCAGGCCGTGCCCGGTCTGCAGAGCGCGTTCGATGTGCGCCTCGATCCTCCCATGCAGCAGGGAGAGGGCGCACCAGCCCTGGGCGAGGGCGGTGAGTGCGGGGTCTGTCGCTGTCATGGCATTTCCTCCGACCCGGAGCGGCTGACACCAGGATAGGGCACGGCCGCAATATCCTGCGCTTGCACTTAGCCCGCGTCTGCAACTATTGTGAACGCACGTAAAGCGCTCCTGCAATCTTCTGGAAGGTGCTCCCCCATGCCTCTCGCGCTCCTGGCCCTCGCGATCGGGGCCTTCGGAATCGGAACCACCGAGTTCGTGATCATGGGCTTGCTGCCCGAGGTCGCGGGTGACTTCGGTGTCTCCATTCCCACCGCTGGCTTCCTTGTGACCGGCTACGCGCTCGGAGTCATGTTCGGCGCGCCCCTCATGACCGTCCTCGGCACCAAGGTGTCCCGCAAGCGGATGCTGATGCTGCTGATGGGACTGTTCATCGTCGGCAACCTGATCTCCGCCGTCGCCCCCACGTTCTCCGTCATGCTGATCGGACGCGTGGTCGCCTCACTCGCGCACGGTGCCTTCTTCGGCATCGGCTCGGTCGTCGCCGCCGACCTCGTCGCACCGGACAAGAAGGCCGGCGCCATCGCGATGATGTTCACCGGCCTGACCGTCGCCAACGTCGTCGGCGTACCGCTGGGCACCCTCATCGGACAGTCCGCCGGCTGGCGCGTGACCTTCACGGTCGTCGCCGCACTGGGCGTCCTCGGCCTGGCGGGCATCGCCAAGCTGGTGCCCGACATGCCCAGGCAGGAAGGCGTGCGACTGCGCCACGAACTGGCCGCCTTCAAGAACGTCCAGGTCCTGCTCGCCATGGCGATGACCGTCCTGGGATTCGGCGGAGTCTTCGCGGCGATCACCTACATCGCACCGATGATGACGCATGTCGCCGGTTACGCCGACGGCTCCGTCACCTGGCTGCTCGTCCTCTTCGGCCTCGGCATGGTCGGCGGCAACCTCCTCGGCGGCAGGTTCGCCGACCGTGCCCTGATGCCGATGCTGTACGTGTCACTGGGCTCCCTCGCGGTCGTACTGGCCCTGTTCACCGTCACCGCGCACAACAAGATCGCGGCGGCCGTCACCATCACACTGATCGGCGCCCTCGGTTTCGCCACCGTTCCGCCGCTGCAGAAGCGCGTGCTCGACCAGGCGCACGGCGCCCCGACGCTCGCCTCCGCCGTGAACATCGGCGCCTTCAACCTCGGCAACGCCCTCTCGGCCTGGCTCGGCGGCGTAGTGATCGCGGCCGGCATGGGTTACACCGCCCCCAACTGGGTCGGCGCCGTCCTCGCCGCCGCCGCCCTGTTGCTCGCCGTTCTCTCGGCCGCGCTGGAGCGCCGCGCCGACCCGGTCGCCCCGACGGACCCGGCCGCGGCGGGATCGGAGCAGAACCAGCCCGTGAAGCAGCGGGCAGCCGTCCACAACTGAGCGTCGGCCGGTCCGTGTCCGGCCACGGCTCCGACGAGTTCCGACGAGTTCCGACGAGCAGGAATCCTCCACCCCAGCACCACCTCGCAAGGAGAAACCCCCTCATGAGCACCACCACTGTCACCCCGCTGACCACCCAGGACGCCGAGGTTCTCGTCACGGCAGCCCGCCGTGCCGCGGAGGCCGCCGACGCCACGGTCAGCGTCACGGTCCTCGACGCGGGCGGCCATCTGTTCGCCTTCCGGCGGGACGACCGAGCGGTACTGATCTCGGGCGAGACCAGTACCCGTAAGGCCTACACGGCGCTGCAGCTCGACGCCCCCACCGCGGACCTCGTCGAGGCCGTGCAGCCCGGAGGGCTCTTCCACACCCTGCCGACCGCGCTCGACCGCCCGCTCCTGTTCATCGCGGGCGGCGTCCCGGTCCACCGTGACGGTCGCCTGATCGGCGCGGTCGGAGTCGGCGGCGGCGCACCGGAGCAGGACCACGCCTTCGCCACCGCCGCGGTGAAGGCTCTCGCCTAGGACGTTCCGGCATGTCGAGGAGCGTTCAGCAGCGTCCCGAAACAGCGAGCCGTATGCCCGTCCTGGGGACAGGCGGCTCGGCCCCTTTCAATCCGGTCGGCCATCAGGCTCACAGGCGGCGGCGGTACGGCGCACCGACGGCTCTTCAGCCTGCGGGCTCTTCAGCCCGCGGCCACGGTCAGGGGTGCGAACCGCCGTGTCCAGTCGCCGGGCAACTCCCCGATGCCGTACGTCATGACCGCGTTGAAACTCACGGGGTCGAGCCCGCGCTCCTTCAGCCACGCCAGCAGCTCCTCGTGCCGCACATCGATGTCGGTGCGCAGTGGGAGAGCGGTACGGGAGGCCAGCGAGGCGATGAGCGCCTTCGCCGTCTCGGTGTCCCGGGCGATCAGCGGGCCCACGACATGGTTGTCCAGGTTGGGCCAAGCGGCCGCGTACCCGATGATCCGGCCGTCCTCCTCGGCGACACGCAACTGGTCGGAGAAGGCGGGCAGCCGCGTGATGATGTGCGTCCGGTCCGTGCCGAAGACCTCCTCGTCGAGGCGGAGGATCACGGCGAGGTCCTCGGCCGTGGCCGGGCGCGTGGCGACCTCGGGCTCCGGGCCGCGAGGACTGAAGTGGCCGCGGACCATCTCGGCCCGTCCGATGACCTTGAAGCCCAGCTCCTCGTAGAGAGGGAGTCCGTACGGCGTGGCGTGCAGGGTCACCGGGGTGGTTCCCAGTTCGGCCACGACCTGCCGCATGAGTCGGCGTCCGATGCCCTGGCGGGCGCGCTGTTCGGCGACCAGCACCATGCCGATCGCCGCCAGATCGGGCCGGTCATGAGGCCCGTAGGCGGTCACGATGCACGCGGCGGCGAGGCCTCCGTCGGGGTCGTCGATGCCGTAGCCGGTGCCGGCCGCGAGCAGCAGACGCCACTTGTGTTCCTCGCGGGGCCAGCCCCGGTTCTCGGAGAGGTCGGCGCAGGCGGAGTGATCGCGAAGCGTCAGACGGCGCATGGGCAGAGCGGTGGGGGAAGGAATCGACACGCAGGTCAGGCTGTCTGACGGGCGGTCTCGACGTCCACCGGTTTGCGGGCGCCCGTACGCATCCTTTGCCCTCGTCGGGTCAGTCCCCAGGGCTTGAGGACCGAGATCACCGTCATGAAGAGATACGCGGACAGCGAGACGATCGGCCCGAACAGAACGTCACCGGGATCGGGCAGCGGTTCGCCGGCTGATACGGCGGTGACCGCGGCGCCGACCCCGGGACGCAGAGCGAAAACGGTGGCCGTGATCGTGGCCAGCGTCAGCCAGAACTTGGTGAAGACCCACCGGTGCCTTGCCAGCCCCCACGGCGTTCCCAGCGACAGCACCAGGCCGCTGAGGAGCGTGAGAAACGCGAGAGGGAGCAGGAGCCAGTCGGCGAAGATCTTCATGGCGCGGACAGAGGCTTCCATGGTCGCCGCCGACCCGGTGGTGGTCGCGGTGATTCCCAGAGCGAGCAGCCCGAGCGTGAGCCCGAGCCAGCACGCGGACGCGGCGACATGGACGACGAGGGTGGCCCGGCGTGCCGGGCGGCTTAGTTTCACGTGAAACACCGTGCCGCGCGCCTGCGGCCGAGGGCGTCTGACAGCGGGAGTAACCCCGCGTACTAGCCTCGGCGTACATGGCGAGACTTCATCTCTTCGATCTGGACGGCACGCTGCTGCACGGCACGTCGGCGCCTGTCGAGATATCCCGGCAACTCGGGCTGGAAGCCGAGGCCGTGGCGCTCGACGAGGCGATCGGGGCGGGGCTCATAGGCCCTCCGGAGTATGCGACACAGGTGCGCGCCCTCTGGGCGGACCTCACCGAGGCCCATGTGGCGGCGGCCTTCGCGAGCGCGCCGTGGTTGTCGGGCATCGAGGACGTCTGGGCGCGCATCAGGGGGAGCGGCGACTACTGCGCCGTCGTCTCGCTCTCGCCGTCGTTCTTCGTGGAGAGGCTGACCGTATGGGGCGCGCACGCGGCGTACGGGTCCCGCTTCCCGGCGGTGCCGTTCACCGAGCCGGTGGACCCGACGCGCATTCTGAGCGCGGCGGCCAAGGTGCTGATCGCGGACCGGCTCTGCGAGGAGTTCGGGGTGGAGCGGGCCGACTGCGTCGCGTATGGCGACTCGATGTCCGACAGGGACCTGTTCGGGGTGGTCCCGGTGTCCGTCGCGGTCAATGCGGACCGGCATCTGGCGGGCCTGGCCACACACTCCTACGTGGGACGGGATCTGCGTGAGGCCTATGAATTGGTGTGCCCGGCCCGGTAATTGAAAGAAATACTGGGGCGTCACCCACCCAATTCCTGACGTAAGGAAGCAGGGACTTGTGCGACGGACCGCGGCCGGTATGGTCGACTCCGGTTCGTGTTCCGATGAGGTGTCCGCACATCACGTCGGGGGGCGAACACAGGGCAATGCAGCCTAACGGGACGGAGAGATCGAAGACTCGCGTCTTCGGTTACGTGACTGGGCCGTTGGCGCCGGGCGGGATGCTGGGATGGCGGTGGTGCGGCCAATGTCACATTCGCTGCTCATGTGTCCGTGGAATGCGTGATGACGCGATTCAACGCGGCCGCATTGGCGCCATTGACCTCCATTGACCGCATTGGCCGCATTGGCCGACGGAACGGAACGGGGCGAAGTAAGCAGTCTGCGGGGGAAGCAGGCATCTTCCGATCGCGGAGGTGCGCAGACCGACCGAAAGATGTTCGAGGCGAGGCACAGCATGGACGCTCCGACCACCACGTCGGCCGACAACGGCACTTCAGGGGGTGGCGGCGGGGGCGGCTGGTTCACACCGCACACGCCGCCGGAACCGCCCGCGGGCGGACCGCAGCAGGCGACCGAGGGGCGGCGCCTGGCCGCGCTGCGGCCCGTCGGCAGGTCCGCGACGAGAGACAGCGGTCCGACCCGGCGGCGCACACCCCCGGACCTGGAGCCCGAGCCGAAGGCCGACCGAGCCGACGCCGGATCCACCCACCCGAGCGGCCACCACGTGAGCTCTCCCGATGACAGCTCGCCCGACGACAGCCCCCCTGACGACAGCTCCGCCCAGGCCTCTGCCCCTACGCCGGCTTCTGCATCTACGCCGGCCAACGCCCCCACGCGGACCAACGCCCCCACCTCGGTGCCCGCCCCAGCGCGGCCGGCCTCCCCGGCCGCGCTGGGGCCGCCTCT
>NZ_LIPP01000269.1 GCF_001418335.1 Streptomyces aurantiacus | reverse complement strand
CAGCAGAGGGAAGCTCGGGGGCGGGGTGCACCGTTGGGGAGACGGCTCCCGTGTGGACCTCCGGGGAGACCGCGCCGGTCCGCGGGGACGGGGACGGGGGTGAGGCGTTCGGATCAGGGAGCCGGGGCGCGCTGTCGTGCCGCTGGGGCCGTGCCGGTAGCTGTTCTTGAGGCTGTGCCTGCTCGTGGGGGCGGGCGGAGGCCTGTGTGGTCGTGAGGGGGCCCTCGGGGCCGAACCCCGCCGGAAGCGGGCCGAGTTGGTCGAAGATCTCGATCAGCTCGTCGTCGGGGCCGGGCTCCGGAAGGAGTTCCCTGGCCGCGACGAGCGCCTTACGCGCTCCGTTGGCGGTGCGGAACCGAGCCTGCGGGTCCGGTTCGAGCAAGGACGCCACAACCTGCCACAGAGGCTCGGGAATCCCCTTCGGGGCGCCCGGAGTGCCATGCGCCGCGAAGTGCTCGACGAGGGCCTTGGCATCCGGTTTGGCGCCTTCCAGGAGATAGAGGGCCACCAGGCCTACGGCGAAGAGGTCGGCGGGGAAGTCCGGCTCAGCGCCGGTCAGCTGCTCAGGCGCGACGTAACCGGGTGTGCCCACCACGTAGTTGGTCTCCGTGAGCCGGGGCTCGCCGAGGCGCATCGAGATGCCGAAGTCGGACAGCCGCAGCCGGGGACGGCCCGTGCCGGTCGCCTCCAGCAGGATGTTGGCGGGCTTGATGTCACGGTGCACGACCCCCTCCGCGTGCACCGCGGCGAGCCCCGCCAACAGCTGGTCGAGCAGTGTGCAGACGAAGGCCGGCGGCAGAGGACCGTAGTCCCCGATCAGGTGGACCAGCGAGCCACCACCGACGAGGCCCATGGTGAACAGGACCTTGTCGTCGTCGGCGGCCCAGCTGGCGGGAGCGAGCACATGGGGATGGTCGATCCGCACCGCCTGCTCGCGCACGAACCGCAGCAGCGAGTGGGCGTCGCGCTGCTGGAGCACCTTGGCGGCCACGTACCGGCGCCGCCGGTGGTCCCAGGCGCGCCAGACGGCACCGACTCCCCCGTGTCCGATCGGGTCGACCAGTTCGTACCGGCCGGCGAAGACCTCACCCATGGCGGTGCGTCGATCCCCCTTCGGCGGTCGGTACGGCGGCCTCTGCAAGGTGCCCGGCTGCCTGGCTTTTCCTGCTACCGGAGCCCAACGGGACTCCGGTAGCGGAGGTTCGGCGGCCGGGCGGTGTGCTCAGCTCTGGTGGGACTGGTAGTGGGCGACCGCGTCGGAAGTGCGGCCGGCCCCGTACACCCGGAGGAACTCTGCCAGTTCCGGGTGCGTCGGGGCGAGGGTGTCCGCCGCGTCGATGATGTCCCCCGCCGCGGACACCGACCGCAGCAGTGACTGGATCTCGCGCACCACGCGCTTCACCGTGGGCGCCCCGCCCGAACTGGTCGTCGACTGCGTGGTGTTGTTGAGCACCGAGCCTCCTTGCGACTTCTTGATCTCCTCCATGCGCTCGGTGGCTTCGGCGGCGCTCACACTGCCGTCGGCCACCTGACCTGCGAGATCCTGCAGCAGCTGGACACGCTGGACCACCGCGGGATTGCCGATCTTGGCGCGCTGGCCGCTCATCAGCTGAGACAGCATGGGCGCCGACAGGCCGAGCACCCCCGCCAGGCGGGCCTGGTTGAGACCCAGGTCGTCTATGAGCCTACGGAAGAGCGCCCCCAGCGGCTCCCCGTACCAGTTCCGCTGCAGCTCCCGGGCTCTCGCGGTTGCTTCCTGCTGTGCGGCGTCCATGCGCGTCTCCCCATCGCTTCCCCAAGTACCGTGGTTCGCTGTAGCGAACCACGTCGTGCATCTTACGGAGAGTGGTCGTGCACGGGGAGCCCCAATCTTTTTGCGGGATACCCCGGGTGACCCGGTACTCTGGTCTGCGGTGGTGGTCCGGAGGGAGATCCTTCTGGCACATCCCTCCCTTTCGGGGCCTTAGCTCAGTTGGTAGAGCGCTGTCTTTGCATGGCAGATGTCAGGGGTTCGACTCCCCTAGGCTCCACGATAAGAACCCCCTCCGACCGGCTTTACGCAGGTCGGAGGGGGTTCTTTGGTGTGTGGCAGGGCGTGGGGCGGGTTGCGGACCGGCTTCCTCGGGGGTTCGGGGAACCGGCGGGCTTCCGCCCGGGAGGTCCAGGGCCGACGACCGTGCAGATTTTTGGGCTCACGTGTTTTCGTGGTGCTCCCGTCCGACACCCGGCTGGTCAACGAGTTGGGTCCGAAAGGGAATTGACCGCCTGTCGTGGCGTGACGTGACCTCATCAAACTTCACGGTGCACCTTTCCTGAGCGGCGAAACCCCTGTTGGGCGCATGATCCGTGAGGTGCATCACAAGGTTTCGTTGCGATCTTTGCAATTGTTTTCGCAAAGGGTCGCGTACGGGTGGGATGGGGTGACCACCGCCCGAGGGGTCGGGGTGGCGTGAGGGTGGCATGCAGGAGTCGTGAAGGCATGCGTGAGCTGCTGTGAACGAAGGTGCGTAATCAGAAAGGTGCGCTCCGTTAAGCGGATTGGCGTGAAGGGTGCGCAGTCGGCCAGTTGCAAACGTCATCGCGGGTCAAAGACGTGAACAGCCCGCTCACGGGGCCGCCGGGCAGCCGTCACCGTGCGCCGGATGAACGGCGCCTCCTCGCCGAAGGGCGTCGGTTTCACGTGAAACATGGCTGTGGGGCAAGGGACTTGAAGTCCCTTGCCCCACAGCCGGCCACTCTTGTCCTGCGGTCCTGCGGTCCTGCGGTCTGTCGGGTGCGGGTGTCCGCGCCATACGGCATCAGGCGTGCCGGTCGCGTCAGCCGCGCTTCTTGTGGTCCGACGCCTCGGCCTCCGCCTCGGCCTGCTTGGCCTGGACCTCCGGGTCGAGGTCCTCCTGGCCGCTGCCGTCGACCGACGTCAGGCGGCCGGTCTCCGGGACCTCGGTGGCGGCGGGCGGTTCAACCAGCCAGTCGGGATTGGCCTGCTTGTCCCACCACTTCCACGCGGCGAAGGCGCCGCCGGCCAGGATGCCCAGAACGGCCAGCCCCTTGGCGAGGCGGCCGGCCCTGGCCCGACGCTCGTGCTTGCGGACCAGCTTCTCGATCTCCCTGGCCGAGACCTGGCCGCGCAGGGCTGCCAGTGCCGCCGTGCTCCGGGACGCGGCCTCCTCACGGGCGGGGCCGGCCGCGGCCCTGGCCTGCTCCAGCCTCGGGCGGGAGTAGTCCGCTGCCTGCCGGGCGGCCTTGCGGGTCCGGACGGCGGCTTCGTGCGCGGCCTGGTCGACCTTCGGCGGCACATGGGTACGTGCCTGTCCGATCCGCGGTGCGAGATGAGCGTCGTACTGAGTGCGTGCCTGCTCGGCGGCTTGGAGAGCGGCGGACGACACCATGGGCGCGAGCTTGACGCGCGCTTCATGCGCGTAGTGGGTGGCTCGGTCCTTTGTCGTGTCGGCGTAGGGCGCCACCACTTCCGCGGCGTGCCGCATGCTGTCCTTCGCCGACTCGGCCGCCGCGCGCACGCTGTCCTTGCGGGTCACGGGATCCTCCTCCTCGGTGGCGTACATGGGGGCTTGGAGCGCTTGGGGCCATCCCCCGGAAAGTCACAGTTCACCTTTCCACCCTTATCCGGATCATGCCTGCCGGAGCGCTCCGGGGCATGCGAGGGCGGGCATCCGGGTCATGAATGGTGAATCCGGGTGTACTTGATGCAATAGCCGATCAATACGGTGCAATGGGAGCTTGCGACGACCATGGCACGGATCCGCGCACCGCGCGCCCGTCCGGTACGTGGCGACTGGAGCGGCCCATAGCAGCTGAAGCGGCCCGTGGTGGCCGAAGTGGCCTGTCCGGCGGTGACGGAAGACTGGCAGCGCGGTCCATGCGAGGATCGGGGAGTCACAAAGGACAACGGAAGGCAGATCGTGGCTGAGCAGCTTTACGCCACCCTGAAGACCAACCAAGGCGACATCGAAGTGCGGCTCCTGCCGAACCACGCGCCCAAAACGGTCCGGAACTTCGTCGAACTCGCCAAGGGCGAGCGTGAGTGGACCAACCCGGCCACGGGTGAGAAGACCACCGACAAGCTCTACGACGGCACAGTCTTCCACCGGGTGATCAGCGGATTCATGATCCAGGGCGGTGACCCGCTGGGCAACGGCACCGGCGGCCCCGGTTATGAGTTCGAGGACGAGTTCCACCCCGACCTCGCCTTCGACAAGCCGTACCTGCTGGCCATGGCGAACGCCGGCCCGGGCACCAACGGCTCGCAGTTCTTCATCACCGTCTCCCCGACGGCGTGGCTGACCCGCAAGCACACCATCTTCGGTGAGGTCACCGACGCGGCCAGCCAGAAGATCGTGGACACCATCATCGCGGCGCCGACCAACCCGCGCACCGACCGCCCTGTCGAGGACGTCGTCATCGAGTCGGTCGCCGTGGAGACCCGCTGAATCCCGCTGAATTCCCGCCGAATTCCGCTGAATTCTGCTGAATCGAGACCCGTCGGCGAGCCTCTGCCCGGCCCGTGCCGGAGAGCTCCCGCAGGGAACCAAACGCCCCGCCCGTCCGTAAGGATGAGCGGGGCGGTGCGTTGCATACCGCGTGCGGCCGAAGGACAAGGGGACCTCCATGGATCAGGCGCCAGGCAGCCCGCAGGAACCGCAGGGCACCCCGGGCCTGCCCACCTGCTACCGGCATCCGGACCGCGAGACCGGCGTCCGCTGCACGCGATGCGAGCGCCCCATCTGCCCGGAGTGCATGATCAGCGCTTCGGTCGGCTTCCAGTGCCCCGAGTGCGTACGGGAGGGTTCCGGCACGGGCCACGCGCCCAGCGCCTCCCGGCCCCGCACCCTCGCGGGCGGCACGATCGCCTCGGACCCGCGACTCGTCACCAAGATCCTCGTCGGACTCAACCTCGCCGCCTTCCTGGTCCAGCTCCGCGTGGGCGACCGCGTCACCGACAGCTTCAACCTGATCGGCCGCGCGTACGTGCCGGTCCTCGGGAGCGTCGAGGGCATCGCGGAGGGGCAGTGGTACCGGCTGGTCACGGCGATGTTCCTGCACGGGAGCTACATCCACATCGCGTTCAACATGCTCAGCCTGTGGTGGATCGGCGGCCCCCTGGAGGCGGCCCTCGGCCGGGCCCGCTATCTCGCCCTGTACGGGGTCTCCGGCCTCGCGGGCAGCGCGCTCACGTATCTGATCGCCGAGCCGAACCAGCCCTCGCTCGGTGCCTCCGGCGCGATCTTCGGCCTCTTCGGCGCGACCGCCATCCTGATGCGGCGGCTCAATTACGACATGCGCCCGGTCATCGCCCTGCTGGTGATCAACCTGATCTTCACCTTCGGGTGGAGCAACATCGCGTGGCAGGCCCACATCGGCGGCCTCGTCGGCGGTGTCCTCGTCGGTTACGCGATGGTGCACGCGCCCAGGGAGCGCCGGGCGCTCATCCAGTACGGCGCGTGCGCGCTGGTGCTGATCGCGGTGGTGGTCATGACGTTGGTCAGGACCGGGCAGCTCACCTGACCGCAGCTCACCCGAGCCGGGCGGCCCGGCTTTCTTGTGAGCCGGGCGCCCGAGCCAGAGAGGCACTGAGCCCCGTCCGAGCCACGTCCGAGCCCCGGCTGAGAGCTGTCGAGAGTCATCGGAAGGCCACGTTGTCCACAGACCGTGGCGGATCTTGTGCATGCTGTTGGGGAACAGGTGTGCCCCCTGTCGCTGACCTGGGTTTCCGCAGGCAGGACGGGGGGCGAACACACTTCCGGGTTGCGGTAGGTCAGTCACACCGGCGTCAACACCCGGTGGGTTATCCACAGCTCTTACGACCTTTTCCCCATGGCTCCCCAAAACCTTGTCCCCATGTGGATATCGCTGTGGATAACTCGGTGGACAGCTTGCGCCAGGGGTTGCGAATGAGGGCTTGCGCGGAGTCCGTGCAAGCCCTCGACCATCACCGTTGGGCCCTGGTGGGGGCTACTTCCACTGCGTCGAGACGCCGAATCCCGCCGCGATGAAACCGAAGCCGACCACGATGTTCCAGTTGCCCAGCGAGTCGATCGGCAGCGAGCCGTCCGTCACGTAGAACACGACGATCCAGGCGAGGCCGATGAGGAACATGGCCAGCATGACCGGGGCGACCCAGGCACGGCTGTTCAGCTTGATGTTGGTCGCCTGCTTCGCCGGGGGCGGCGTGTAGTCGGCCTTCTTGCGGATACGTGACTTCGGCACGAGGGTCTCTCCTGTCGATGCGCTGCGTGGCCGCGCAGAGAACGTGGGCTGCCGGGGCAGCGTACAAGGGGACTCTTAGTGCTCCCCCGGGCGTCCGTTAGCGTAGTGCTTCCGCGGCGCCGAAGGAGATAAGGGTACGTTGAGCAATTCTGCCGACTCTCCCCGGTCGGGTTCCAGCCCTGACCGTATCCGGCGATTCCGGCCGGTGCGGCTGTTGACCGTGGCCGTCTTCGCGCTGGCCGGGCTGATCTTCTTCACCAGCTTCGACACGGCCAAGGGCACCAACATCCGTACGGACGCCTCGCTGCTGAGGCTCTCCGACCTCATCCAGGAGCGCAGCCACAAGAACGGGCAGCTCGACGAGAGCAACGGATCACTGCGCGACGACGTCGAGACCCTCGCCGAACGGGACAACGGCAGCACCGCGGCGGAGGCGGCCAAGCTCGCCGCCCTGGAGAAGAACGCGGGCACCCACAAGCTCAAGGGCAAGGCCCTCACCGTCACCCTCGACGACGCGCCTCCGAACGCGACGGCCAAGCTCCCCGGCTATCCCGAGCCGCAGCCCGACTACCTGGTCATCCACCAGCAGGACCTCCAGGCCGTGGTCAACGCCCTGTGGCAGGGCGGCGCCGAGGGGATCAAGGTCATGGACCAGCGGCTGATCTCCACCAGCGCCGTCCGCTGCGTCGGCAACACCCTGATCCTCCAGGGCCGCGTCTACTCACCCCCGTACAAGATCCAGGCGGTCGGTGACCCGGAGAAGCTGCAGAAGGCACTCTCGGCGTCCAAGGCCATCCAGAACTACATGGTGTACGTCAACGTCTACGGGCTCGGCTGGAAGGTCGAGGAGGACGGGACGGTGACTCTTCCCGGCTACTCGGGCACAGTGGATCTCCACTACGCGAAGCCCGTGGAGTAGAAGCCTGTGAGGTAGTGAGCAACTGCCGCTGGGGGGACCTTGTGTCGGTGCGAGTGGTCGTGAGGACGTTCAGCGAGCTGTGCGTCACGGTCGGCACCGTGATCGTGCTCTTCGTGGTCTACGTGTTGTTCTGGACGGGTGTGAAGGCCGACGCCGCGATGAACGACCAGATCGAGCAGCTCCAGCAGCAGTGGGCGAAGGGTTCCGCGACGGCCGAGCCCGACAGGCCGACGGAGATGGGGACAGGGCCGGGAGCCGAGACGGGAACGGGCAGCCCGAGTGCGGCTCCGGCTCCAGCCCCGGCGAAGTCCGTCGCGTACAGGAACGGCAGGCCCTTCGCCGTCATGTACATTCCGCGGCTTGGTTTCACGTGGAACAAGCCCGTGCTCGAAGGCACCGGGACGAAGACCCTCAAGAAGGGCCTGGGCCACTACGCGAGCACCGCGCGCCTCGGTGAGCGGGGCAACTTCGCCGTCGCTGGCCATCGCCGGACGTACGGGGACCCGTTCAAGGACTTCCCCCGGTTGCGCCCGGGGGACCCCGTGGTGCTGACCGACGGCACGACATGGTTCACGTACCGCGTCGACACCGAGCCGTACAGGACGCTCCCCGGTGACACGGCGGTCATCGACCCCGTACCGAGGAAGTCCGGGTACACGCGAGAGGGCCGCTATCTGACGCTGACCACCTGCGACCCCGAATGGGGCCACAGTCACCGGCTGATCGTCTGGGCGCATCTTGATGCGACCCAGCCCGCAGAGGCTGGGAAACCGGAGGCCCTGCGCCGTTAGTCTGGTCGGGTACGGCGTGAGTCTGGTGCCGTGGGTGCGACGGAAGGGACGGCATGTACGGCTTTATCTGGCGGCATCTGCCAGGGAACACGTGGATCAGGGCACTGCTCTCCATCGTGCTGGTCCTCGCGGCGGTCTACGTGCTCTTCCAGTACGTCTTCCCGTGGGCCGAACCGCTGCTGCCCTTCAACGATGTGACGGTGGACAACCAGTGAGCGCGCGGATTCTCGTCGTCGACAACTACGACAGCTTCGTCTTCAACCTGGTCCAGTACCTCTACCAGCTCGGCGCCGAGTGCGAGGTGCTGCGCAACGACGAGGTGGCGATGGCGCACGCGCAGGACGGGTTCGACGGCGTGCTGCTGTCGCCAGGGCCGGGTACTCCCGAGGAGGCCGGGGTCTGCGTCGACATGGTGCGGCACTGCGCCGCGACCGGGGTCCCCGTCTTCGGGGTCTGCCTCGGAATGCAGTCGATGCAGGTGGCGTACGGCGGCGTGGTGGACCGCGCGCCCGAGCTGCTGCACGGCAAGACCTCGCCGGTCGAGCACGACGGCAAGGGCGTGTTCGCCGGGCTGCCGTCGCCCTTCGTCGCGACCCGCTACCACTCGCTGGCCGCCGAGCCGACGACCGTGCCGGCCGACCTGGAGGTCACGGCCCGTACCGAGGACGGGATCATCATGGGTCTCAGACATCGTGAACTACCGGTCGAGGGCGTGCAGTTCCACCCAGAGTCCGTGCTGACCGAGCACGGTCACCACATGCTGGCCAACTGGCTGGTGGAGTGCGGCGACCAGGGAGCCGTGGCCAGGTCGGTGGGGCTCGCCCCGGTGGTGGGCAGGGTCACGGCGTGACCGCCCTGCGCCCCGAGCGCGACAGTGCCGGCCCGTACCGCGAGGACGCCGGGTACGGGGGCGCTGCGGCGTTCGAGGCGCCGCCGGGCGTCTACGGGGGCGAGGCTCCTTTCGGGGCGGCCTCTGACACCGGGCCGGCGAGTGGCGGACTGGCGGGTGACGGCCGGACGGGCGGCGCGATGCGGGCCGCCGTCGACGGCCTGGCCGATCCGCTCAGCGACCCTCTGCCGGGCCTGCGGCAGGCTGCGGCGCCGGGGCAGCAGGAGTGGTACGACCCGCAGACGTACGACCCGGACTGGAGCGTCGGGCAGAGCGCCGCTTCGACGTACGCGGAGCCGGTACGCCGGGCGCACACGGAGCCGGAGCACGGCTGCTCCGCACCACGCCCGCCGTACACGGACACGGCGCCTCAGCAGCCCTACACGCAGCCGCAGCCGCAGCCGCAACCGCAGCCGCGATCACAGCCGCGATCACAGCCTCAGCAGACCTATACGCAGCCGGCACCGGGGCCTTCCTACACGGGGCCCCAGTCGGCGTACCCCGGGGCCCAGCCGTCGTATGCGGAACCGCAGGCGGCGTACGCCGAGCAGCCACCACAGCCGTACGCCCAGTCGTACGCGCCGCCGTACGAGGCCACGCCTGCCGTCGAGGAGACGGTCGCGCTGCGCATAGCGGACGCGGGGTCCATAGCCGGCTCCCGGCGGGCCACCGCTCCCTCTGCTTCCTCTGCCAGCCCCTCCGCTGCCTTCTCCGCGTCTTCTGCGGCCCCCGCAGCCGCTCCGGGCGGTATGGGCGCTCCCGGCGCCTCCGGGGGCCGTGCGGCCCGGCGTAAGGCCTCCGGGCGGCACGGCAGGCACGGCGGGTCGTCGGAGGAGTCGGCAGAGCGGGCGGATTCGGCGGCCGATGGCGATGCGCCCCCCTCGCGCATGGCGGCGCGGCGTGCGGCGCGGGCGCGGAAGCCGGGCGCGGCCGTGATGGCCAGCCGGATGATCGGCGAGGTGTTCATCACCACCGGCGTACTGATGCTGCTGTTCGTGACCTACCAGTTGTGGTGGACGAACGTCCGGGCCCACGCGCAGGCCGGCAACGAGGCGAGCAACCTCCAGGAGGACTGGGCGAAGGGCAAGGGGAAGCCGGGCACGTTCGAGCCGGGGCAGGGCTTTGCTCTTCTGCACATTCCGAAGCTGGACGTGGTCGTGCCGATCGCCGAGGGCACCGACAAGAAGCGGGTGCTGGACCGCGGCATGGTGGGCCACTATGCCGAGGAAGGCGTGAAGACCGCGATGCCGGACGCCAAGACGGGGAACTTCGGTCTCGCGGGGCATCGCAACACCCACGGTGAGCCGTTCCGCTACATCAACCGTCTCAAGCCGGGCGACCCGATCGTCGTGGAGACGCAGGACAAGTACTTCGTCTACAAGATGGCGTCGATCCTGCCGGTGACCTCGCCGAGCAACACGTCCGTCCTGGACGGGGTGCCCAAGGGGTCGCCGTTCAAGTCGGCGGGCCGCTACATCACTCTCACGACCTGTACCCCGGAGTTCACCAGCAAGTACCGCATGATCGTCTGGGGCACGATGGTCGAGGAACGGTCACGCGACAAGGGCAAACCCGACGAGCTCGTCGGCTGAGCACGCGGTTCGAAGACCTCCACGATCCACCCCCTCCCACGATCCACCACTTCCCACGATTCAAGACCTCCACGATTCAAGACCTTCCAAGATTCCTGAGCGACACCAGACGGGGAAAACGCAGTGGCAGCGACGACCGACCACGAAGAGCACACGGACGCGCCGGCGTCCTCGCCCGCGCCGCGGCGGCGCGGCGGCGGCCCGATCGCCACGGCCGTCAGCGTCCTGGGTGAACTCCTCATCACGGCGGGCCTGGTCCTCGGGCTGTTCGTCGTCTACTCGCTGTGGTGGACGAACGTGATCGCGGACCGTGAGGCCGACAAGCAGGGCGACAAGGTGCGCGACCACTGGGCCGAGGACCGTGGCCCGGTCGGCCTGGACACCAAGGACGGCATCGGCTTCCTGCACGTCCCGGCGATGAAGAACGGCGAGGTGCTGGTCAAGAAGGGCACCGCCACGAAGCTGCTCAACAACGGCATCGCCGGCTACTACACGAACCCCGTCAAGTCGGCCCTCCCGCAGGACAAGAAGGGCAACTTCTCGCTGGCCGCGCACCGTGACGGCCACGGTGCGAAGTTCCACAACATCGACAAGCTCAAGAAGGGCGACGCGATCGTCTTCGAGACCAAGGACGAGTGGTACGTCTACAAGGTCTACGCGACCCTTCCGGAGACGTCGAAGTTCAACGTCAACGTCCTCGGGCCCGTCCCCAAGGAGTCGGGCAGGAAGAAGGCGGGCCGCTACATCACGCTGACGACCTGCACGCCGGTCTACACGTCCCGCTACCGGTACGTCGTCTGGGGCGAGCTGGACCGCGTGGAGAAGGTCAACGACCAGCGGACGCCACCGGCGGAGCTGCGCTGAACCGATCGGCCCCGTGCGGGGAGGGCTGTCGCCCAGCATGACGGAGGCCCGAAGCCGCAACGTGCTCTTGCGACTTCGGGCCTCTCCTGTTGCTACGTCTCCCGTGCTACGTCTGCCGCAGTGCTTTGAGACGTACTCCGGCGCTCCACGCCTCCAACTCGTCGCGGTTCACGGTGATGACTCCGCTCAGATCGGCGATCGCTTGCGCTTCCAGACTGAAGTTGCAGGTGGCGACAAACAGGGCAATGTCCACATGAGTGATGGCTCGTGCGGCGCCGGCGAACTTCTGCATGTCGGCGCTCGTAACGGACCAGCGACCGGCACGGTTCTTGCACTGGACGGCGATCGTACGGCCGTCGGCTGCGCAGGCCGTGATGTCGAGGCCCCGGTCGGTCCGGGCCTGCCGTACGACGACCTGTGTGCAGCCGTCACGACGGAGCAGGTCGGCGACGTGGTGTTCGAACGCCTGCCATGTCATCGCCTTGATGGTCGCCCTGACCTTCTCGGAGGGTGCCTCTCCTTCCAGGCCACTGAGCCGTCGGTGGTGCCAGCACAGCTTGCGCTCCACGTTCTCGATGTCCTCACGGAGCGCGATGAGTTCCTGGCGGTGCTCGCTCGATGTCTCGATCAGGGCGTTGAACATGGGGACAACTGTCTTGCCCAGGATGTGGGTGATGCGTCGGTCGATGCGGTCGTCGAGGGAGATGGCGTCTGTGGCGACAGGGTTTTCCACAGGTTGCGTCCGCGCCATGTACTCCGTATCGAGGAGGTACGTACGCACCTGACGTGCGACTTCGCTGTCGCGGAGCAGCATGGCGACGTTGAGGACGGCGCGGCGGGAGAAGAGTGCGAGAGATGCTGTGCGTGACTGGATTCCACTGAGCTCCTTGAAGGAGCTCAGTTCTGGACCTGTCAAAACCCGGTAGCCGTTGTCTTCCAGTTCTGCTCGGTGGTCGACGACCAGGGAACGGATGGCTTTGATGCCCACCCCGAAGTACGTGGCGACCATCGCCGTCGTCACATGCATGCCGTCCGGCAGCAGCGACAGTGCCTTGACTCGGTTCAGCACTTCCGTGCGCTCCAGGACGCCGTTCCGTAGCGCCTTCGATTCCAGCAAAGCAGTTTCGTTGATCATGCTCTGTCCCTTCGGTGCGTGCCGTGGCCGTGCGGCTGGGGCAGAGCCCTGTTGTCCACCCCCAAAGTGCAACGAGTCGGGACATACGAAGATGTGGTCGGGTCTTGCTCAGAAATTCGAGCGGATGGTCGGCCGTGTTCCGCCGATGCCGCAGATGCCCCTCTTCCCGTGCCCGTGCCCGTGCCGCATGACGAAGCCCCGGCGCCCTCTCGTGAGGGGCCGGGGCTTCGTGGTCGTCCGGTGGAGCGGCGGTGGGTGTCAGCCCGCGCCTCCGATGAAGCCGCCGCCGTTGCCATTGCCGCCGTCGTTCTGACCGGTGCCGACCGTGACGAGGTTGACCGTGTCGCCGGGCTTGACCTCGTTGCCCTGGCCCGGGTCGCTGGAGAGGACGATGGCGTTGTCGTCCTGCGAGCCGGTGATGTTGCCGACCTGGAGCTGGCTCTGGGAGATCAGCTGCTTGGCCTGGGCGAGGGTCATCTGGGTGACCTTCGGCATGGCGAACTTCTGGTCGTCCTCGTCTTCCTGCTTCGCCTTGCCGATCTGGATGGTCACCGTGGAACCGGGATCGGCCGACGAGCCCGCCTGGGGCGAGGTCCCGATGACCTTGCCGACCAGGTTGTCGTCGTCCGTCTCCACCTCGGTGCAGGTGCCGGTGAGGTCGTTCTGTTCCATCTGGGCCTTGGCCTGGTCACAGCTCTGGCCGCCGACGTCCGGAACAGTGGACTGTTCCTTCTCCTTGGCGACGGTGAGCGTGATCGTGGAACCCTTCTCCACCTCTTCGCCCGAGGACGGGTCCTGGTCGAGGACGGTGCCGGCTTCCTGGCTGGACTCCTTGCTCTCCGTCTTGACCTCGAACTCGTACTTCTCGTCCTCAAGCTTCTTCGTGGCGGTGTCCACCGGGTCGTCGATGACGTTGGGAACCGCCACCTTCGGCGCCCCCGTCGACACCGTCAACGTGATCGTGTCGCCCTTTTTGACGTCGGTCTTCGCGGCCGGGTTCTGGGCGCAGACGCTGTTCTTGGGCGTGGTCTCACACGGTTTCTCGTTGATCGTGAGTTTGAGATCGACGTTGGCCGCCGTCTGCTTGGCGTCGGCCACGGTCCGGTTCACGAAGTTGGGCGCGCCGAACGTGTCGTTCCCGTCGCCGCTGCCGCTGAACACCCATTTGCCGATGAGGATCGCGCCGACCAGCACGAGTACACCGGCTACGACGAGAAGGATCGTCGAGGCGTTGCTCTTCTTCTGCTGGCGGCGCCGGCCGGCCCGGTCGTCGTAGCCGAAGCCGCCGTCGTCCGGGTTGGTCGGGGGCAGCATCGCGGTGTGCTGGCCGTCCGCGGACCGCAGGGCGGTCGTCGGCTGGTCGTCCGGGTAGCCGCCGTAGCCGACCGAACCCATGGCCGCCGTGGCCGCGACGGGCTGGCCGTCGAGGCAGGCCTCGATGTCCATGCGCATCTCGTCGGCGGACTGGTACCGGTAGTCCGGGTCCTTGGTGAGCGCCTTCAGGACGATGGCGTCCATCTCGGGCGTGATCTCGGGGTCGAAGACGCTCGGCGGCTGCGGTTCCTCGCGTACGTGCTGGTACGCGACCGCCACCGGGGAGTCCCCGATGAAGGGCGGGCGGACGGTGAGGAGCTCGTACAGCAGGCAGCCTGCCGAGTACAGGTCGGAGCGGGCGTCGACCGGCTCGCCCTTCGCCTGCTCGGGGGAGAGGTACTGCGCCGTCCCTATGACCGCCGCGGTCTGCGTCATCGTCATGCCGGAGTCGCCCATCGCGCGGGCGATGCCGAAGTCCATGACCTTGACCTGGCCGTTGCGCGTCAGCATGACATTCGCGGGCTTGATGTCGCGGTGGACGATGCCGGCGCGGTGCGAGTACTCCAGGGCCTGGAGGATGCCGATGGTCATCTCCAGGGTGCGCTCGGGCAGCAGTTTGCGCCCGGAGTGCAGCAGTTCGCGCAGCGTGGATCCGTCGACGTACTCCATCACGATGTACGGGATGGAGATGCCCTCGATGTAGTCCTCACCCGTGTCGTACACGGCGACGATCGCGGGATGGTTGAGCGAGGCGGCCGACTGGGCCTCCCGGCGGAACCGGGCCTGGAACGACGGGTCGCGCGCGAGGTCCGCTCGCAGCGTCTTCACCGCCACCGTGCGGCCGAGCCGGGTGTCATGGGCGAGGTGAACCTCCGCCATGCCACCACGGCCGAGCACGTGGCCCAGCTCGTACCGGCCGCCGAGGCGACGCGGCTCTTCCATAGCTACCTACCAGCCTTTTCCGACGGTCCTGACCACACCACGTGTGGTCCGGCGGTGTGCTGTCCGGGCATACCGTACCCGGCTAGTCTTCACTGACCTGGCCACAACCGTCACCCGATACAGGACCGGTATCGCAACGTGCACCGATGTGTTGGGGACGTGAGCGGGGTCACTTCTTGCTGTCGATGACTGCCTTCATCACGTCCCTTGCGATCGGAGCGGCGAGACCACCGCCGGAGATGTCGTCCCGGTTGGCGCTCTCGTCCTCGACGACGACGGCGACGGCGACGGGAGAGCTGCCGTCGTCGGTCTTCGCGTACGAGATGAACCAGGCGTACGGGTTCTCGCTGTTGTCGACACCGCGCTGGGCGGTACCGGTCTTGCCGCCGACGGTGATGCCGCTTTCGTTGATGTCGCCCTTGGTGCCGGTGCCCTCCTTGACGACCGTCTCCATCATCGACTGAAGGATCTGGGCGTTCTTCTCGGAGAGCGGCTCGCTCATCTGCTCGGGGTCGGTCTGCTCGATGACGTCGAGGTTCGGCGCCTGGAGCTTGTCGACCATGTACGGCTTCATGAGCTTGCCGTCGTTGGCGACGGCCGAGGCCACCATGGCCATCTGCAGCGGGGTCGTGGCGGTCTCGAACTGGCCGATGGAGCTGAGCGCGGTCTGCGGCCTGTCCATCTTCTCGGGGAAGTTGGAGGCGCTGGAGCGGACCGGCACGAACTGCTCCTCGTTGAAGCCGAACTTCTTGGCCGTCTCCAGCATGTCCTCCTTGCCGACGTCGACGCCCAGCTTGCCGAAGACGGTGTTGCAGGACACGCGCAGCGCCTCGCGGAGCGTCGCGTTCTTACAGGGGATGTTCCCCTCGTTCTTCAGCTCGGTGGTGGAGTCCGGGAGGGTGTACGGCAGCGGCGAGTCGGTCTTCTCGTCGGCGCTGTCGACGATGCCATGCTCCAGCGCGGCGGCGGCCGTGACCACCTTGAAGGTGGATCCGGGCGGGTAGATCTCGCGCAGCGCCCGGTTCTGCATCGGGTCGTCGGGGTTGTTCTTCTTCTGGAGCTTGTTCCAGGCCGAGCCGTCGACCTTCGTGGAGTTGCCGGCGAACTTCGACGGGTCGTACGAGGGGGTGGAGGCCAGTGCCAGGATCGCGCCGGTCTCCGGGTTGATCGCGGCGACGGCGCCCTTGCCCTGCTTCAGGAGACCGCTGTACGCGGCTTTCTGCGCGGCGGCGTTGAGGGTGGTGTAGACATTGCCGCCCTCCTGCTTCTTGCCGGTGATCATGTCGAGCGTGCGGCGGAAGAAGAGCCGGTCGTCGTTGCCGGTGAGGATGCCGTCCTCGATGCTCTCCAGCTGCGTGGCGCCGAAGGCCTGCGAGGCGTAGCCCGTGACGGGGGCCCACATCGCGCCGTCCTTGTAGGTGCGCTTGTACTCGAAGTCGTTGAAGTCGTCGCCGCTCGTCTTGGAGGACCCGGTGATCGGGTTGCCCTCGACGATGATGTCGCCGCGCGGTGTGGCGTAGCGGGCGATGGCGACGCGGCGGTTCTTGGTGTCGTCTTTGAGGGTGTCCGCCATGACGTACTGGATCCAGTTGTCGCGGATCAGCAGGGCCATGATGAGGAGGCCGCAGAAGATCGCGATCCGGCGCAGGGGTTTGTTCACGGTCGGACCACCTGGGTCATCTCGGCGTCGGGGCTTGGTGCGGGGGCCGGCGCGGGCCGGCGGGCGGTGTCGCTGATCCGGATCAGGATGCCGATGAGTGCCCAGTTGGCGATGACGGAGGAGCCTCCGTAGGCGAGGAACGGCATCGTCATACCGGTCAGCGGGATCAGGCCCATGACGCCGCCCGCGACCACGAAGACCTGGAGGGCGAAGGCGCCGGAGAGGCCGATGGCGAGCAGCTTGCCGAAGGGGTCGCGGGCGGCGAGGGCGGTGCGTACGCCGCGTTCCACGATCAAGCCGTACATCAGCAGGATCGCCATCACGCCGGCCAGGCCCAGTTCCTCGCCGAAGGTGGCGAGGATGAAGTCGGAGTTGGCGGCGAAGCCGATGAGGTCGGAGTCGCCCTGGCCGAGTCCGGTGCCGAGGGTGCCGCCGGAGCCGAAGGCCCACAGGGCCTGCATGGACTGCTCGGTGTGGCCGATGACGCCCTGCTGGCTGAGCTCGTACTCGTGCATCGGGTCGAGCCAGGCCTGGACGCGCTGCTGGACGTGCGACTCGAAGGACGCGACGCCGACGGCGCCGGCCGCGGACATCAGCAGTCCGAACACGATCCAGCTGGTCCGCTCGGTGGCGACGTACAGCATGATCACGAACATGCCGAAGAACAGGAGTGAGGTTCCCAGGTCGGTCTCGAAGACCAGGATCAGGATGGACAGGGCCCAGATGACGACGATCGGGCCGAGGTCACGCCCGCGCGGCAGGTAGAGCCCCATGAAGCGGCGGCTGGCCAGGGCCAGGGCGTCGCGTTTCACCATGAGATAGCCCGCGAAGAACACCGCCAGGGCGATTTTCGCGAACTCACCGGGCTGGATGGTGCCGAGGCCGGGGATCTTGATCCAGATCCGCGCGCCGAAGACGTTCACGCCGAGGCCCGGGACCAGCGGGAGGAGCAGCAGGATCACCGCGGCGACCATGGAGATGTAGGTGTAGCGCTGCAGGACGCGGTGGTCCTTGAGGAAGACCAGCACGATCACGAACAGGGCGACACCCAGCGCGGAGTTCAGCAGCTGGCGGGGGGCGGCCTCGAAGAAGGTGGATTTCTCCTGCAGTCGCTGCGACTGGTCCAGGCGCCACACGACCGCCAGGCCGATGCCGTTGAGCAGCGTGGCCAGCGGCAGCATCAGCGGGTCGGCGTACGGTGCGAACTTCCGTACGACGAGGTGGCCGACGCCCGCGAGCAGGCCGAGGCCGAGGCCGTAGCTCAGCAGGCCGGATGGCACCGAGCCGTTGATGGCCAGGCCGACGTTGGCGTAGGCGAACACCGCGATGAGCACGGCGAACACGAGCAGCGCGAGCTCGGTGTTGCGCCGGCTCGGTGTGCCGATCGCGCCGATCGTGGACGTGTGCTGCGTCGACGGGTTGGAAGTACTGCTCATCGTGTGACAGGGCCCCTCACGGCTGCTTACTGCTTACCGCACAGCGAGACCAGCTTCTGCTCTTCGTCGGAGAGGCTGGGGCCGGGTGTGGGAGTGGGTGCGGTCGCGGACTTGGACGGGTCGGGTGACGACTGTTCCCCCGAGGAGGTTGCCGTCGGCGTCGGTGTGGCCTTGGACGCGACGGAGGTCCGGGTGGTTCCCGTGACCCCGCCGGCCTCGCCCTCGCCGCTCTTCGCGTTCTGGTCGCTGGTGGCCTTGCGGCGGTCGGCGTCCTTCTTGCACGCGGACGCCTGGGTTTCGAGCTCGGCGACCTTCGACTCGGCGTCGCGCAGATTGGGCTGGGCGATCGTGGCCTTGAGCTGCTTCTGCTGGTACGGCGGCAGGTATTTGAGCTCGACCTTCGGGTAGTCCTTCTCCACCTTGGAGAGCGACACCCAGGCGAGGTCCTGGCTGATGCCGCGGTACAGCGCGATGTGCTCGTCGTTCGCGCCGACGTAGTACTGCGTCTGTGTCCAGCGGTATCCGCCGTACAGTCCGCCGCCGATGACGCCGAGCGCGAGCGCGGTGTAGAGGGATCTCTTCAGCCACTTGCGCCCGGGGCGCGGTTTGACGAAGTCGTCGTCGGAGTAGTCGCCGAACCCTCCGGTGGGTACGTACCCGGTGGTGTCGCCGCTGCCGGGCGGGCCGAACTCGCCGCCCTGTCCGGGTACCTGGCGGCCGAGGCTGGAGGCGCGCCCTGCGGGGGTCTGCATGGCGCCGTCGTCGTGCAGCGGGTGCTGCTGGTTCTCGGCGACCGCGCCCACGACGATGGGGGTGTCGGAGATCTGCCCGGCGAGGGTGTCGCCGCCGTCGATGTCGAGGACGTCGGCCACGATGACGGTGATGTTGTCGGGGCCGCCGCCGCGCAGCGCGAGCTCGATCAGCTGCTGCACGGTCTCCTGGGGGCCCTGGTAGCTGGCGAGGGTGTCTTCCATCGTCTGATGGGAGACGACGCCCGAGAGCCCGTCGGAGCAGATCAGGTACCGGTCGCCGGCGCGGACCTCACGGATGGAGAGGTCGGGCTCGACGTGGTCGCCGCTGCCCAGCGCGCGCATGAGGAGCGACCTCTGCGGGTGGGTGGTGGCCTCTTCCTCGGTGATGCGTCCCTCGTCGACGAGGCGCTGCACCCAGGTGTGGTCCTGCGTGATCTGGGTGAGCACACCGTCGCGCAGCAGGTAGGCGCGCGAGTCGCCGACGTGTACGAGGCCGAGCCGCTGTCCGGTCCACAGGAGGGCGGTGAGGGTCGTCCCCATGCCTTCGAGCTGGGGGTCCTCCTCGACCATCATCCTGAGCTGGTCGTTGGCGCGCTGCACGGCCGTGCCGAGCGAGGTGAGGATGTCCGAGCCGGGGACGTCGTCGTCGAGCGCGACGATGGTGGAGATCACCTCGGACGAGGCGACCTCACCGGCGGCCTGGCCGCCCATCCCGTCGGCGATCGCGAGGAGGCGTGGTCCGGCGTAGCCGGAGTCCTCGTTGCCCTCTCGGATCATGCCTTTGTGCGATCCGGCGGCGAAGCGCAGTGACAGACTCATGCGCACCTCGCCCGTCGGCTCCGGGTACATCCGCACGGTGCCCACCCTCCGGTCGGGAGCGCGCCGGGGTCCGTCGTGGGGACCGCCGCTGCTCGCTCGCTCCGCTCGCGCTCATTCATGACGTAGCACTACTTCCGCAACTCGATGACGGTCTTGCCGATGCGGATCGGCGCGCCCAGTGGAACAGGCGTGGGGGTCGTCAGTCGGGTCCGGTCGAGATACGTGCCGTTGGTCGACCCGAGGTCCTCGACGATCCACTGGCCGTCACGGTCCGGGTAGATCCTGGCATGTCTGCTGGACGCGTAGTCGTCGTCCAGCACGATGGTGCTGTCGTGTGCGCGGCCCAGCGTGATGGTCTGGCCCTGAAGGGCAACGGTCGTGCCCGTGAGGATGCCCTCGGAGACGACCAGTTTGGTGGGGGCGCCGCGGCGTTGCCGGCCGCCGCCCCCCGCTGCCGCCGTCTGCTGCTGGCGCTGTTGCGGTGGCGCGCCCTGCCGGGCGGCCTGTTGCGGCCTCTGGGCTTCCCGGCGCGACCCGCGCTGTGTGACACGCGTTCCGAACAGGTCGCTGCGGATGACCTGCACGGCCACGATCACGAACAGCCACAGTACGGCCAGGAAACCCAGCCGCATGACCGTGAGGGTCAGCTCTGACATTGCCCCCGCTTCACCCTTCGGCTTGCCGGTAAATGATGGTGCTGCTGCCCACGACGATTCGCGAGCCGTCGCGGAGCGTAGCGTGGGTGGTGTGCTGCCCGTCCACCACGATGCCGTTGGTGGACCCCAGATCCTGGATCGTCGAGGGCGTTCCGGTCCGGATCTCACAGTGCCGGCGCGAGACGCCGGGATCGTCGATCCGCACGTCGGCTTCGGTGCTGCGGCCCAGCACGAGCGTCGGGCGGGAGATCTGATGGCGGGTGCCGTTGACCTCGATCCAGTGCCGCGTACGTCCTCCCGGCTGCGGGGCCGCGGCGGGCCGCTGGCCCGCGGGTGCGGCGCACGGTCGCCCGCCGGGTGGCGGCGCGGCGGGCATGGGAGGGGCGGCAGCGGGCGGATAGCCGTAGCCACCGGGCCTGCCACCGGCCTGGCCGCCGCGGGGGGCCGCCGGAGGCGGGCCCGCGGGTGCGCCGCCGGGAGCGGCCTGCTGGTTGGCGGAGGAGGCGAGCGTACGACTGCGGACCCGGTACAGGCCGGTGTCGAGGTCGTCCGCCTTCTCCAGGTGGACCTTGATGGTGCCCATGAAGGTGTAACGCTGCTGCTTGGCGTAGTCGCGCACCATGCCGGCCAGCTCGTCGCCGAGCTGGCCCGAGTAGGGGCTGAGACGCTCGAAGTCCGGCGTGCTCAGTTCCACGATGAAGTCGTTGGGGACGACCGTCCGGTCGCGGTTCCAGATGGTGGCGTTGTTGTCGCACTCGCGCTGGAGCGCTCCGGCGATCTCCACCGGCTGGACCTCGGACTTGAACACCTTGGCGAAGGTGCCGTTGACCAGACCTTCGAGACGTTGCTCGAACTTCTTCAGGACTCCCATGGGGCACCTCCTCCTTCGTCGTTGCCCTGGTACTGCTTACTGATCGTATCCACGCGCCGGGAAATCGGCTGGTTCCCCCTGTCGGCCCGGTCGACGGATGTCGACGCCCACTGAAGTCCCCTCCCGAAGTTCCCTGTGAAGCTCCTCTTCGAACTCCCCGGGGCACTCCGTATGGGAAGGATCGTAGAGGTGGCGTCACCACAGTGTCCCGCACCGGACAGCGGACCCCGGTCCGCTCATGGGGAGATGGCCTGGACCGGTACGAGGTTGATACGTGAACCGGTTCTGGTTGGTACGTGGGAGCTGGGGAGGGCGGGGTCCGGGGCGCCACGGGAGTCGGTCCCGCTGCTGATGGCGGGGTGTCGCGGAGGCCGGCCGGCCTGTCGTTGCCCTCCCGTGGCCCTCGTAAACGGATGTGAATCCACCCTCTCCACCGTGCTAATCTTCTCGATGTCGGAAGGCGCTCACCACCCTTGTGAGAGACGGAAGACACACCCAATGCGCGGGTGGCGGAATAGGCAGACGCGCTGGATTCAGGTTCCAGTGCCCGAAAGGGCGTGGGGGTTCAACTCCCCCCTCGCGCACCACGAGACACCGATGACAGGTGTCCGGCAGTACTGACGAAGCGGGCTCATCGTGATCACGATGAGCCCGCTTTGGTGTGTCTGGGCAGGCCGGGCCTGATGTGACAGTGCTTACAGGCCTGCCCGGCTGCCCAGCGGCTGGCGAGTTGCCGGCAGCCGACTTTCCGTAGTTTTTGATCTTCAGTGGGCCCGTGAAGTGTGGGCACTCTCACTCTTCGGGCGCGGGCGGTGGCGTACGGCTGGGCCTGCTCGGCCGCCGGGGCCGAGCCGGGCGCGGCGGAGCCTGCCGAGGCGGCAGCGGCGGTCGGTGCGGGCTGCCTCGCCCAGGTGCGCGCAACCGGTGGCCGGGTACCGATCAACCGCCTCCGGCGTGAGCAGGTGCTCGGCCTCGGTGCGACACCTGGCGACACCTGGCGGCGGCGTGCGCGGTGGTGTGCGCGGCAGTGTACGGCGAGGTGTACGCGAGGGTGCCGAGCCGGTCGCGGGTCTCCTTGGGCGTGGCGGGCTTCGCCTCGGAGAACTCGTTCGCCGTGGCCGGGCTACCAAAGCGTCAGTGGGCTCTCTACGGTGGCATCAGCGAGGTCTTGAAGGTCGTACCCAAGGGGGTTTCGTGGAAGCCGAGTTGGCAGCGCTGGCGGCGTCCGGAGCGACAACGCTGGTCGGGCTCATGGTGTCGGAGACCTGGGCGCAGGCGAGGGATCGAGTCGCCCGGTTCTTTGCGCGTGGCGGCGACGAGAACTCAGTCGGGGAAGAACTGCAGCTGTCCCGGCAGGAGCTGATGGCGGCTCGTGCCGCGCGGGACGAACTCGCCGGGTCGGACATCGAGGCCGTATGGAGGACGCGGCTGCGTCGTGTCCTCCTGGCTGATCCCGAGGCCGCGGAAGAACTTCGGTCGGTGCTCGCGGAGTTGGACCCGAATGCCCGGCACGACCCCGCTGTTTCCGTGCACAACAGCATCAGCGGGGGCGTCCAGAACGGCCCGGTCTTCCAGGGGCAGCACTTCTCCGGTCTGACCTTCGGCGGCTCCGGGGCGGTTCCGCCCGAGCAGGGTGCCGGAGCGGTGTGATGAGCGAGGGTTTCAGGGACCGCCAGGGGCATCCGTACGTCAGGAACGACCTGTCCGGGAACGTCGACGGACCGGTCGTCCAGGCCCAGGAGATCCATGGCGACATCACGTTCAACGTCCGAACGGTGGTGGCCGACGGTCCGGTCCTCCGTCCTGATCAGGTGCCGCCGCTGACCGTGCGGTGCGTCAACCACGCGGAAGAACTCTCGCTTCTCGACTCGGACTTACGCGCCGTCCTGCGTGGATCCTCCAGCGTCGGGTTCGTCGTGATCTCCGGTATCCCCGGCGTCGGCAAGACCACGCTGGCCTGCCGATGGGCCGACACCGTCCGTGACCGATTCCCGGACGGGCAGATCTTCATCGACTACGCGGCACTGCGCCGCCGGGCGGGTGGCGATGTGTCGGCGGCCCTGGTGATGTGCCTGAGAGCCCTCGGGGTGCATGACACGTTCATGCCGGAGTCCCTTGAGGAGCTGACCGCGCACTACCGCTCACGGACCGCGGACCGCCGTATTCTCGTCGTTCTCGACGATGCGAATCGGCCCGGTCAAGTGCTGCCCCTGGTGCCGAAGGGGCCGGGCAGCGCACTGCTGGTCACCAGCAACGGCAAGCTGGGTGAGCTGGTGGCTCTGGACGGGGCACGCCCGCTGCCCCTCGAACCGTTGACCATGGCCGACGGCCTGCGGTTGCTGGCGCAGCGATGTGGTGAGGAGGCCGTCGAGGCGGAGCGGGGCGCTGCCGAACGGCTCGTCGAGTTCTGCGCCGGCCTGCCGAAGGCACTGCACCTCGTGGCCGCCCGCCTGCTGACCGGCAAGCGGCTCACGATGAGCCGGCTGGCCGAAGAACTCGCCGACGAAACCCGCCGCCTGCGAGGGCTGTCTCTGCGAGGGGAACACTCGGTGTCCGCCGTACTCGATCTCACCTACCGTGCGCTCCCGCCCGACGCGGCTCGGCTGTACCGGGTCCTCGGCTGGTTTCCCGGGCGTACGTTCGACGCCGGTACGGCTGCCGTCGCCGCGGGCCTGGACCGGGCGGAAGCGGAAGCGTTGCTGGATGTCCTGGAAGAGTCCAGCCTCGTCGATGTGACGGAGGACGATCGCTTTCGCTTCCACGATCTCGTACGCCTGCACGCGCGCGAGTGCGCGGACGACGCAGCCGAGGAGGAGCCGGAGGGCGGCCGGCAGGCGGTGGTGGAACGGCTGGCCACCCACTACCTGGCCCTGACCGCGTTCGCCGACCGGGCTGTCAGGGAGGACCGGCTGAGGATCGGGAATCCGACCGGCCTCCTGCGCGATGCGGCGGACCCCTTCGCTGTGGAGGGCGGCCCGGACCCACTGACCTGGCTGGAAGCCGAGCGCGCCGGCATCCTGGCCGTTCTGCGCGAGGCGTCCGGGCTCGGTCTCCACCAGCACGTCTGGCAGCTGGCGGAGGGCTTCACCGTCCTGTTCCTGCACCGCAGGTACCTGGGCGACTGGAAGGAGTCCCTGGAGCTGGGAGCGGCTGCGGCGGCCGAGGCCGTGGTGCCGGCCGCGGAGGCCCGGTTGCGCAGCCTGCTGTCGCGGCCGCTCATGGACCTCGGGGAGTACGACCGGGCGCGTGCGGAGCTGGAGAAGGCGGTCGCCTGCGCGGAGGTGTCGGCGCACGCCGCGCTGAAGGCGTCCGTGCAGGAGTTCTCCGGACGCTACTGGGACCGCTTCGACGCCGTCCGTGCCATGGCGGCGTACCGGCGGTCCGTCGAGCTCAACATCGAGGCCGGGGAATGGCGAGGGGTGGCCATCGCCACGTACTTCCTGGGCTGCGCGCAGGACGCCGCAGGCCGCCACGACCAGGCCCTGGACACCTTGCGCCGGGCCCATCAGGACCTGCTGGCCCGCGACGACGAGCGGATGGCGGCCCGCGCGCTGGCTGCTCTCGGCGCCGTCCACGACCACAAGGGGGACCCGGACGCGGCGATGCGCGTACTGGGTGAGGCGGCTGACGCGTTGCGCGCGGAGAAGGCCAGTCACTACGAGGCACAGGCCTTGGTCCTGCTCGCCGACGTGACGGAGCGGACGGGCGGCGCTCGGGAGACCGTACGCGAGCATCTCGTCCGGGCCCACGAGATCTACGAGACAGGTGGCAGCCCGGAGGCGGAGAAACTGCGGGAACGCCTCGACCGTCTGGGCGGCGCCGGCTGAGCGGCGCGTGTGTGTGGCGCCGTGTGGCGCCGTGTGGCGTGCGTGAGGGAGGCGTGAGGGACGAGATTCAGCGCTGCGGATCGGCAACGTGATTCAGCGCTGTGGATCGGCGGTGTCCGGCAAAAAGTTCCGCAGGCGCAGGCCGATGTCTTCCTCCCGGACACCGCCGATCCGCAGGGTCACGAAGACGTCGTCCAATGGCAGGCCCGCGCGCAGGCACGTGTAGACCACGGCGGCGGGCAGTCCGGGGTCGACGGCGGGGCCGGTGATCGTCGCCTCCACGATCCGTCCGTCGTCGAGCCCCACCAGGAAGCAGCCCCTTCCCGGCGCCGTAGCGGCAAGTCGGCAGCCGGGGAAGCGACTGAGCGTGTTCCGGATCCAGCGGAGGGCGCTGACCGTGGTCGGTGCGGGGCTACGGCACAACAGCACCGAAGCGCTCTCGGTCAACTGGTGGTCCTGCTCCTCCTCGTCGCACGCGAGATGGAGATAGGCGTCGGGCCCCTCGCCGCGAGCGTCGGCAACGGCCGCGGGACGGCGGCGGACGG
This sequence comes from Streptomyces aurantiacus, assembly GCF_001418335.1. Lineage (GTDB taxonomy): Bacteria > Actinomycetota > Actinomycetes > Streptomycetales > Streptomycetaceae > Streptomyces > Streptomyces aurantiacus. The sequence goes on along the minus strand of NZ_LIPP01000269.1, from coordinate 2,968 downwards.
CGACTGTCCACTGCCCGCCCTCGCCGGGTGTGGCAGTGCTTTCCACCGTCCACGAGGTGACGGTGGCGGTCGGTGTGGCCGGGCGAGGCAGCGTACGCGCGCGTGGTGGGGCCGAGCCGAACTCGGGCAGCTCCAGCAGGCGGTACACGGCCGTACGCAGCCGGGCGGATGCCTGGCCTGTCCGAACGAAGGCGGCCTGCGAGATTTCCGCATAGCGCTCGGGGACGTGGTCCGCGATCGCCGAGTCGACCTGCCGGTGCAGGTCACCGCGCAGATCGAGGCGGGGCGCGGCCCGGCCGAGCCTGGCGATCGCCGTCCCTTGCACCGCGTCGTCGCCGAACGCGGCGAGGAGCACCGGCTTGCCCAGCGCCGCCCCGTACAGCGTCACGGAGCCGTGGTCCCCTATGACGGTGTCGGCTGCGACCAGCGCCGACCGCCAGGCGTGGACCGTCGGCATCAGCAACAGCCCTGCCTCCAGCGCGCCGGCCAGTACGGAACGGATCTGCCAAGAGCCGTGCGCCGACCACACGTTGGGGTGGACGACCGCGGCGACCCGGTACTCGTCGCACGGCAACTCGGCGAGCACGCGCGCGGGCAGCTCCGGATCCCGGCCGAGGAGCGACGTCGGACCCCAGGTGGAGCTGAGGACGACCAGGCGCTGACCGTCGGCAACACCCAGCGAGCGTTTGAAGGAAGCGGCGTCCGGGAGACTCGCGGACAGTTCGTCGAAGCAGGGGTCTCCGATGAGCAGCGTGCGGCCGTCCGCCTTCGGATACGCGGCGAGCAGCTGCTCTTCCTGGTCCGGGTGCGAGACGGCGATCCAGGCTCGTCCGGTTTCGAGGACGGAGTCCGGAACAGCACCGGACAGGCGGGTTCCTGAGGCGCGGGAATCCGGTACGCGTTTCTGGAAGCCTATGCCGTGCGGCAGGACGAGTACGGGGCAGTCGCCCTCGGGCACGTCGACGTTCTCACTGGCGGTGACGATGAGGTCGGGCGTGATGGTGCTCAGCTGCGACCAGGGCATGATCCGGCAGCCGGCATCACTGAGCAGGTCGAGGACTCCGTCGTTGAAGGCGGAGGTGGGGTCGTAGGCGAAGACGACGGTGACCCTGCTGTCGTTGCGCAGGAGGGCCGGGAGCGATTCCAGCACCCGTACCGTCGACGTGACGGTACGGGCCGCCACGACCAGTGTCTTCTCGCTGTGGAAAGTACTCCACCGCTGGGGGTCGTGTCCCACGGGGACGCGCAGGGGCGGGCCGACGCTAGCGTTCACGGCCACCCCGAACGATTACGGGTGGCCCGCCGCCGGTCAGCGATGAATAAGGCGAATAAGACCAATAAGACCAATAAGGCGAATAAGGCAAGCGAGACGCATAAGCACCCTCGCGGCTCGCGGCTCGCGGCTCGCGGCTCGCGGCTCGCGGCTCGCGGCTCGCGGCTCGCGGCTCGCGGCTCGCGGTGATGGTCCTCCTACCGTTTTGCAAGCCGCTTCGCAACCTCTCACCTGTCGTCCCCGTCCCTTGTAGCCGCCCATACCGTAAGACATCAGGCCGTGCCTGAGCATCGCTGGGAGGAGCGGATCGCCGGGGGCGAAAGACCGAAGGGCAGTTCGCAAGCGGTGCGCGTCCCGCTGGGTTCCTGCGCATGGCGAACGGCATGTGTATCGGCTTGCTCGCAAGGCGGCGTTCCGGCGTTCCGCACGACGCGCGCCCCCGCCCGTGGTGGCGGGCAGGGGCGCGCGTTCGTGCGGTGGTGTGTCAGGCGGCGGTCGCGGTGAGCTGCTCCGCGAGGGCCCGGCCCTTGGCGGCCGCGTCCTCCAGGGCCTTGGCGCGGGAGGCCTCGAAGAGCGGGACCAGCTCGGCCATCGCCGGCATGTGCGGGGCCATCGTGAGCTCCGGGACGATGAATGCGACGTCCAGGCCGAGCATGTCCTTGAGTACGGCCTCCAGGTAGTTCTGTACGTACTCGTAGCCCGCGCGGGGTGTGCCCGGCGCGTAGGAGCCGCCGCGGCTGGCCACGACGGTGACCGGGGTGCCCTTGGCGGTCGGGGTGTCACCCGCGGTGCGGCCGACGGCGACCACGTTGTCCAGCCACGCCTTCAGGGTCGACGGGACCGAGAAGTTGTACATGGGCGCGCCGATCAGAACGGCGTCCGCCTGCTCCAGTTCCTCGATGAACCTCACCCGCCGGGCGAAGGCCGCGGCCTGCTCCGGGGTGTGCTCCGACGGATCGGCGAAGAGGGCGCTGTGGGCGTCGGCGGTGATGTGCGGGACGGGGTGGGCGGAGAGATCGCGGTAGATCACCGTGCCCTGCGGGTGCTGCTCCTCCCACGCCTTGCGGAAGGCATCCGTGACGGCGCGGGACGCCGAGGCGGGACCGGGGAAGACGGACGAGTCCACGTGCAGCAGGGTGGCCATAGGTTCTCCATCAGGGGGATCGGAAGGGGTGTCCGAAGGCGTAGGGGCGGGGCGTTGAGTCCGGCACCCATGACTTACTTTTCGCTGGCTACTATGAATAACATAGTAGCTTACTTTTTCTCACTCCCCTATGGAGGGCCAGTACCCTGAAGGCATGGCGGTCCAGGAAAACCACGACGCTGCGATGTGCAGGCGGGTCGACGACGGCATCACCCGTGTCTTCCAGATGATCGGAAAGCGCTGGACGGGCCCGATCGTGGCCGTGCTCCTGCCCGCCCCCGTGCACTTCGCCGACCTGCGCCGTGCCATTCCCGGCATCAGCGAGCGCATGCTCTCCGACCGGCTCACGGAACTGGCCGAGGTAGGAGTGGTGGTGCGCGAGGTCGACGAGGGCCCGCCCCTGCGCGTCTCCTACCGGCTGACGGAGGCCGGGTCCGCGCTGGAGCCCGCGCTCACGCACCTGCGCACCTGGGCGGAGAAGTACCTGGCGGAGGACGGCCGTTGCCCGGAGGAGTTCCGGAAGTAGCGGGGGTGGCGACGCTGTTCGGGGA